>DBMH01000311.1 GCA_002297645.1 Rhodanobacteraceae bacterium UBA703 | reverse complement strand
ATCATCTTCATCTGGACGCCGCCTCACTTCTGGGCGCTGGCGATCTTCCGCCGCGAGGACTATTCGCGCGCCCAGGTGCCGATGCTGCCGGTCACGCACGGCGTCACCTACACGCGCTGGCACGTGCTGTACTACACGATCCTGCTGCTCGTGATCACGGTGCTGCCATACCTGACCGGCATGAGCGGCCTGTTCTACCTGGGCGGCGCGCTCGTGCTCGGCGGCGGCTTCCTCTACTACGCGATCCGCCTGATGGATCCGCCCGACGACTTCTTCGCGATGCGCGTGTTCAACTACTCCATCATCTACCTGATGGCGCTGTTCGCATTCCTGCTGATCGACCACTACCTGCCGACCGGCGTGCCCGGCGGCGGCGCACTGCCGCTGCAACGGATCGGCTAGGAACGCCGCGCATAGCGCTGCGCGAGGGCGGCGCAGGCCATCAGCTGGATCTGGTGGAACAGCATCAGCGGCAGCACCAGGATGCCCAGCGCCGGATTGCCGGCGAACAGGATCTTCGCCATCGGCACGCCGCTGGCGAGACTTTTCTTGGAGCCGCAGAACACGATCGCGATCTCGTCCTCGCGCGCGAAACCGAGAGCGCGACTCGCGAGCGTGGTCAGCCCCAGTACCATCGCGAGCAGCAGCGCGACGACCGCGAAGACGGCGAACAGCGCGTCCGGCGGGACCTGCCGCCAGAGCCCGTCGACGACCGATTCGCTGAAGGCCACGTAGACGATCAGCAGGATCGTGCCGCGATCGGTGACGGCGAGCACGCGATGCCAGCGCGCGAGCGTGCGGCCGAGCCACGGCCGCAGCAGGTGCCCGGCGACGAAGGGCGCGAGCAATTGCAGCAGGATGTCGCCGATCGCGTGCAGGGTCGAGCCGCCTCCGCGCGTGGACAGCAGCAGCGCGACCAGCGCTGGCGTCACGAACACGCCGGCGAGATTCGACAGCGAGGCGGCGCAGACGGCGGCGGGAATGTTGCCGCGCGCGATCGAGGTGAAGGCGATCGACGACTGCACCGTCGACGGCAGGCAGCACAGATACAGCAGGCCGAGATACAACGCGGGCGTCAGCAGCGCGGTGGCGAGCGGCTTCATCGCCAGGCCGAGCAGCGGAAACATCGCGAACGTGCTCGCCAGCACGAGCAGGTGCAGCTTCCAGTTCGTGATGCCGGCGAGGATCGCCTCGCGCGACAGGCGCGCGCCGTGAAGGAAGAACAGCAGCGCGACGCCGGCGATCGTGAGGCGGTCGAGCCAGCGTGCCGCGCTTCCTTCGCACGGCAGCAGCACGGCGAGCGCGACGGTCGCGACGAGCGCGAGCGTGAAACCATCGAACAGGGCGCGCAGGGTTTTCATGGGAAGGGCCAAGGGTGACGTCCAGTCATCACCTCTCCCGCTTGCGGGAGAGGTCGTCGCGCTCGGCGCGTCGGGTGAGGGCGATGTGATGCGCGGTGCGGTGCTCCACTCCGGTTGCCCTCACCCCGTCCCTCTCCCGCCAGCGGGAGAGGCGGAGATCCGACCGGCGCCGCTTGCGGGAGAAGGGGAGCGCGCGCCAACGCCGCCAGCGGGCGAGGACGCGCGACGGATCACGCTCCACGCGACTCATCCCCCGATCAGGTTCTTCTTCCAGAACAGCATCGTCGCCGCACGGAAGTAGTCGACGTTCGGCTTCTTGCGGAAGCCGTGTCCCTCGTCCTTGAACTCGAGGAACCACACGTCGCCGCCGTTGCCGCGCACCGTGCGCACGATCTGCTCGGCCTCGCTCGCCGGCACGCGCGGATCGTTGGCGCCCTGCGCGACGAACAGCGGCCGGGTGATCGACTTCGCGTTCGTCGTCGGCGAGATCTTCTGCAGGAACGCCCTCATCCCGGGATCGCGTTCGTCGCCGTATTCGGCGCGGCGCAGGTCGCGCCGGTAGCTCTCGGTGTTCTCGAGGAACGTGACGAAATTCGAGATGCCGACGATGTCCACTCCGGCGCGCAGGCGGGCGTCGTAGTGCGTCATCGTGGCGAGCACCATGTAGCCACCGTACGAGCCGCCATATACGGCCACGCGCTGTGCGTCGAGTTCCGGCTGCCGTGCGATCCAGTCGAGCAGGGCACCGATGTCCTTGACCGAATCCTCGCGCTTGTCGCCGTTGTCGAGCAGCAGGTAGCCCTTGCCGTAGCCGGCCGAGCCGCGCACGTTCGGCACCAGCACGGAGACGCCGAGCTGGTCGACGAGGAACTGGATGTCGGGATTGAACACCGGCCGCGCCTGCGATTCCGGGCCGCCGTGGATCTGGATCACCACGGGTGCCTTGGTGCCGTCCTTCGCCTTCGGGCGGTACCAGAACGCGGGGATCGTGCGCGGCTTGCCCTTGACCTTGTCGAAGGTCGGGAAGCGGACGAGCTCGGGCGCGACGAACGTCGACGCGTCGAGGCCGCCGACTTCGCTTTCGGTCCAGCGCGTGACCGCGTTCGCGTCGAGGTCGACCGCGTAGACGTCGCTCGGCGACACCGCCGAATTCAGCGAGAACGCGATGCGCCGGCCGTCCGGGCTGAACTCGAGGCCGCCGATGACGCCCTTCGGCAGCGCAGGCAACGCCATCTCCTTCAGCGTCGCCGCGTCGAGCAGGTGCAGAACGCCGAAGCCGTCCTCGTTCGTGACGAAGGCCACGCGGCTGCCGTCGCGCGACAGCGCGTAATCCTCGACGTCCCATGCGATGCCGCCGCTCAGCGACGTGACCTTGTTCGTCCTGAGGTCGTGGAAACGCAGCGTGCGGAACTCGCTGCCCTCGTCGGAGGTGTAGTAGGCGCGGGTGCCGTCCGGCGCGAAACGGAACGCACCGAACGCGGCCTTGCCGCCGTCGACCGGGAAGCGCATCAGCTTGCCCGTCGCGAGGTCCACGGCGCCCGGCTGCACGTCGTTGATCGACACGAAGCGCTGCACCAGGAGTTCCTTGCCGTCCGGCGAGAAATCCGTCGCCGACCAGGCGCCGCCGTCGGTCACGACGGCCTTCTTCGCGCCGGTATCGAGGTCGAGCACCCACACGTCGGTGTCCTTGCCGTTGCGCTCGGTGCTGCTGTACGCGAGCCGCCGGCCGTCGCCGGACCACACGGGGCTTTCGTTGCGCGACTTGCCGTCGGTCAGCCGCTTCGTCTCGCGCGTGTCGAGGTCGAACCAGTAGAGCTGCCAGAACTCCGAGCCGCCCACGTCCTTGCCGAACACGAAACCGTTGCGCTTCGGATTCGGCACGATCGACGCGATCGGCTCGTCGAAGAATGTGAGCTGCTCGCGCGCGCCGCCGGGCGCCTTCACCCGGTGGACCTGCGCCGTGGTCGAGAAGCGCGTCGACACCAGCACGCCGGAGCCGTCCGCGATCCAGCCGCCGAGCCCGGCAGCGCGCGTGTTCGCGTAGCGCTGCAACTGTTCGGTCAGCGCCGCCGGAATCTCGGGGATGTTCTCGCTGACGCGGTTGCCGGCCTCGACGCGCTGCGCATCGGCAGCGCCGGCCGGCACGGCGGCGAACGCGCAGGAAAGCGCGAGAAGCAGGAGAGCGGTGCGATGGCGCGCGCGTTCCATGGGGATCTCCGGGGACGTGGGACGCACAGGGTAGCGTGCGAAGCGCGCGGGCATAAGCCGACGGTCGTCCGAGTCCGCGGCGCGCGGAAGAACGGGTGCGGCGGTGCAGCCGAGACTGCGAGTGCGGGTGAGGTGCGTGCCGAAGGAGTTCTGCACGACATCACGAGAGCGTTCGCGAATGTCGTGTCGTGGATGACGACCCACGCGCGATTTTATGCTTTTCGTCGTACGAACACTTTCATATTTTTTTGGTCCGAAGCTATGATGCGCAAGGGAAGGAAGGTGCGCCGACGGGGGCGCACGCGTCACGGATGATTCATCCGGGGGCATGCTATGGGACGGACACGGTCGAGACTTGCGCTCGCCTTGGCATTGACGTCGATCGCGGGAGGGGCACGCGACGCCGTCGCGGTGGAGAAACCGCCCGAACGGGTGGGCGATGCGGCGACCCTGATGGAGCCGATCGAAGTGGTCGGCTCGCACATCCGCAAGATCGACGCCGAGACCCAGCATCCCGTCCTGACGATCGAACGGGCCGAGTTGCTACGAACGGGCCTGACCGACATCGGGGACATCCTGCAGACCCTCACGGCGAACGGCCGGACGCAGAACCGCAACAACAACAACGACGGCAACGGGGAGCTGCGCGTGAACCTGCGCAGCCTCGGCAGCAACCGCACCCTCGTCCTCGTCAATGGCCAGCGCTGGGCGGCCGCGCTGGACGGCGGCGTCGACCTGAGCGCGATCCCGCTGGCCCTGGTCGAGCGCATCGAAGTGCTCAAGGACGGGGCTTCCGCGATCTACGGTTCGGACGCGATTGCCGGCGTGGTCAACGTCGTCACGCGTCGCGATTTCACGGGTACCGAACTGGGCGCCTACGTGGGCCAGTACGAGCAGGGCGACGGCCAGCGCCGATCCTACGACTTGACGTTCGGTCGTGGCGGCGACGGCTGGAACGCGGTGGTCGGACTCGAGTACGAACACTACGACCCCGTGCTGGCCGGGAGCCGCGCAATCTCGTCCGTGCCCGCTCCCGGGATCCCGCCGGAAGGCACGGGTTCGTCCGTGACGCCGTACACGACCTTCCTGCTGGACGGCGGCAACGCGATGCTGCGCCTCATCGAAGGGCGACCCGGAACTTCGCCGGACGACTTCCGCGCGTACGACCGGCGACACGACACCTACAACTACCAGCCGACCAACTACCTGCAGACGCCGGCGGGGCGGAAGGCCGTCTTCGCGCAGGGCCGCTACGAGATCAGCCCGAGTCTCGCGCTGGTCGCCGACCTGCTGTACAACCGGCGCACGTCGTCGCAACAGTTGGCGCCACCGACGGTTCTGCTGTCGCCGTACGTGAGCACGCCGGACTCGCTGCTGGAGATCTCGTCGGAGAACGTCTACAACCCGTTCGGCCGAACGGCCCTCCTCGCGCAGCGCCGCTTCGTCGAGGCGGGCCCGAGGCGTCGTGACGATACCGTCGACACGAAGCGGGTGCACGTCGGACTCGACGGCCTGCTCTCGATCGCTGGCCGTGATGTCTCCTGGGGGGCGGACGCGACCTTCATCCGTGCGGACCAGCACTCGCAGACCGATCCGTACTTCGACAATCGCAGTCTGGCGCTGGCGGTCGGGCCGTCGTTCCGCGACGCCGACGGCGTCGCGCGCTGCGGCACGCCGGATGCGCCCGTGGCCGGCTGCGTGCCGCTGAACCTGTTCGGGCCGCCCGGCTCCATCACGCCGGAGATGCTCGCCTACATCGGCCGCACCACGCACGAGCGCCTGCGCGCGGACCTCAGCGACTTCAGCCTGCATGCGAGCGGCAACCTGTTCGAGCTGCCGGCCGGTGCGGTCGGTGTCGCCGCCGGACTCGAGCACCGCGGCAATCGCGGCTACGACCGCCTCGACGCGCTGATTCGCAGCGGCAATGCGAACGGCGGCGGCGCCGGACTGACGGATTCGACCAGCGGCAGCGACCGCGTCGACGAAGCCTATGTCGAGTTCGACGTCCCGCTGCTCAAGGAGCGGCCGTTCGCGCACAGTCTCGATTTCTCGGTGGCCTCGCGATACTCGCACTACTCCGAATTCGGCAGCACGACGAACTCGCAGTTCGGGTTGCGCTGGCGACCGGTCGAAGACGTGCTCGTCCGCGGCAACTATTCCGAAGGCTTCCGTGCGCCGAGCCTGCTCGAACTGTTCGCCGGCGCGCAGGTCGCCTACGGCCAGATGTTCGATCCCTGCGCGGCCAGCAACGACCCGAGCCCGCCGGTGGCCGCGCGCTGCCGTGCCCTCGGCGTTCCGCCCGACGTGGAGGATCCGGAATCGGCCGAAGTGGTCGCGGGCGGCAATCCGGATCTGAAGCCCGAGACGGCGACGACGCGCACGCTCGGCCTGGCCTATTCGCCGCGCTGGCTGGAAGGACTCCAGGCGAGCCTGGACTGGTACCGGATACAGTTGCGCGGCTCGATCCAGACGGTCCTTGCCGAGGACGTCCTGGAGGGGTGCTACCAGGGGGGCAACACGTCCCGCTGCAACCAGATCCAGCGGGCGGGAGACGGCACGCTGACGCGCGTCCTGCAGCGGCCGGCGAACCTCCCGGGCGGCCTGGAGACGGAAGGCTTCGACTTCGCGCTGCTCCACCGCCGGTCGACGTCGCTCGGCGACTTCACGTGGCGCTGGGAGAACTCGTACGTGAGCTACTTCGGCGAGATCGGCCAGCGCGAACGCCTCGCTCCGATGCCGGACGGCTCCGTCGCGATGGGCAACGTCGTCGGCCTGAACTCGCCCGGTTACGGCGTGATCTGGCGCCTGCGCTCGGTGCTCGCGCTCAATTGGCAGCGTGGCCCGTGGAGCGCGACCGTGGCGGCACGCTATTTCTCGTCGATCAAGGAGGACTGCAGCGGAGTCATCTACCGTGCGGCGTCCCTCGGCCAACCGAGCTACAGGAAGCTGTGTTCCGATCCCGACCGCTTCGCCGACCTGGACGGCTCCGGGGTCGGCCAGGCCGCACCGCGCAATCGCGTCGGCAGCACGACCTTCTTCGACCTCGACTTGGGCTGGACCGCACCGTGGAGCGGGCGCTTCACGCTCGGCGTGCGCAATGCGCTGGACCACGATCCGCCGGTAGCCTATTCGGACGGATTCCGGGGCTTCTTCTCCGACTACGACCTGCCCGGACGGTACTGGTATGCCAGCTATCGGCAACGCTTCTGACCCGGATGTCGATGGCGCAACAGGTCGCCCACCGAGGGCGCCGAAGCATTGCATGCGTCTCGGCGCGGCGCGCCCCCGATGCTCCCGGCATTCCGACGACGGTCGCCGCGGCGACGTGAACGACACCGGTTTCATTCGATCCGAAGGAGAGACGCCATGACGCATCGGCGCGATGTGCTCAAGCTGATGGCCGCCGCGACGGCGGCCGGCCTTTTCGCCGGTGCGGGGCGGAGCGACGCGAGGCCGGCGGCCTGGCGTCCGTTTCGCGACACCCTCGCGGTGGACGGCGAAGGCGCGGTCTTCGCGCTGTATGCCGGCGCCGATCCGGCGGAGGCGGCAGCGGAATTCGCCTCCGTTCGCGCGAGCGGCCTGAGCGGAACGCTGCTCACCATCGGCCGCAATGCGCCCGGTGAGGCCGCGTTCGAGGAGACGAAGAAGGCGATCGCCTTCTGCACCCGCAAGATCGCCGAGCATCCGGACATGTTCGTGCTGGTCGGCACGGCGGCCGATCTCGAGCATGCGAAACGCGGGCGCCGCCTCGGCGTGGTCCTGCGTTTCCAGGGGGCGGAGCCGCTCGGCGACCAGTCCGATCGCGTGAGCCTGTTCCGCTCCCTCGGCGTGCGGGTGATCCAGCTCACGCACCAGCGGCGCAACCGCGTGGGGGACGGTTGCATGGAACCCGACGATGCCGGCCTCAGCGATTTCGGCCGCCGGGTCGTCGAGCGGTTGAACGCCGAGAAGGTCGTCGTCGATCTCGCGCACGGCTCCGAGCGCACGATCGCCGAGGGCATCCGTGCGTCCAAGGTGCCGGTGCTGGTCAGCCACACCGGTTGTCGCGCACTGGCCGATTTTCCACGCAACACCAGTGACGAGAACCTGCGCGCGCTGGCCGATCGGGGTGGCGTCGCGGGCATCATCCTCTGGCCCTACCTGCGCACCGATCGGCAGCCGATGGCGATCGACGTGGTCCGCCACATCGAGCATGCGATCAAGGTCTGCGGCGAGGACCACGTCGGCATCGGCACGGACGGCGGGATCGCACCGGTCCAAAGGACCCCGGAGTACGAGAGGGGCAATCGCGGAAACATCGAGGCCATGATCGCGGCCGGGGCGCTGCCGCAGAAGAAGGCCGATGGCGTTTACCTGTTCATCCCCGACCTCAACGTCGCCGACCGTTTCGACGTGCTGGCCGGCATGCTGTCGGCACGCGGCCACTCCGATGCGCGCATCGCGAAGATCCTCGGCGGCAACTTCGCACGCGTGTTCGCGGAGGTGTGGGGCGAGTAGACTCGATGCCGTTCCCGAGGTGACGACAGGACGGTGCCATGACCACGATCTACGATTTCAGCGCGAAGACGATCGACGGCGCCGAGCAGGCGCTCGACGCGTATCGGGGCAAGACCTTGCTGATCGTCAACGTCGCTTCCAAGTGCGGCTTCACACCGCAGTACGCCGGGCTCGAGGCCCTCTATCGGGAATTCAAGGATCGCGGCCTGGCGGTGCTCGGCTTCCCCTGCGACCAGTTCGGCCACCAGGAACCCGGCGACGAAGCCGAGATCCGGAACTTCTGCTCGCTGAACTACGACGTCACTTTCCCGATGTTCGCCAAGATCGACGTCAACGGCGCGGACGCGCATCCGTTGTACCGGTATCTCAAGCACGAGGCGAAGGGACTGCTCGGCAGCGAGTCGATCAAGTGGAACTTCACCAAGTTCCTCGTCGACAAGGACGGCAAGGTCGTCACGCGCTACGCGCCGACCGATACGCCCGAGAGCATCGGCAAGGATCTCGCCGCGATGCTCTAGCGCGCGGCCGGCACGGCGCGGTATACCTGCGCCTTTCCCCGCCAACGGACGCCGATGGACGCCGCCGCCGCGCCGCGCACCGCACTCACGCGCAGCGACCTGCGCACGCTGGGACTCGCCGCGCTCGGCGGCGCGCTCGAGTTCTACGACTTCATCATCTTCGTCTACCTGACCGCGACGATCGGGCAGCTGTTCTTTCCGCCCGACACGCCGGACTGGCTGCGCCAGCTGCAGGCGTTCGGCCTGTTCGCGGCCGGCTATCTCGCCCGGCCACTCGGCGGCGTGCTGATGGCGCACTTCGGCGACCGCGGCGGCCGCAAGCGCATGTTCACGCTGAGCGTGCTGCTGATGGCCGTGCCGACGCTGTTGATCGGCCTGCTGCCGACCTGGGCGGACATCGGTATCGCCGCGCCGCTCGCCCTGCTGCTGCTGCGCCTGCTGCAAGGCGCCGCTGTCGGCGGTGAGGTGCCGGGCGCATGGACCTTCGTCGCCGAGCACGTGCCGCCACGCCACGTCGGTTTCGCCTGCGGCACGCTGACCGCCGGGCTCACCGCCGGCATCCTGCTCGGCTCGCTGATCACCGGCGCCGTCACCGCGCGCTGCACGCCGGAGCAGATGCTGTCGTTCGGCTGGCGCATCCCGTTCCTCGCCGGCGGCGCGTTCGGCCTGCTGGCCGTGTTCCTGCGCCGGCTGCTCGCCGAGACGCCCGTGTTCGTCGAGATGCGCCGCCGTGGGGAACTCGAGCGCGGGCTGCCGCTGAAGACCGTGCTCGCCGGTCATGGTCGTGCCGTCGCGATCGCGATGCTGCTGACCTGGTTGCTGACCGCCGCGATCGTCGTCGTGATCCTGATGACGCCGACGCTGCTGCAGAAGCTGTTCGCGATCGCGCCGGCTTCCGCGCTGGCCGCGAACAGCGTCGCGACCGCGGCATTGACCGTCGGCTGCATCGCGTTCGGCTTCGCCAGCGACCGCATCGGCGCGGCACGCGCGCTGCTGGCCGGCTGTCTCGCCCTGCTCGTCGCGACGTACGGCCTGTACGCCGGCGTGCAGCGATCGCCGGACCGCCTCTTTTCACTGTACGCCGTGGCCGGCTTCTGCGTCGGTGTCGTCGGCGTGATCCCGGTGCTGCTGGTGAACCTGTTCCCGCCAGCGATCCGCTTCTCCGGCGTCTCGTTCGCCTACAACGTCGCCTATGCGATCTTCGGCGGCCTCACGCCGCTGTTCGTCGTGGTGTGGGCGCAGGGGATGCCGTTGGCGCCGGCGCACTACGTTGCGCTCCTTTGTGCATTGGGCAGCGGAATCGCATTGCTCATGTACCGCGGTGCGGTATCGACGCCATGGAGCGAGAAGAGGGCGCAGGTTCCGTGAGAAATCCCGGCGTTGATCGATAGGTTCGACGATTCGTCTGCCCTTGTTGTCTGCCCTTGCGCGCATGTCCGGTGCGGCGCGCGGATCCATGAGTCGCAGGTGCCGGATGCCGCTGTCGCTCGCGGCATCGCACAACGCACTGCTCACGGTCATACGCGACGGGAGCTTCGTCCGAATAGCGCCTTTGCGCATGACTTCGCACGATTCGTCGCGAGGGCGATTTCCAAGGGAGCCCTCCGGTTGGATATAAGATGGGCGTTTGCCGGGCGGCTGGGAGTGGCCGATACGGCAAGCGGGCAGGATGGATGTCGCAAATCTTCAGGAGCAGGGGTATGACATTGGGGAAAGGGATGGCAGCGCTCGTGGCCGCCATGGTCGCGACGGCGGTGCCGGAAGTGCACGCATGGGAGCAGTACTTAGGGACGCAACGCGCGAGCCTGGACGGAATTGTCGTCGGTGATCTCGACTTGAACGGCAAGGCCGAGGCCGTCGTCACTTGCGGGCGCGATTCGCAGTATTCCTACTGCAGCTCGAACCTGATGGCCCTGCTGGACGCCGACTCGACAGGGCGCCTGGACGTCCGTTCCGTCATCATGCTGCCGGTCACCACGATGGGGCCGCCGATCATCTGGTCCCGCCCTGCCTACGTGGACCGCGTGATCGTCCCGGTGGAGACGAGCACGGCGGATGCGCAGGTGCTGGTGATGGGTGGGATTCCGTTGCAGGTCCTGAAGACGATTCCGACCCCGATGCTGCAGCGCGTGATCGCCATCGCCGATGTCGATGCGGACGGCGAGCCGGAAATCGTCGCACTCACCTCGCAAGGGAGATGGTCGCCGAGCTATCCCTCGATCCTCGATTACCAGACGGGAGCGGTCAAATGGGTGTCCCCGACCGCAGCCAATGACGTCGTGGTGGGGCAGTTCGACGCGGACGCGGCGCTCGAGCTGGTCGTCGCATCGACGCCGGGACAAGTCATCGACGGCGCCACGCATGCCGTGGAATGGTCGTACGCCGGCGGATTCGGATACCGGCTTCTGGCCGGCCGCTTCGGCGCAGGCGAAAAGATGGGGTTCGCAGCGTTCCCGACGTCGAATCGAATCCAGATCTTCCAGTCGCAACCCTATTCCCCGATCTCGGAAATCGTTCCGCCGTCCAGCGTGACGACCGCGGCGGTGATCCGCATGACTCCGGGAGGGGCGGATCAGATCGCTGTCGGCAATGAATACGGCTCGAATTCGGTCACCATTTTCGATCCGCGTTCCGGTACGACGCTGTACAAGATCAACGACCGCGACGATATCGCGGCGATCGGGGCCGGCGATCTCGACGGCGATGGCCGCATTGAGCTCGTATACGGCGGCAGGTCGTTGACCGGTTCGGTCGACTATCTCAAGGCTGTGGATCTGGGATCGTCCGCCACGGACTACTTCCGGGAGGTCGCTTACGGCCCGTTCTCATCCCTGGCGCGTGGCGACCTGGAAGGGAGTGGCGGCAGACAGATTGCATTGCTCAACCCAGGCTCGCGGTATTCGTCTCCCGGGCTGGCGGTCTCCGTGCTCGACAACGACACCGGTGCGATCCTCCGTTCGCGGGCGAGTGTTACGGGCGACTCGTATTCGGGCAGAAGCCCGCGAGTCGCAGTGGGGCAGCTCGATGCCGACGCCCAAGAGGAAATCGTCATCGCATCCGACGAGTACTACGACGCCGTCGTCGTGGCGATCGACGGCCGTACGCTCGCGGAGCAATGGCGTGTCGGGCCGGGGACGTCCGGGCGACCGTTGGGCAGCTACACGCCGAATGGCCTCGGCCTCGTCGACGTCGACGCGGACGGCAAAGCCGACGTGGTCGTCGGTACCGACGACGGCCGCATCGTCGTGCTGAACGGCAGGAACGGGGCCGTGCTCTGGACGTCGATCACGCTTCCCGGATACCAGCCGAGCGCACTGGAGGTTTTCAGGACCGAAGCCGGCTCTCCTCGGGCCGTCGTGTCGCGTGGAACGGGGCTGTACCTGTTCGACCTCGCCAGTCATCTGCTGGTGGCGAGCGTGAACGTCGCCGGGAACGTCTCCGCGGTGCGGCAATGGGGCGGTGGCGCGGCATGCCGTATCGCTGCGATGGACGAGGCGGCTGTGGCGACCCTTCATCGCTGCGACGCCCTCGCGATGGTCGGGCAGCAACTTCTGCCGGAAGGCTCGATCTTCTTCCGGCCCCTGGATGCCGGCGGAAACCATCTTCTCGCGGCCGCCAACGGCTATCTTCACGAGGTGGGTGGCGACGGGCGCGCGGCCATCGTCAGCAAGCCGCTGGGGCGCATCGTGGGTACCGGCAATCAGGGAATCGTCGACATCGGTCCGGCGGGACGCGCCGACGTCGTCATCGGCTCCGACTACATGGTGACGAGGATCCAGGTGATGTCGGACAAGCTGTTCGCCGACGGTTTCGACTAGCATCGAATTCCTGTATCCCACGAGCCGGCCCGATGACCGCAACCCATGACGCCATCCTCATCGGTGCCGGCCACAACGGCCTCGTCTGCGCGACCTACCTCGCCAAGGCGGGTCTCAAGGTGCTCGTGCTCGAACGTCGCGACGTGGTCGGCGGCGCGGCGGTGACCGAGGAATTCCATCCGGGATTCCGCAATTCGGTCGCGTCGTACACGGTGTCGCTGCTGCAGCCGAAGGTGATCAACGACCTCGAGCTCGAGAAGCACGGCCTGAAGGTCGTGCTGCGCCGGGCGAACAATTTCCTGCCGCGGCCGGACGGTTCGTACCTGCTGACGGGGGCGGGACGGACGCGCGAGGAGGTGGCGAAGTTCTCGCGCAGGGACGCCGACGCGTTGCCGGAATACGAGCGTCGGCTCGATGCGATCGCCGACGTGCTGCGCGCGCTCGCGCTGGAGCCGCCGCCGAACGTGAGCGACGGCGGCTGGCTCAAGGCACTGCCGGAACTCGTCCGCGCCGGCAAGCTCGGCAAGCGCCTCGGTGCGCTCGATGCGGCGCTTCGCAACGACCTGCTCGACCTCTTCACGATTTCCGCCGCCGAATACCTGGACCGCTTCTTCGAGAGCGAGCCGATCAAGGCCGTGCTCGGCTTCGACGGTGTCGTCGGCAACTACGCCAGCCCCTGGACACCCGGAAGCGCCTACGTGCTGCTGCATCACGTGTTCGGCGAGGTCAACGGTGTCAAGGGCGCCTGGGGCCATGCGATCGGCGGCATGGGCGCGATCACGCAGGCGATGGCGAAATCGGCGATGGCCGCGGGCGTCGAGATCCGCACCGGTTGCGGCGTGCGCGAGGTCGTCGTCGAGGGCGGTCGCGCCGTCGGTGTCGTCACCAGCGCGAGCGATACTGTGCGCGCGCGCGCGATCGTCGCCAACGTGAATCCGAAGCTGCTGTACGAACAGTTGCTGGCACCGGTCGCGGTGCCGGAGCCGACGCGCGAGCGCATGCGGAACTGGCGCTGCGGTTCGGGCACGTTCCGCATGAACGTCGCGCTCGATCGCCTGCCGGACTTCACGGCGCTGCCGGGCGAGGGCGACCATCTCACCGCCGGCATCATCCTCGCGTCGAGCCTCGACTACATGGATCGTGCGTATCTCGACGCGCGCGCGCACGGCTGGTCGCGTGAGCCGATCGTGGAGATGCTGATTCCGTCGACGCTCGACGATTCGCTGGCGCCGGCGGGCCGGCACGTCGCCAGCCTGTTCTGCCAGCACGTGGCTCCGGTGTTGCCGAACGGTGCGAGCTGGGACGACCACCGCGAGGAAGTGGCCGACCTGATGATCGACACCGTCGACCGCTACGCGCCGGGCTTCAAGGCGTCGGTGCTCGGGCGGCAGATCAAGTCGCCGCTGGATCTCGAGCGCGATTTCGGCCTGATCGGCGGCGACATCTTCCACGGTGCGCTGTCGCTCAACCAGTTGTTCAGCGCGCGGCCGATGCTCGGCCAGGCGAACTATCGTGGAGCGTTGCCGGGCCTGTACCTGTGCGGTGCAGGCACGCATCCGGGCGGAGGCGTCACGGGGGCGCCGGGCCATAATGCGGCACGGGCGGTCGTCACCGACCTGCGTTGAAACGCGCCGCGACGGAACCGCCCGTCAGCCTCGGGTTTCCGCGGAAGGTTCCGGCGTGTCCGGAGATTCGGCCTCGGCCTCGGGCTCGGCGGCGGTGCCGGCATTCCTCGCCCGCTTGCGCTGCAGCTTCTCTTCCTGCTGCTTCTTCTTCGCCAGGTCGCGCTGGCGCTTGTCGAACTTGTAGTTGGGCTTCATCGCCATTTCGGTCTCCAGTCAACAAAAAACCCCGGACCTTGCGGCCCGGGGTTGTTCGGCTCGACGAGCGTGTGGCGGGCTTACGCCAGCTGCACTTCGTCAGCCTGCATGCCCTTCTGGCCCTGCACGGCGACGAACGTCACGCGCTGGCCTTCGGCGAGGCTCTTGAAACCGGAACCCTGGATCGAACGGAAATGCACGAACAGGTCGGGGCCGCTCTCCGGCGTGATGAAACCGAAACCCTTCGCGTCGTTGAACCACTTCACGGTACCGCTCTGGCGATTTGCCATGACTTTTACTCCTGCAACTCGAAAAATAAGGACTTCACGATCACGGGGTCATCCCGGACCGAGACTGAGGTTGGCAAGGAGAAAGCGAGGTGAGGCGATGGAGACAATCGGAAGATCGACCGCATCAGGTCACGATTCACAGTGACCCTGGCAAACACAGTGCCGGCAGCATACACGATTTTCGACGGTTGCGCGACTCCATCGGTCGACGCGAAGGAGCCCGATGCGCCCGCGAGCCGGCGTGATCGCATTCGGCATTCTTTTCCGTTGCAGAGGGGACGAAATTCTTGCCGCGCCCGCGGCGAACGAAGGAAACCCACGCCATGAGAAAAACGATGCGTTGTTGTGTGTTGGCCCTTGCCGTGCTCGCTGCAGCCTGCTCGGCGCGTCCCCGTGTCGATCCGGTCAGTGCGCGCCAGGAGGTCGAATCCGTCGAGCGTGCCTTTGCGGCGACGATGGCACGACGCGACCACGCCGCCTTCGTCCGCTTCCTCGCCGACGAAGCGGTCTTCTTCGACAACGACGGCCCGCTGCGCGGGAAGGCGAAGGTCGCCACCGCCTGGGCTCCCCTCTTCGAGGGGGCTTCCGCTCCGTTTTCGTGGGAACCGACGCAGGTGGAAGTGCTGGACTCGGGCGCTCTCGCCCTCAGTTCCGGGCCGGTGCGCGATCCGAGCGGAAAGGTCGTGGGTACCTTCAACTCGATCTGGCGGCGCGAAGCGCCGGGCGTCTGGCGCATCGTCTTCGACAAGGGCGGACCGGCGTGCGGAGGCGCGCGCTAGGCTCTACCTTCATCTTTACTCCAGGCAGGGAGCCTGAATTCCCGCCGTCGCGGCACGGCGGGAATGCAAACATCTGAAAAAGGCGCGTGTATCCCTTTGTGGAAATGGGAGATGCTGCCGGCTCGACTCCGCCAAAGGAACTCCGTCCCGAGTCCGAGGCGCGAGGTCGCACCCAGCGGGCATGCGGTCGGGGTCGAATGCTCCCCGGGACGCACCAAATGGTTGATTCGACGGGAAGGCGGCGCTTCCCGCGGGCCCGAAGCCACCCGCCTGGCCGTGTCCAGGCTGCCGCGCTCCGGACGCGGCTGGGCCGTCCGCTGTCCCCTCTCCCTCCCTGGCGACGCGAGACTCCGCAGGGGGATGAAAGGATTCGTGAGAATTCGTCAGTGGTCGTGGCTGATTCACGCCAGCCCCCTTCGTACCCTCCGCGCCGACACCGGTAGACCCTGACTTCTGCCGCTGTTCCGAATGTCACGCTGCGGCGCGGCATCGGAGGCGCCCCACGCCGCGCATGGCGGTGGTGCCGTTAAACAAGGATCTACCCGCACTACAGGGGCTCAGACATGTTGCCGACCAGACTCGTGGGGCGCGTTCGCGCGTGCTCGTCCACCGTTCAGCCGTACCGCTGGCTGATTCCGATCCTGCTGCTGCTCACGCTCGTGAGCGGCTCCGCCTTCGCGGAAGGCAGTCGCACGCTGCATCCGAGCACGTACAGCGCCGCCGGCGCGCGTGGCGTGATGGATGTGAGCGCCAGCAGCAACTTCGCGGGCGTCGCGCCGTCGAGGCAGTTCCTGTACGTCTATGCGCAGGCTGGCGAGTACATCCTGCTCGGTTCGCGCAACGTGGGCACGGGTTCGGGCCAGGGGCGTGGCGACATCTACGTCTACAACCCGCAATCGTTCGGCGCCAAGGGCGACGAGACGATTCCCGGTACGCGCAACTTCACCTGCAGCACGCAGACCAACCGCGGCACGATCGCCAGCCGGGCGCAGGAACTGGCCGGCCCGAACAGCGCCGACGGCACGGCGACGGTGACCAACGGTTACGCTCCCTGCTGGTACGTCGCGCCCTCCACCGGCATCTACGGCGTGCTGTTCACCGGCGCAAGCCAGAATACCGTCAGCAACAACGCCTCCGTGGCGACGCCCGGCATCTTCTCCCAGCAGGTGTCGGCCTGGGACGTGACGGTGCGCAACGGTCCGAAGTCGCTGGCCGACATCAACGGCCGCCTGTTCACCTACAACTGGACGGTCTACACCAGCAGCAACGGCGCGAACTACCGCCTCTACAACGATCTCTACTACGTCTCGACCGACGGCTACCGCTACCGGCAGAGCTTCCGCGGCATCGATCCGAACCGCGCGGCGTTCTACGCGAACGCGGCCGGCTTCCTCGACAGCAACGGCGCGCCGCTGTATCGCGACCTGCGCGGAAGCAACGCCGCTGTCACGTCGGGTCCGTCCTTCAGCGCAGGCATCACGGCGCAGCCGCCGCAATACCCGATCTTCTTCAGCGACGCCGCCCCGGCCGGCGTGAACGCGACGGAGGTCGGCCGCGTACTGACCGCGCTCGCGATTCCGCTGACGCCGACGCCGCCGCAACTGCTGGCCAGCCCCTCGCCGAACTTCGTCGGCAACATGGGCGGCAACAACTCCACGGTGTCTTCCGGCGGCACCTTCACGTTCTCGACGTCGAACACGTTGACCTACGAGATCGTCATCAGCCGCGACGGCGTCAACTTCGATCCGGCGAACGTACTCAACCGCGTGCTGACCGGCACCGCCCTGACCGGCGCGCATACCGTGCTCTGGGACGGTCGCGACAACAACGGCAATCCGTTCCCGGTCGGCACGTACACCTATCGCATCGTCGGTCGCAACGGCGAGATCCACTTCCCGATGATCGACGTCGAAGCCAGCTTCCAGGGCGGACCGACGCTGACCAAGCTCAACGGCTCGCAGGACACCACGGTCTACTACGACGACCGTGGCTACAAGGCCGCGAACGGCACCCTGATCGGCACGCTCAACGACCATCTGTGCGGCACGGGCAGCCTGATCACGCAGCCGGTGCCGAGCTATTCGCTGACCGGCGTGGACTCGGCCGACGCGAACTTCAACAATACCGGCAAGTACTACCGCTGGTGGGACGGCTCCCAGGACAGCAACAGCGACTGCCAGAACCGCGCCACCGAGTTCTTCGGCACCGCCAAGGGCATGGACCTGTGGGCGCTCGAGAAATCGCAGGTGTTCGAGCCGGAAGTCGTGATCGTCCCGCCGACCGTCGGCGTCGACGTCGGCACGATGGTCAACGTCACGCCGCAGGTGCTCTCCGGCGAGACGGCCTACGGCAGCTTCACGTTCACCAACGCCGGTGACGTCACCGCGACCGGCGTGACCTACAGCATGACGCTCGGCAATCCGACGCAGCCGAACACCTGCCCGGCGTCGGTCAACTTCCCGCTGCGCCCCGCCGGCGTCACCGCGACGTACAACCCGGCTCCGGCCTGTACCGTCACGTTCACGGGCATGCCCACCACGCTCACGTCCGGGCAGTCGCTGAACTTCAACTTCAACTACGTCGTCGCGCCGACGAACCCGGGACCGATTCCGGTCGCGACGCACATCGCGGCCGCGAACGAGAACAACGACGTGGCGCCGAACGACGCCAGCGCCCAGACGATCGTCGCCAAGCCGATCATCGCGGTCGTGAAGAGCTCCACGCCGGCACCGAACACGCTCGTCAACGTCGGCGACACGATCACCTATACGCTGAGCGTCAACATCTCCAATGCGCCGTTGACCTCCGTGCTGACGTTGACCGACACGCTCGGCACAGGGTTGACCTTCGGCAGCATCTCCAGCAGCCACGCCAGCTTCACCTGCAGCGGCAGTCTTACTTGCGCGCTGCCGAGCGGTACCGCGATCGGCAGCTACACGGTGACCTATACGGCGACCGTCAACGGCAGCGCGTCCGTCAGGGTCAGGAACAATGTCGTACCGACCGGCGGTGGTGGCCAGAATCCGCCTGCATGCGGTCCGTGCAGCGTCGACCATCCGATTCCGACACCCGCCGTCTCGGTCGTGAAGACCTCGAACCCGGCGAGCGGCGCGAGCGTCGTTGCCGGTCAGACGATCACCTACACGCTGACGGCGACGGTGACGGACGCGGTGCTGACGCAGCCGCTGGTGCTGACCGACACGCTGAGCGCAAACCAGACCTTCGGTTCGGTGACGGCGCTGGGTGCCTACACCTGCACGGGTTCCGTGCAGTGCACCTTGCCGATCGGCACGGCGCCGGGTACCTACGCGGTGAGCTACACCGCGACGGTGAACAACAACGCGAGCGGCACGGTCGGCAACAACGTCGCCGCGACGGGCGGTGGCCCGACGCCGCCGACGTGCACCACCTGCAGCACGACGCATCCGCTGACCAATCCGGTCGTGTCGGTCGTGAAGACCTCTAACCCGGCGAGCGGCGCGAGCGTGACGGCGGGTCAGACGATCACCTACACGTTGACGGCGACGGTGGCGGATGCGGCGCTGACGCAGCCGCTGGTCCTGACCGATACGCTGAGCGCGAATCAGACGTTCGGTTCGGTGACGGCGCTGGGCGCCTACACCTGCACGGGCACCGTGCAGTGCACCTTGCCAGTCGGTACCGCCCCGGGCACGTACGCGGTGAGCTACACGGCGACGGTGAACAACAACGCGAGCGGCCAGGTCGGCAACAACGTCGCCGCGACGGGCGGTGGCCCGACGCCGCCGACCTGCACGACGTGCTCGACCACGCACCCGCTGGCCGATCCGCTCGTGTCGGTGGTGAAGACGTCGAACCCGGCGAGCGGCGCGAGCGTCATTGCCGGCCAGACAATCACCTATACGTTGACCGCGACGGTGGCGGATGCGGCGCTGACGCAGCCGCTGGTTCTGACCGACACGCTGAGCGCGAACCAGACGTTCGGCTCGGTGACGGCGCTGGGCGCGTACACCTGCACGGGCTCCGTGCAGTGCACCTTGCCGGTCGGCACCGCCCCGGGCACGTACGCGGTGAGCTACACGGCGACGGTGAACAACAACGCGAGCGGCACGGTCGGCAACAACGTCGCCGCGACGGGCGGTGGCGGCAATCCGCCGACGTGCACCACCTGCAGCACGACGCATCCGCTGACCAATCCGGTCGTGTCGGTCGTGAAGACCTCGAACCCGGCCAGCGGCGCGAGTGTCGTTGCCGGTCAGACGATCACCTACACGCTGACGGCGACGGTGGCGGACGCGGCGCTGACGCAGCCGCTGGTGCTGACCGACACGCTGAGCGCGAACCAGACGTTCGGTTCGGTGACGGCGCTGGGCGCCTACACCTGCACGGGCTCCGTGCAGTGCACGCTGCCGATCGGTACCGCCCCGGGCACGTACGCGGTGAGCTACACCGCGACGGTGAACAACAACGCGAGCGGCCAGGTCGGCAACAACGTCGCCGCGACGGGTGGCGGTCCGACGCCGCCGACGTGCACGACGTGCTCGACCACGCATCCGATGGCTGATCCGCTCGTGTCGGTCGTGAAGACCTCGAACCCGGCGAGCGGCGCGAGCGTGACGGCGGGTCAGACGATCACCTACACGCTGACGGCGACGGTGACGGATGCGGCACTGACGCAGCCGCTGGTGCTGACGGACACGCTGAGCGCGAACCAGACGTTCGGTTCGGTGACGGCGCTGGGTGCGTACACCTGCACGGGCACCGTGCAGTGCACCTTGCCGGTCGGTACCGCCCCGGGCACGTACGCGGTGAGCTACACCGCGACGGTGAACAACAACGCGAGCGGCACGGTCGGCAACAACGTCGCCGCGACGGGCGGTGGCCCGACGCCGCCGACGTGCACCACCTGCAGCACGACGCATCCGCTGACCAATCCGGTCGTGTCGGTGGTGAAGACGTCGAACCCGGTGAGCGGCGCGAGCGTCGTTGCCGGCCAGACGATCACCTACACGCTGACGGCGACGGTGGCGGATGCGGCGCTGACGCAGCCGCTGGTGCTGACGGACACGCTGAGCGCGAACCAGACGTTCGGTTCGGTGACGGCGCTGGGCGCGTACACCTGCACGGGCACCGTGCAGTGCACCTTGCCGATCGGTACCGCACCGGGTACCTACGCGGTGAGCTACACCGCGACGGTGAACAACAACGCCAGCGGCACGGTCGGCAACAACGTCGCCGCGACGGGCGGTGGCCCGACGCCACCGACCTGCACGACGTGCTCGACCACGCATCCGATGGCCGATCCGCTTGTGTCGGTGGTGAAGACCTCTAACCCGGCGAGCGGTGCGAGCGTGACGGCGGGTCAGACGATCACCTACACGCTGACGGCGACGGTGGCGGATGCGGCACTTACGCAGCCGCTGGTGCTGACGGACACGCTGAGCGCGAACCAGACGTTCGGCTCGGTGACGGCACTGGGTGCCTACACCTGCACGGGCTCCGTGCAGTGCACGCTGCCGGTCGGTACCGCCCCGGGCACGTACGCGGTGAGCTACACGGCGACGGTGAACAACAACGCGAGCGGCCAGATCGGTAACAACGTTGCCGCGACGGGCGGTGGCCCGACGCCACCGACGTGCACGACGTGTTCGACCACGCACCCGATGGCCGATCCGCTCGTGTCGGTGGTGAAGACGTCGAACCCGGCCAGCGGTGCGAGCGTGACGGCGGGCCAGACGATCACCTACACGTTGACCGCGACGGTGGCAGACGCGGCGCTGACGCAGCCGCTGGTGCTGACCGACACGCTGAGCGCGAACCAGACGTTCGGTTCGGTGACGGCGCTGGGTGCCTACACCTGCACGGGTTCCGTGCAGTGCACGCTGCCGGTCGGTACCGCACCGGGCACGTACGCGGTGAGCTACACCGCGACGGTGAACAACAACGCGAGCGGCCAGGTCGGCAACAACGTTGCCGCGACGGGCGGTGGTCCGACGCCGCCGACCTGCACGACGTGCTCGACTACGCACCCGATGAAGGACCCGGCGATCGCCGTCGCGAAGACGTCGAACCCGGCCAGTGGTGCGAGCGTCATTGCCGGTCAGACGATCACCTACACGCTGACCGCGACGGTGGCGGATGCGGCGCTGACGCAGCCGTTGGTGCTGACCGATACGCTGAGCGCGAACCAGACGTTCGGCTCGGTGACGGCACTGGGTGCCTACACCTGCACGGGCTCCGTGCAGTGCACCTTGCCGATCGGGACGGCGCCGGGTACGTATGCGGTGACCTACACCGCGACGGTGAACAACAACGCGAGCGGTCAGGTCGGTAACAACGTCGCCGCGACGGGCGGTGGCCCGACGCCACCGACCTGCACGACGTGTTCGACCACGCACCCGATGAAGGACCCGGCGATCGCCGTCGTGAAGACCTCGAATCCGGCCAGCGGTGCGAGCGTCATTGCCGGCCAGACGATCACCTATACGCTGACGGCGACGGTGACGGACGCGGCGCTGACCTCGGATCTGGTGCTGACCGACACGCTCGGCACGGGCCTGACCTTCGGCGCAGTCACGCCGGGCAGCCAGTACACGGCCGACACGAGCGCGGCGCCGGTGCTGAAGTTCACGCTGGCCTCGGGCAAGGTGCCGGGCACGTACGCGGTGAGCTACACCGTGACGGTGAAGAACGATGCAGCAGGTACGGTGAAGAACGCCGTTACCGCGACGGGCGGCGGTTCGACGCCACCGACGTGCACGACGTGCTCGACCACGCATCCGCTGGCCGATCCGGTCGTGTCGGTGGTGAAGACCTCGAACCCGACGCCGAATACGGCGGTGGCGGCCGGTGAGACGATCACCTACACGCTGACGGCGACGGTGGCGGACGCGGCGCTGACCTCGGATCTGGTACTGACGGACACGCTCGGCACGGGCCTGACCTTCGGTGCGGTCACGCCGGGCAGCCAGTACACGGCCGACACGAGCGCGGCGCCGGTGCTGAAGTTCACGCTGGCCGCGGGCAAGGTGCCGGGCACGTACGCGGTGAGCTACACCGTGACGGTGAAGAACGACGCGACGGGTACGGTCAGGAACAACGTGACGGCAACGGGTGGCAGCGGGACGCCGCCGACGTGCACGACGTGCTCGACCACGCATCCGCTGAAGGATCCGGCGATCCACGTCATGAAGACCTCGAGTCCGACGGACGGCGCGACGGTGGCTCCGGGCGAGACGATCACGTTCACGCTGACGGCGACGGTGACGGATGCGGCGCTGACGTCGGACCTGGTGCTGGCGGACACGCTCGGCACGGGCCTGACCTTCGGCGCGGTCGTGCCGGGCAGCCAGTACACGGCCGACACGAGCGCGGCACCGGTGCTGAAGTTCACGCTGCCGACGGGCACGGTGCCGGGCACGTACGCGGTCAGCTACACGGCGACCGTCGACGCGGGAGCGACCGGCAACGTCGTGAACAACGTCGTCGCCACGGGCGGCAGCCCGACCGATCCGGTCTGCAATCCGTGCAGTACGACGCATCCGCTGGAGCCGAACGTCGCGGTAACGAAGGCGCTGACCGGTGAAGACGGAACGCGCGCCGGCGTCGCCGAACCGGGCGAGACGCTGACGTACACGATCACACTGCGCAACAGCGGCGGTGTGGCGGCGACGGGCGTGGCGATCACGGACAAGCTCGACGCGAACACGACGTTCGTCAGCGCCGACAACGGCGGCAGCCACGCAGCCGGCGTGGTGACGTGGAACGGCCTGACCGTTCCGGCTGGCGGCACGCGACTGCTGACCGTGCAGGCGAAGGTCGTCGATCCGATTCCGCAAGGCGTCACGCAGGTCGCGAACCTGGCCTACCTGACCGGTTCGACACCGCCGGCTTGCCCGCCGAGCGGACCGCAATGCGTGGTCACGCCGACCGCGGCGAACCTGTCGGTGACCAAGGCGCTGTCCGGCGAGAGCCTCCTGGCCGATGGCGTGGCGCAGCCGGGCGAGCAGCTGACCTACACGATCACCGTGCGCAACTTCGGCGGCACGGCGACGACGGGAACGATCGTGAACGAGACGGTGCCGCTGCACACGACGTTCGTCGGTCCGGCGGGCACGTGGACGTGTACGGCCGGTGCGCCGGCCGGAACAGCCTGCAACACGCTGGTCAACGTGCCGCCGCACGACGGTACGCAGCCGGGTGTCGTCACGCTGACCTTCACGGTCAAGGTCGACGATCCGCTGCCGGCTGGCGTCACGTCGGTTGCGAACGCGGTCGCGCTGAATGACGGTACGCCGCCCGACTGCGCGGCGAATCCGGGCAATGCCGCCTGCGTGGTGACGCCGACGGTGAACCTCGGCTTCACCAAGACGGTGGCCTCGGTGACGACGACCGGTCCTGGCGCGTTCCGGGTGAACTACGCCATCGCGGTCGTCAACACCGGCGGCGCGGCGACGACGTACACGCTGACGGACACGCTCGGCTTCGCCAGCGGCGTCGTCTTCACCGGCAACGCGCAGGTGTCGACCGTCGGTGGCACGCTGAACCCGGCGATCTCCGGCGGCTACGCGCCGGTCAACGGCACGGTGGTGCAGCTCTCGGCCAGCAACGTCAGCGTCGCGAGCGGCGCCACGCACACCTACACGGTGAGCGTGCCGGTCGGCGTGCCGTCGGGCATCGCGGACGCGGCCTGCGTCCCGGGTACGCCGGGTCACGGCTTCTACAACGCGGCGGGGCTGACCGGTACGTTCGCGCTGGAGACGTCCGATTGCGCACCGATCGGCACGGATGTTCCGCTGATCCACCTGGTCAAGACGGTCACGCTGGCGACCGACGTCAACGGCAACCACTACGGCGACGTCGGCGACGTGCTCGGCTACCAGTTCACGATCAGCAATCCGGGTATGGTGCCGCTGACGACGGTGCAACTGTTCGATCCGCGCGTGCAGAACCTGTCGTGCCCGGCGTTCACGGTCAACGGCGCTCCGTTCAAGGTGCTGTTCGGCGACGAGCTGTTCGACAGCGGCTTCGAACCGCGTGCCGGCGGCGGAACCTTGCTGCCGGGCGACTCGGTGGTGTGCACGGCCAGCTACACGCTGACTGCCGCCGACGTCGCGCTGCGCCGCGTGGTGAACTCGGCGACGGCGATCGGCAGTGGCCCGGCGGGCCAGACGGTATCCTCGGTGGCCACGGCCATCTTCACCCAGTTCCGCTGAGGACATGGACATGAATCAGCACGATACCTTCCGCAAATCAGTCCCCTTCCTCGCCATGGCACTGGCCGTGGCGCTGGCGGGGCCGGCCTCGGCCGGTGCCCTGCGCATCGAGTCCGGCGGATCGTCGCCGCGTGCGGCGGCGGGCGAGTTCGGCTTCGTCGTCAAGAACGACGGCGCCGGCTCGCTCGACGCGGTGCGCGTCGTCGCCGACCGCAACCACGCGGTCACCTGCGCGAACACCACGACCCAGGGGCGCTCGTTCGCGCCCCAGGGTTCGCTGGCCGGCGGCGAC
>DBMH01000303.1 GCA_002297645.1 Rhodanobacteraceae bacterium UBA703 | reverse complement strand
GGCGGCATCGAGGCGGGCGGCGAGCAGCCGCTCTTCCTCGCGCAGGCTGTCGATGCCGGGCGAGGTGCCGGTGCGCAGGTCCTGCGCGAGCGTGGCCAGGCTGGCGTCGATCCGGTCGATGAACGCGAGAACGGCGGCATGCTCCGGCACGGCACGGGCATCGAGGGCCGCGGCTTCCAGCGCCATGCCGGCACGGATGAAGCGGTTCGCATTGGCGAACACGCCTTCCGCGAAGGCGACCAGGGCGCGGTCGCGCCGGGGTTCCCCGCGCAGGCGATCGAGCGAGGCTTGCGCATTCGTCCGTGCCGCGCGCGCGGCAGTACGCGCGGCGGCGCGCTCGGACGGATCCCCACGCAGCAGCGAGGAAAAATAGACGCGATAGGCGTCCAGCATCGCCGCCAGCGCCGGCCGCACGCGCAGGCGTTCCCAGGTCGGCCAGACGAGATAGGCGAGGAGGGCGAGCGCACTGCCGATCGCCGTGGCGATTCCGCGCGCCTGCAGGATGTCGCCGGGCGGCAGGCCGTCGAATGAGAACAGCAGCACGACGAGACCGGTCAGCATGGTCACGCCGATGCCGTAGTGCACGGTCGTCAGCAGGCGGAACCCGAACGCGAACGCGGCCACCAGCGCCACGCGCTCCCAGACGCCGCCGAAAGCGTAGTGGATCAGTGCCGTGACCAGGACCAGGCCGAGGATCGTACCGAGCACGCGCAGCAGGCCGAAGGTGAAGGTGCCGGCGAAATCCGGCTTCAGCACGATCGCGGCGGTCATCGGAATCCAGTAGCCGTGCGGAATGCCGGCCAGGCGCTCGCCGACGACCGCGATCGCGAGGCAGGCTCCGCATCGCAGCGCATGGCGGAACGCGATGGACGACAGGTCGAGGTTCGCGCGCAGCGTCTGCAGCGCACTGCCGGGGCGCATTTCCAGCGGCATGCGCAGTTCGGCTTCGCCGGCACGGAGTTCGCCGCGGCTGCCGGCGAAATCGGCATTGCGCGCGGCGGCGCGCAACTGGCCGCCGAGCGCGTCGGCGCGGGCGAGCGCGATCGACAGGTTCCGCGACGCGCCGTCCCGCGCGCTCATGTCGCGCAGCGATGCGAGGGCGGCGTCGAATCCCTCCATCGCGGCGGCGGCCGAGTGCGGACTGGCGCCACGGTCCAGCGCCTGCGCGATCGTCTCCAGCGCGCGCGCGGCGTATTCGAGCACGCGCGTCAGCGTGCGGCGCGCGTCGCCGTCGGGCAGGGTTTCCTGCAGGTCCTTCAATGCCAGCAGTTCGAGACGGATGCGCTCGACCAGTTCGGCCAGCACGCGGAAGGTTTCCATCACGCTGCCGCGTGCACGATGCTCGCCGTGCAGCAGGCTTTCCACGTCGAGCAGGGCCTGTGTCACCGGAGGCGCGCTGCTCGAGTCCGCACGCTCGCGCACGCTGGCGGCGAGCTGGCGGCACACGTCGGCGAGCGCTTCGCGTTCCGGCCGATAGCGTTGCAGCGGCCAGGCGACGATCGCGAACAGCATCTGCAGCAGGCCGCCGCCGACGATCAGCGCGGCCGGGCCGAGCGCGCCGACCGGATCGAGCGGCATCGCCGCATTGATGACGAGCAGGATCATGCAGGCCAGCCCGGTGCGGCCGGCGTTCGGGCCCAGTGCGACCAGCAGGCCGCCGCCGACACCGGCGGAGAACGCGGCCACCGCCAGCGGTATCGTGTGCGCGCCGAGCACGCTGCCGATCCACGCCGACAGGCCGGAGAACAGCGAGGCCAGCGCCATGCGCTGCATGCGCAGGCGGTACGGTCCCGGCTGGTCGATGAACATCGTGTTCAAGGCGCCGGCCGCCATGCCGAGCCCGATGCCGGGACGGCCGGCCGCGAGCGCCACCGCGAGCGGCAGCACGATCGCGAGCGTGTTGCGCAGGGCGACGCGCACCGGCACGTCGCGAGGCTT
This sequence comes from Rhodanobacteraceae bacterium UBA703, assembly GCA_002297645.1. Taxonomy (GTDB): domain Bacteria; phylum Pseudomonadota; class Gammaproteobacteria; order Xanthomonadales; family Rhodanobacteraceae; genus Dokdonella_A. The sequence continues at coordinate 4,510 of DBMH01000303.1, read as the reverse complement.
GAGCTGGAACAGGGTGTTCAGCATGCGCGCGGCGCCGGGGCGGCCGTGCCGTGGGGCGGCCGATCGTTCAGCGGTATCGTTCCGGTGCGGGCTCGACGTGCCCGCAGGCCTTGCAGGTACGGGCGTCGTGCGATCGGTAGTAGCGCTCGAACACGCGCGGGAAATCGGTCTCGATGTCGACGAGAGGGAAGTATTCCTCGTACAGCCGGTGATTGCAGCGCTCGCAGAACCAGACCAGGCCGTCCTTTTCGTGCGCCAGCCGCTTGCGCTCGATCACGAGGCCGACCGAATCGGGCAGGCGCTGCGGCGAATGCAGTACGCGCGGCGGCAGGTAGAACACGTCGCCGGCGCGGATCGGAATGTCGCGCACGCGGCCATCCTCCTGGATCTTCAGCACCATCTCGCCTTCGAGCTGGTGGAAGAATTCGGGACCTTCGTCGTAGTGGTAGTCCGTGCGCCGGTTCGGGCCGCCGACGATCATGACGATGAAATCGTCCTGCACCATGCACTTGTTGCCGACCGGCGGTTTCAGCAGGTGGCGGTGCTCGTCGATCCAGGCGTGCAGATTGAACGGCGGAGCCAGCATGGCGGGTCCTGCGCGGGAGGGGAAGGCAGTGTACCTGCGCGAGCGCGCGGGCCGCAGGAAAAGGCGGCGCGGGCCGGCGCTTCCATTGCAGGAGGCCGGGACCTCGACGGGGACGCCGTGCTCGCGGGCGGGTGGCCGTCGGTCACGGCCGCGCCGGCAGCGCGGCGAAAGACCCTACGTCGCCGGACGCAGCGCCGCGACGCACTTCAGCTCGATCGCGATCGGTGTCGGCAGCGCGGTGATGCCGAGCGTGGTACGGCACGGCGCGGTCGCGGGATCGGCGAAGTATTCGGCGTAGATGCGGTTGTAGGCGGCGAAATCTCGCTGCATGTCGGTCAGGAACACGGTCACGTCGACGAGATCCTCCCAGCGCGCGCCGGCCGACTCCAGCACGGCGCGCACGTTGGCGAACACCTGCCGGCATTGCGCCTCGATGTCCCAGGCGACCAGCCTGCCGGCGTCGTCGTGCACGTTGCCGGGGATCGCATTCGTGCCGGGCAGGCGCGGGCCGACACCGGAAAGGAACAGCAGGTCGCCGACGCGGCGCGCGTGCGGATAGGCGCCGACGGGAGCGGGCGCGGAAGCGGCATGGATCGGTTCGGACATGACGGACTTCAGCGCCTGCTCTCGATCGTGGTCGAGGTGTTGCCGAGCACGCGGTTGGTGCTGTCGCGCGCGCTGATGCGGTAGCGGCCGGGGCGGAGATACAGGTCGCTGTTCGGGGTGGCGTCGGAGGAGGTGCGCACCCGGTCCTTGCCGCTGGTGGTGAACGTCGTCAGCTCGAACACCAGCCGGTCGGCGGGGATCGCGTCGTCGCCCTCGTTCGCGTAGCGCGCCTCGACGAGGCAGGGATAGGTGTTCCTGCAGATGTCCGCGGTGATCCCGTACGGCGTGCGCAGATTGCCGATCGTGGCCCAGGTCGGGCGGCCGCGGCGATAGCTCTCGGCCGGGAACACGACGCTGACGTCGAATCCCTTCGGTCGCAGCGACCACAGGGCACCGGCGTCGTTGCGGAACACGATCGGCGCGTCGAACGGCACTTCCTGGGCGATACGGCGATACGCGGGATGGTCGCCCGCCGGCACGTCGTGCGGGATCATCACCGTCTGCTCGACGGTGACCGGCTCGATGCCGCTGATCTTCATGAAGTGCTGCGCCATCGCGGCGCCGTCGAAGAACTTGCCGGACTTCTGGATGTGCATGAAGCCGGCATTGACGACGAGCCGCGCCTTGGGATGCTGCTTGTCGAACACGCGCTGGTAGAGGTTGCGGGCCTGTTCGCGCTCGCGCGCGTCGCCGGTCGCCATCGATTCGCTTTCGTACGCGACCACGCGGAAGCCGAGCTTGAGCGCGGTACGGACCATCTCGGCATAGATCGGCTCCTCGGTGTAGAAGCCGGTGTCCGAGGTCGGATAGCCGCGCTTCATGAGGTCCCTGTCGTCGTGGTACAGCGTCTCCGCGGCGAACGTGTCGTAGCCCAGTTCGCGCAGCTTCGGCAGCATCTGCACGGTCAGCGTGCGCGTCAGCGCGATGTTGTGGTTCTCGTTGAAGAAGATCGCCGGGCGGTCCTTCGCGAGTTCGGCGATCGCCTCGAGCGCCGGCGTCGGCTTGTAGCCGCCGTCCATCGGCGGCGCGCTGTCGCCCTTCTCGGGCGGCTGCGCGATCGAGAACGTCACGCGCGAGGCGGCGTAGTCGCCGACCCAGGTCTGGAACCAGCTCAGGTACTGGTTGAAGATCAGGCGGAACGCGAGGTTCTGGTCGCGCTCGCGCGCATCGCGCATGAACAGGTACTGCGCCAGCATGCCGCCGCGCTTCTGCGCCTGCGCCATGAGGTTCTCCGACTTCGCCACGGCCTCGCGCTGCTGCGGGATCGAGGCGGTGGCGGTCGGCGCGGGCTCGGCCTGCATCCATTGTGCGGCGAGCAACAGCGAGACGAGACCGGCTGACATGGACATGCTCATTCCCCCGTGGATTCGGTGTCGAGCGCGGAAGGCCTTCCGAGCTGCGCCAGTGCCTGCTCCTGCCGTTCCGTGACCATGGACGTGTCGCGGACGTCCAGTCCGAGGTCGCGCACGCGGCCGTTGCGCAGGCTGTAGATCCAGCCGTGCACGCGCAGCTTCTGGCCGCGTTCCCACGCGTCCTGCACGACGGTCGTGTGGCAGACGTTGACGGCCTGTTCGATCACGTTCAGCTCGCACAGGCGGGTGTGGCGCTCGCGCGCGCCGCTCAGGTGGCTCAGCGATTCGACGTGCTTCTGGCGCACGTCGGCGACGTGGCGCAACCAGTTGTCGACGAGGCCGAGGCGCTGTCCTTCCAGGGCGGCCTTCACGCCGCCGCAGCCGTAGTGGCCGACGACGAGGATGTGCTCGACCTTCAGCACGTCGACCGCGAACTGGATCGTGCTGATGCAGTTGAGATCGGTGTGCACGACGACGTTCGCGACGTTGCGGTGCACGAACACCTCGCCGGGATCCATGCCGATGATCTGGTTCGCCGGCACGCGCGAGTCGGAGCAGCCGATCCACAGGTACTTCGGCGCCTGCTGTTCGGACAGGCGCTTGAAGAAATCCGGGTCCTGCGCGCGCAGCGCATCGGACCAGGCGCGGTTGCGTTCGAGCAGTTCTTGCAGTTCGGGCATCGTGGGCCTCAGCGCAGTCGCAGGCAGACGTTCTTGGCTTCGGTGAAGAAGCGCAGGGCCTCGACGCCGCCTTCGCGCCCGACGCCGGAGTTCTTGACGCCGCCGAACGGCGTGCGCAGGTCGCGCAGCAGCCAGCAGTTGATCCAGACGAGGCCGAACTCGAGCTGCGCGGAAACGCGGTGCGCGCGGTCGAGGTTCGACGTCCACAGCGAGGCGGCGAGTCCGTAGCCGGTACCGTTGGCGATCGCCACGGCTTCGTCGTCGCCGTCGAACGGAATCAGGCTGACGACCGGGCCGAAGATTTCCTCCTGGTTGGTCGCGGCCGTGCCCGGCAGGCCCTCGATCACGGTCGGCGCGACGAACCAGCCGTCGGCGCAGCGGCCTTCCAGGCGCACGGGCGTGCCGCCGCAGAGGATCGTTCCGCCTTCGGCGCGGGCGCGCTCGATGCATCCGACGACCTTGTCGTAGTGCGCCTTGGAGACCAGCGCGCCGAGGTCGCTGCCTTCCTCGCGCGGATCGCCGACGCTCAAGCCGCGTACGCGTTCGAGGTAGCGCGCCTTGAAGCGCTCGTAGACGGGGCGTTCGACCAGCAGGCGCGAGCCGCACAGGCAGATCTCGCCCTGGTTGGCGAAGCCCGAACGCACGATCGTGTCGAGGTCGGCATCGGACAGTTCGGCATCGGCGAACACGATCGCGGGGTTCTTGCCGCCGAGTTCGAGCGACAGCTTCCTGAACTTCGGCGCCACCGCCGCGGCGATCGCCGCACCGGTGCGCGTGCTGCCAGTGAACGACACGGCCTTGACGCCGGGATGTTCCACCAGTGCCTGTCCGACGCCGGTCCCTGTCCCGTGCACGACGTTCAGCACGCCGGGCGGCAGGCCCGCCTCGACGGCGAGTTCGGCCAGCCGGGCGGCCGTGCAGGGCGTGACTTCCGAGGGCTTGGCGACGACCGTGTTGCCGGCGGCGAGAGCCGGCGCGATCTTCCACGTGAACAGGTACAGCGGCAGGTTCCACGGCGAGANNACACCGAGCGGCTGGCGCAGCGTGTAGTTCAGCGTGCGATCGTCCGTGGCGTGCGATTCGCCCGCCCACTGCGTGATCGCGGCGGCGAAGAAACGCAGGTTGGCGACGGCGCGGGGGATGTCGAGCGTGCGCGCGAGCTTCACCGGCTTGCCGGAGTCCCGGGATTCCAGTTCGGCCAGCGCGTCGAGCTCGCGTTCGACGAGATCGGCGAGGCGATTCAGATGGCGGGCGCGCTGCTCCGGCGCGGTCGCCGCCCAGCCGGG
>DBMH01000090.1 GCA_002297645.1 Rhodanobacteraceae bacterium UBA703 | reverse complement strand
GCCCGCCATTCGGCGGGCTCGTTGCTTCCGGTCATACGCGAGATGTAAAGACGTGAAACGGCAAGTGCCGCGACACCTGTATGGCAAGCCCAGTGAAGTGCGCGCAGAGGCGTGTCGATGGCCGCGTCGGCGACGGGAAGGTGGACTCGTGCGTCATACGCATCGAACCATGCGCAGCAGGTGACCCCCTCGCGGTCGTTGAAAACCTCTCGCTCCGCTCAACGCGTGCGCAAGCTGTCGCCCGACTCCCCCGGCAGGAACTGCCAGGTGCGCGTGATGTAGAGCTCGTCCACCTTCTCCTTCGTCTCCGGCAGCGGTGGGAACGGCTCGGCGAGACGGGTGATGCGGATCGCGGCGTCGTCGAGGATCTTGTGGCCGCTGGGCTGGATCACGTCGAGGCTCTTGATCCTGCCGGCACGGTCGAGGCCGACGGTGAGGACGAGCTGGCCGTGCAGCTGCTTGCGGCGGGCTTCGTCGGGATAGTTGAGGTTGCCGACGCGCTCGATGCGCGCGACCCAGGCGCGCATGTAGGCGGCGAATTCGTATTCCTGCGTGTTGGCCGAGATGTACTTGCGCTTGGGACGCTTGGCGTACTGCTCGGATTCCTTCTGGATTTCCTGCGCGAGCTTGGCCATCTCCATGCGGCGCTGCTCGCTTTCGAGTTCCGTCGAATCCGGGTGCTCGGGAGCCTCCGGCGCCTGGCGTTCCGTCTCGACGCGGAAATCCGACTTGTGCTGCGTCAGTCGCTCGACCGGACTCGGCGGCGTCGGGCGCGGTGCGCCGTCCTCGAGCGGGATCGGCGCAGCGCCGTCCTGCAGCTTGGGTAGAGGGCCCGACAAGGGCTGCGAGGGGCGGTGCGCCTTGTCGGCTTCGCCGCCGCCGGAGTTGTTCGCCTGCGCGACGAAGTCGGCCTTGTCCGGTTTCTCGCTGTTGGCCGACTGCACCAGGATCACGTCGAGCGACGGCAGCCGTGGCGCGGGTTTCTCGAACTCGAACGTCAGGCCGAGGGCGAGTACCGAGTGCGCGACGATCGAGAACAGCAGGGTGACGCCGAGGCGGTCGCCTCCGCCGGAGGCGGCGTCGATCAGGACGGGATCGCTCATCGGGTCGCTTCGAGACGGTCGAACAGGGTGCCGGCGATGTTGAGGCCGAACTGCGCGTCGAGTTCGCGCACGCAAGTCGGCGAGGTCACGTTGACTTCGGTGAGCCAGTCGCCGATCACGTCGAGGCCGACGAAACGCAGGCCGCGACGCACGAGCTCCGGGCCGACCTGGGCGGCGATCCAGCGGTCGCGGTCGGACAGCGGGACGCCCTCGCCGCGCCCGCCCGCGGCGAGGTTGCCGCGGAAGTCGTCGCCTTGCGGGATGCGTGCCAGTGCATAGGGCACGGGTTCGCCGTCGATCAGCAGCACGCGCTTGTCGCCGCTGCGGATCTCCGGGATGAATTTCTGGGCGATGGCGAAGTCGCGGCCGTTCGCGGTCAGCGTCTCGAGGATCACGTTGAGGTTCGGGTCGCCGTGGTGCGAGCGGAAGATGCTGCGTCCGCCCATGCCGTCGAGCGGCTTCAGCACGACGTCGCCGTGCTCGGCGACGAAGCGCTTGATCTCCACCGGTCGGCGCGCGACCACGGTCGGCGCACAGCATTGCGGGAAGTGCAGGGCGAACAGCTTCTCGTTGCAGTCGCGCAGGCTCTGCGGACGGTTGACGACGAGCGTCCCGTCGCGTTCGGCGAGATCGAGCACCATCGTGTCGTAGACGAATTGCGCATCGACCGGCGGATCCTTGCGCGCGAGCACGAGGTCGATACCGCGGAAATCCCGCCAGGCTGCCTCGCCGAGCGTGAACCAGTCGTGCGGATCGTCGCGCACGGCCAGCGGAGCCATGCGGGCCCAGGCCCTGCCGTCGCGCAGGGCGAGGTCGCCCTGCGTCATGTACAGCAGCGCGTAGCCTCGTCGCTGGGCCTCCAGAAGCATCGCCAGCGTGGTGTCCTTCTTGGGGTGGATCCGCGCGATCGGGTCCATCAGCACGGCGAGGGTTCGGGTCATGGGCGGTCGTCCGTCATCGCGGCAAGCATAGGGGGAGGGCGGGAGTTGCGCTGCGAACCGTGCCGCGACAGTGAGCCGCAGCGAGCGGGGCAGGAGCGGGCTCGCGACACGCGTCGCATTGGCGAAGCCGGTCCTATACTACACTCGGGCCTCGGGAGGTTGGATGGCCTGCCCGTCCAAAACGTCGTCAATTCGCGAGCTTGCGGGGTTTACTTGACAGCTTCGCTGACGTGTTGGATAAGGCGACCCTTCAGCCTGCGCAGCATGGCCGCATCCGGATTCCCGGGTACGAACTTCGCGTTTGGGCGACTACCCGGCAATCGGCCGGGCAGCCTGTTTTCGGTGTCGCAGGGGGACGAGTGGACGACAGCAACGAGGGTGGCCTGGCCGGCATCAAGGTGATGGTCATCGACGATTCGAAGACCATCCGCCGCACCGCGGAGACCTTGCTGCGCAAGGAAGGCTGTGAAGTCGTCACCGCCACCGATGGTTTCGAAGCGCTGGCGAAGATCTCCGACCAGCAGCCGCAGATCATTTTCGTCGACATCATGATGCCGCGGCTGGACGGCTACCAGACCTGCGCGCTGATCAAGAACAACCAGATGTTCAAGTCGACGCCGGTGGTCATGCTGTCGTCGAAGGACGGCCTCTTCGACAAGGCGCGTGGACGCATCGTCGGCTCCGAGCAGTACCTGACCAAGCCGTTCACCCGCGAGGAGCTGCTCGGGGCGATCCGTCGCCACGTGGACGCGAAATAACGAGGCCGGCGTTCCATCGACGGGGGAAGAGATGGCAATCACAGACCAGCGCGCGACACTTCCGGCCCGGCTGCACGCCGGGCGCGCGATCGGCCGGCGGAGGCGTGCATGAGCCGCATAGACGTGTCCTCGCTGTCGCCCTTCGAGGCGCTGGCCGCCTACGAGCAGCGCAGCCTCGCGCATGCCGCGGGCGCTCCGGAGCAGATCGAGGCGCCCGGCCTGTGGCGCGGCATCGGCTTCCGCCTCGGCGGGCGCTACTTCGTCAGCAGCATCGCCGAAGTGAACGAGATCCTGACGCTGCCCGCACTGACCCCCGTGCCCGGCGCGCGGGGCTGGCTGCTCGGCATCGCCAACGTGCGCGGCAACCTGGTGCCGGTGGTGGATCTCCACGAGTTCATCGCGGGTCCCCGCAGCGCGGTCACCGAGACGACGCGCGTCCTGGTCGTGCGCCAACCCGGTGGCGCGGTCGGGTTGCTGGTCGACGAGGTACTCGGCCAGCGCAGTTTCTCCAGCGAGCAGATCGCGGCGGCCGTGGGCGAGGCCGATCCGCGCTACGCGCGCTTCGTGGGCGAGAACGTGCAGTTGGGGGACATCCTCTGGGGGCTGTTCAGCATGGCCGAGCTGGTACGGGCGACGGAATTCCAGCAGGCGGCGGCATGAGCGGATGGCGGTGGCATTGGCAGAAGGTAGGGGGTGAAGCGTGAGTACTACGTCCGGCGCGATCGTGCGCGAACGCAGCGGCGGTGCGAACACGGTCCTGTTCGTCCTGCTCGGATTCCTGTTCCTGTTCGCGATCGTCGATTTCGTATTCCTGTATCTGGCCGGCAGCGACGACCGCAAGGCCACTGCCTACACGACGCAGATCCAGGTGTCCTCGCAGCAGCTGGCCAAGTACGCCGCGGAAGCGGCGAGCGGCAACGAGCTGGCGCTGCAGGAGCTGGAAAGCACGCGCGCGAACATCGACACGTACGTCAAGGCGCTGAGCAACGGCGACCCCAAGACCGGCATGCCGTCCTACGCCGAGAAGCCCGGCGTGAAGACCGAGCTGCAGCAGCTCAACAAGGCGTGGGCGCAGTTGCAGCGCAACGCGAAGACGATCCTCGACAACAAGGATCTCGTGCTCGGCGCCGTGGCCGGTGCCAAGGACTTCGGCGACAAGCTGTCCGGCCTCAACGCGCGCATGAGCGAGGTCGTCAACATCCTGACCGACCGCAACTCCAGCGCTTCGCAGGTCTACATCGCCTCGCGCCAGATGCAGCTGGCCGACCGCATGGGTGGCCGCGTCGCACGCATCCTTGCCGGCGGAACCGACACGCAGAGCTCGGCGGCTGGCCTCGAGCGCGACGCGCGCCTGTACCAGACCGTCGCGACCGGCCTGCTCGAAGGCGCTTCGGAACTCAATATCCGCCCGCTCGACAACGCCAACGCCAAGCAGATCGTCGGCGACGTCGCGCAGCAGTGGTCGGCGGCGGAGGCCTCGATCAAGACGATTCTCGACGCGTCCACCACGCTCGAGGAAGCCAAGAGCGCGGCCGATTCCAGCTTCAACGACAGCCAGAGCGTGCTGCTGTACGCCGGCAACGTGGCGCAGCGCATCGAGCAGCTGCCGCGCAACGACGTGCTGCGCAGCCCGCTGTGGGGAGCGATCGCCGCCGGCGGCGCGCTGCTCCTGCTGCTCGTGCTCGGCTACAGCATGGTCCGCGACCAGCAGCGCCGCTACCAGCAGACGGTCGAGCTGAACCAGCGCAACCAGGACGCGATTCTGCGCCTGCTCGACGAGATGGGATCGCTCGCCGAGGGCGACCTCACCGTCAAGGCGACGGTCACCGAGGACATCACCGGCGCGATCGCGGACTCGGTCAACTTCGCGGTCGAGGCGCTGCGCAGCCTCGTCACGACGATCAACGAGACCGCCGTGCAGGTCTCCACCGCCGCACAGGAAACGCAGTCGACCGCGATGCACCTCGCCGATGCGGCGGAGCACCAGGCGCGCCAGATCGGTTCCGCCTCGGGCGCCATCAGCGAGATGGCCAACTCGATCGACACGGTGTCGCAGAACTCCGGCGAGAGCGCCGACGTGGCGCAGCGTTCGGTGCAGATCGCGACGAACGGCGCGGCCGTCGTGCGCCAGACGATCGCCGGCATGGACTCGATCCGCGACCAGATCCAGGAGACGTCGAAGCGAATCAAGCGCCTCGGCGAGTCCTCGCAGGAAATCGGATCCATCGTCGAGCTCATCAACGACATCGCCGAGCAGACCAACATCCTCGCGCTGAACGCCGCGATCCAGGCGGCCTCCGCCGGCGAGGCGGGCCGCGGCTTCGCGGTCGTCGCCGACGAAGTGCAGCGACTCGCCGAGCGCGCGTCCGGCGCGACCAAGCGAATCGAGACGCTGGTCCAGACGATTCAGTCCGACACCAACGAGGCGGTCAGCTCGATGGAGCAGACCACGTCCGAGGTCGTTTCCGGTGCGCGACTGGCGGAAGACGCCGGCCACGCGCTGGGCGAGATCGAAACGGTGTCGCGCGACCTCGCCGAGCTCATCAAGAACATCTCCGGCTCCGCGCGCCAGCAGTCCGCCGCGGCGACCAACATTTCCTCGACGATGACCGTCATCCGCGAGATCACCTCGCAGACCTCGGTCGGTGCGAGCCAGACCGCCGAGTCGATCGGCAACCTCGCCCAGCTCGCGGCAGACCTGCGCCGTTCGGTCGCGGACTTCAAGCTTCCGGGATGAGCCTCGACGCGATGAAGCCGATGACCTCGAGCCGGAATCCGCACGTCGCCGCGGCCGACGACGCCGTCGTCCGGGCGTATGCATTCGAACCGAGGGGAGCGGCTCGATGAAACTGCACGACGACGGTGAATTCACCACGCTGAACTGGATCAAGCCCGCGCTCGACGCGACGATGACCCATGCGCGCGAAGCGCTGGAACAGTACGTGGAGTCGCCGGACGATCTCGCGCCGATGCGCGAGTGCGTCGCGCTCCTGCACCAGGTGCAGGGAACGCTGCGCATGGTCGAGCTGTACGGCGCAGCCATGGTCGTGGAGAACATGGAGCGGCTCGCCGACGGGATCGTCGACGACAGCGTGCGCCAGCGCGAAGAGGCCTATTCGGTGCTGATGCGCGGCATGGTGCAGCTGCCCGACTACCTCGAGCGGCTGCAGAGCGGCCACAAGGACATCCCGATCGTCCTGCTGCCGCTGCTGAACGACCTGCGCGCCTGCCGCGGCGAGGGACTGCTCAGCGAATCCGCGCTGTTCTCGCCGGACCTCTCGATCGCCCTGCCGGGTTCGGCGTCCGGCGCGCCTCGGCCGCTGGCGCCGGCCGAGCGCCGCACGCAGGCATTGCGCCTGCGCCTGGCGTTCCAGGCCGCCCTGCTGAAATGGTTCCGAGACGAGACCGCGGGTGAGCATCTCGACCGCCTGGTCGACGTGCTCGATCGCATCGGCCGGATCTCGCACGCCGACGGCGCGCGCCGCCTGTGGTGGGTCGCTGCCGGAACGATCGAGGCGGTGCGCGGCGGCGGGGTGGATTCCAGCGTCGCCGTGAAGCTGCTGCTCGGGCGCGTCGACCGCGAGATCAACCGTTTCGCCACCGACGGCGATGCCGGATTCGATGCCGCGCCTCCGCGCGAGCTGACCAAGAACCTGCTGTATTACATCGCCCATTCCGCCACCGACGGCGCGGGCATGCGCGGTCCGCGCTGCAGCGAGATCACGCGGCTCTACCGGCTCGACACCTTGCTGCCGACCGCGGTCGAACTGCAGCACGCGCAGGGCTCGATGACCGGGCGCAACAAGAACCTGCTCGGTACCGTGTCCTCCGCGATCAAGGAGGACCTGCTGCGCGTGAAGGAAGCGCTCGACATTTTCCTGCGCAGCCACGGCGGAGACCCCGGGGAGCTGTCCGCCCAGGTCGACGTATTGCGTCGCGTCGGCGACACGCTCGGCATGCTCGGACTCGGCGTGCCGCGCCGCGTCGTCGACGAACAGCGCGACGTGATCGAGGAAATGGCGGCGCGCCAGCGCCCCGTCGACGAGGGCGCGCTGCTCGACGTCGCCGGTGCCCTGCTTTACGTCGAAGCCTCTCTCGACGACCACATCGAGCGTCTCGGCGACTCGCCGGACGGCGGTTCGGGCGAAAGCGAGGGGCTGGAACTGCCCCAGGCGGAAGTCCGCCGCATTCTCGACGCGCTGATGCGCGAAGCCTCGGTCAACATCGTCCAGGCCAAGCAGGACATCATCGCCTTCATCGAGTCGCCGTGGGATCACGAACGCGTGACCCAGATCCCTCGCCTGCTCGAGGAGATCGCCGGCGCGCTGCGCATGCTGACGCTGCCGGATGCGGCCGAGCTGATGGCTGCGCTGGTCCGCTTCGTCGAAGTCGAGCTGCTCGCGCATCGGCGCGTGCCGACCACGGAGCAGATGGACAAGCTGGCCGACGCCTTCGCGGCGATCGAGTACTACCTGGAGGCGACGCGTGAACAGCGCCGTCACCGCGACCGCATCCTCGACATCGCGCGGGACAGCCTGCAGGCCCTCGGCTACTGGCCGCTTGCGAACGCACCGGCCAAGCCGCAGTCCGAGGTGCCGGCCGTGACGGACCTGCACGCCATCGTTTCGTTCGGGGCCGACACCCGGGCGCGGCACTTCGATGCCGCACCGACGCCGGGAATCGAGGTCATGCCGGGCGACGACCTGCGCGACCTCGTCATCGGCGAGGCAGTGTCGATCGACCTGCCGGAACACGAGATCGCCGGACTCCGTTTCGCCGAGACCGATGCCGCCGGCGGAGCCGCGGCCGACTGGATCGAGGTCGAGGAGGAGATCGAGGAAGAGGTTCCCGTCGACGACGAGCCGCTGCCCGGGTTCCAGGTCGCCGTGGGCGAGGAAATCGACGACAGCATCCGCGAGATCTTCGTAGAAGAAGTCGAGGAGGAGATCGCGAACCTGCGTCAGCAGCTTCCCGCCTGGAAGCGCGACGTCGACAACCTCGACGAGCTGAAGTCGGTCCGCCGCTCCTTCCACACGCTGAAAGGGTCCGGACGTCTCGTCGGTGCGCTCGCGCTCGGCGAGTTCAGCTGGAAGATCGAGAACCTGCTCAACCGCGTGCTCGACGGCTCTCTGCGTCCGGACCACCACGTCGTCGAACTGGTCGACGAGGCGATCGCGGTCGTACCGTCCCTGCTCGCCGCCCTGCGCGGCGAACGGGTGGGAGCGGCCCGCGTCCACGCGCTCGGCGACGTCGCCGAGCGCCTCTCCGCGGGAGAGGTCGCGACGCTGCCTGCCGCCGATGCGGCGACGCGCGTGGTGCGTCGCCTGGTGAAGCGGCGCGTGCCGGTGGCCCCTGTCGAACCGCCGGATCCGCAGGCGGCGCCCACTGCCGACTTCTCCTTCGCCGATGCGCACGGCGCGGCGGTCGACGAACTCGTCGCCGGTCCGCTGCCGAACGTCGACCCGGTGCTGTTCGACATCCTGCAAAGCGAAGTGGCCACGCATCTCGCCACCATCGAGGACTACCTCGTGCGCTGCGAGGCCGGTCCCGTGCGGGCGAGCGAGCCGCTGATGCGCGCGGTGCACACGCTGAACGGCGCCATCGCGATGGTCGAGATCCCGACCGTCGGCAACGTGCTTTCTCCGCTGGAGTCGTACGTCAACCGGCTGCGTTCCGCTGCGGTTCCTCCGGACGTGCACGGCCTTTCCGCGCTGCGCGAAACCGTGGCACTCACGCGCGAGGTCATGCAGCGCCTGGACGCACGCAGGCCCGATCTGCCCGAATCGACGGATCTCGTCGCGCGCGTCGTCGCCCTGCGGGATGCACTGCCGGAGCCGGAAGCCGCGCTCCTGTACGACTTCGGCGCCGATCTCGCGGAACCTGCCGCGGACGAGCCGCAGGCGACGGAAGAGGGTGTCAGTGCGACGCCGACCGCGGAGCGTGATCCGGGCGTGGAATCGCTGTCCTGGACATCGCTCGTGGAGGACGGTGCGGAGGAACTGGACCTCGATCGCATGCTGCTCGGGAGCGGGATCGAGGCCGAGCGGGCGCATCACGGACTCGGTGCGGAAGACGACGCCGACGAGCTGGACTTCGATCGCGTGTTGCGCGAGGCCGAAGTCGAAGCCGAGCGGGCGCGTCACGAACTCGATTTCACCGGAGCCACCGAGGCGGATTCCGTCGAGGCCGACGACTCGCTCGTGCTCCTCGACGAGGACGATTCGCCGGTGGTGGGCTTCGACGTCGATCCGGAGGACCTCTCTTCGCTGATCGATACGCGTACCCTCGACGCCGGCCCGCTCGGCGGCGATGCGGCGGAGGGCTCGGACATCCTCGACCTCCTCGTCGTCGAAGAGCTTGCCGACGAAGCCGCGTTCGAGGAACGGGCGCTCCTCGAAACGGATGGAACGCTGGAGCGGGACCCGGAGGTGGATCCGTACGTCGCCGCAGCGTTCGATATCCCGGGCTCCCTCCACGCCGATTCGCCGCTCGTCGAGCCGCCGGCCGCCGCATGGGAGCCGGCACAGGAAGACATTCACGTCGCGGAAACTCCGGTCGCATCGAGCGAGACGGAAATCCCCGCAGCTGACGAATCGTCGGCTGCGGAGCCTGTCATCGTCGCACCGCGCGCCCTCGCCGGCGTTCCGGCGCCGGAGCTGGCCGAGGATGTCCATCCGGACGATCGACTCGATCTGGCGGATGTCGACTCCGACTTGCTCGACATCTTCGCGCAGGAGGGCGCCGATATCCTCGACCAGGCCGATGCGCTGGTGGCGCAGCTGCGCGCGGCTCCGCACGAGCGGGCCCCGATCGCCGGCCTGCAACGCGAACTGCACACGCTGAAGGGCGGTGCACGCATGGCCGGCCTCGCGCCGATCGGCGACCTCAGCCACGCGATGGAGTCGCTGGTCGACGCGCTGGGCGACGGCCGCCGCAGCATCAACCGGACCGCGGTGGAGGCGCTCGAACGCGGCTTCGATCGACTCCACGGCCTGGTGCAGCGTGTCGCGCACCGCCGCGCGATCGCGATGCCCGGCAACGCCATCGCCTACTTCGAACGACTGGTCGCGGATGGTGGCGAAACGATTGCGCCCCTGTCGGCGCTGGATCGCGTGGCGGCGGAAGGGACGGTCGCGTCCGAATCCGACCGTATCGCGGAGAGCGTCGACGGGGAGTCCGCGCCGGAGGCGGCCGTCATCGCCGAAGAGCCGGCCGCAGCGGCCGCTCCCCGCCCGGCCCCGCGCCATTTCACCACGACGGTGGAAGAAGACGTCGCGCATGCGCCGCAGGACATCATCCGCGTGCGTTCGGACCTGCTCGACACGCTGGTCAACGCGGCAGGCGAGGTCTCGATCTACCGCTCGCGACTGGAGCAGCAGGTCGCGACGTTCCGCTTCAACCTGGTCGAGCTGGATCAGACCGTCTCGCGCCTGCGCGACCAGCTGCGCAAGCTCGAGATCGAGACGGAGGCGCAGATCATCGCGCGCTACCAGCGCGAGCAGCACGACCAGGGTCACGGCGTATTCGATCCGCTCGAACTCGACCGCTTCTCGCAGCTGCAGCAGCTGTCGCGCGCACTGAGCGAGTCGGTGTCCGACCTGGTGTCGATCCAGGGCATCCTCGACGATCAGACGCGCCAGTCCGAAACGCTGCTGTTGCAGCAGTCGCGCGTGAACTCGGAACTGCAGGAAGGCCTCATGCGCACGCGCATGGTGCCGTTCGATTCGCTGGTGCCGAACCTGCGCCGGACCCTGCGCCAGGCGGCTCAGGAGACCGGGCGCCGCGTGCAGCTCAAGGTCGAGGGCACGCAGGGCGAAATGGATCGCAACCTGCTCGAGCGCATGAAGGCGCCTCTCGAGCACATGCTGCGCAACGCCCTCGCCCACGGCATCGAGTCGCCGGAGGACCGCGTCGCCAGGGGCAAGCCGGCCGAAGGTACCGTCGACATCGCGCTCAGCCGCGAATCGACCGAAGTCGTGCTGCGCGTCGCCGACGACGGGCGCGGCATGGACCGCGAGGCGATCCGCCGCAAGGCGATCGAACGTGGCCTGCTGCGGCCGGAAACGACGATCTCCGATCGCGACCTGTACGGTTTCGTGCTCGAAAGCGGTTTCTCGACCGCCTCCGAGGTCACGCAGCTCGCCGGCCGCGGCGTCGGCATGGACGTCGTCCACAACGAGATCAAGCAGCTCGGCGGTTCGCTCGCGATCGAGTCGACGCCGGGGCAGGGCACCGCATTCACGGTCCGGCTGCCGTTCACGCTGGCGGTCACGCAGGCGATTCTCGTGAAGCTCGGCGAGACCAGCTACGCGATCCCGATGTCGTCCGTGCAGGGCGTCGCGCGCATCTCGCACGAGGACATGGACCGCCGCCTGGCGGCCGGCGACACCCGCCACGCCTACGCCGGCGAGGAATACGTCATCTACGACCTCGCGCATCTGCTCGGCCAGCCGCGCGTGCGCAATGCCGACGAGGCGCAGGTGCCGCTGCTGATGACGCGCAGCGGCGACACGCGCGCGGCGGTCCGCATCGACGGCGTGGTCGGTTCGCGCGAAATCGTGGTCAAGTCGGTCGGTCCGCAGCTGAGCTCGATCCCGGGCATCTTCGGCGCGACCATCATGGGCGACGGCGCGGTCGTGATCATTCTGGATCTCGCGCCGCTGGTGCGGCACGTCGCCGCGCTGCGCGAGCGCGTCGAGGCGGAAGGGCCGGGCCAGGCACCGTCCTGGATGCTCGGCGAGGTCGACCAGGTGCACGACAAGCGGCAGAAGCCGCTGGTCATGGTCGTCGACGACTCGATCACCATGCGCAAGGTCACCTCGCGCGTGCTCGAGCGCGCCGACCTCGACGTCATCACGGCGAAGGACGGTCTCGACGCGCTGGAGAAGCTGCAGGAGAACGTTCCGGACCTGATGCTGCTCGACATCGAAATGCCGCGCATGGACGGTTACGAGCTTGCCACCTACATGCGCAACGATCCGCGCACGCAACGCGTGCCGATCATCATGATCACGTCGCGCACCGGCGAGAAGCACCGCCAGCGCGCACTCGAGATCGGCGTCGAACGCTATCTCGGCAAGCCGTACCAGGAAGACGAGTTGTTGCGCCAGGTGCACGAGATCCTGAGGCAGGACGATGCGGGAAAGTGAAGTCGCCATTGCCCTGCTGAACGAGACGCCCGATCACGGCGAGCATCTGCGCGAGGCGCTGCTCGCTCTCGGCGCTCCGGTCGTCTACGAGGCGTCGGTGCACGCGCTCGACCGCGCGGCGCTGGAGCGCTCGCAGGCCAGCGTGGTCATCGTCAACCTCGCCGCGCACGGCGATCCGCACATCGACGGTCTGGACGAGTTGATCGCCGACGCGCGCTATCGCGTCGTGTTCAACGAAGCGGACGTCACGAGCGGCCTGTCGGGCTGGGACCAGGCGCGCTGGGCGCGCCATCTGGCCGCGAAGGTTTTCGACGTCGCCGACATCGATCCGCCGCGTCCGGCGGGGGCGCAGGCCGTGCCGATTCCCGACGCCGCAGCGATGTCCGATGCGAGGATCCCGGCGGCGCCGGACGATGCCGGTCTCGACACGCTGTCGGTCTCGGCTTCCGCGTTCGACGTCTTCGACGCGGATAGCCAACGGAGCTCGGATGAAACGACGATCGAGCCCGAATTGCCGGCGCTGGAGCGATTGAGCCTGACCGATCTCGACGACTTCGCCGTGTCGCCGGATCTCCCGGCGCCGATCCCCGACGACGTCGAGCTCGCCCCGATCGAGTTCGACGGCGCATCCACCGAGCCGTTGCACGCCGATGCCTTCGCGATCGACGAATCGCTGCTGGCCGCGCTCGACGAGGAAGCGCCGCCGCCGCGCGCCGAGGAGCCGTTCGACTTCGACTTCGCGACACGGGAGGCGGCCGAGCCGCTGCTGGCGGAAGCAGCTGCCGTTCCGGCGACGGATGGCCCGGCCGCACCGAGCGCGCCCCTCGACTGGTCGCTCGTGGATCTCATCGATGCGGAGGCTCAGGCCGCGCCGACCGGGCCGGCGAACTTCGGGATCGAGACTCTCAGCGCGGAAGAATTCCTCGCACCAGCGGAATCGCAGGACGCCGGCGCGCCGGCGATGGCGGCTCCCGAAAGCGGACTGACGTTCGAGCTGATCCCGCTCGAAGAGGCAGTGGCGCCGTCCGCGATCGAATCGGAGCCGCACGAATCGTGGCTGGACCCGGATGCCGTCGTCGTGCCGGCCCGGGTGCGGCGCGTATGGGTGCTCGGCGCCTCGATCGGCGGACCGGAGTCCGTGCGCGAGTTCCTCGCCGCCTTTCCGCGCGACTATCCCGCGCTGTTCCTGCTCGCGCAGCATCTCGGCGGAGAATTCGTCGACCTGATGACGCGCCAGCTCGCCAAGGCGACCTCGATGACGGTGCGTACGCCGACCCACGGCGAGCGCGTCGGACACGGCGAGGTCGTCGTCGTGCCGGCGACGCATCGCCTGCAGGTCGATGCCGAAGGCGTCGTCACGCTCGAGCGCCTCGCCGCGCAGGGCGAGTTCAGCCCGTCGATCGACCAGGTATTGCGCGACGTCGCCGACCGTTTCGGCGACGCTGCCGGCGCGATCGTGTTCTCCGGCATGTCCACGGACGCCGTCGAGGGTTGCCGCTACCTCGCCGAGAAAGGGGGGCGCGTGTATGCGCAGGATCCCGCGACCTGCGTCGTCAGCGCGATGGTCGACGGCGTGCGCGAGACGGGGGTGGTCGGTTTCACCGGATCTCCGGCCGAACTGGCCGCACAGTTGCTGGCCGAATCGAAGAAGGGGAACTAGATGGCCGATCTCCCGCGCGAAATCCGCGGCGTCATGGTGCCGGTGACCGGCGGTCGTGTGCTGTTGCCGAACGCGACCGTGGCCGAGGTCATCAGCTACACGCTGCCCGAGCGCATTCCGTCAGCGCCGGCGTGGCTGCTCGGCCGCCTGGCGTGGCGCGGCTGGCGCCTGCCGCTGTTCTCGTTCCCGATGCTGACCGGCGCGTTGACCGACGAGAATCGCAGCAACGCGCGCGTGGCGGTGCTGAAAGCGCTCGGCGGCAGCGCCTCGATGCCGTTCATCGCATTGCTCGCCCAGGGCTTTCCGCGCCTCACCACGATCACGTCCGAACTGCTGCTGCCGACCGCGGACGAAACCCCCCATGCGGCCGGCGTACATTCGGAAGTGCTCGTGCGCGACGACCGCGCGGTGATTCCGGATCTCGACACGATCGAGGAAATGATCGCGCAGGCGCTCGCCGCCTGAGGCGTCCGGTACCTACTTCGTCGCCGGCAAGCGCACTACGCGGCTGCCGGCGTCGCGGTCGTGCCAGCCGAGCCGTTCGCGATCGACCAGGCACCACAGCAGGCCGATGCCGGCCGACCCCGCCGCCACGACGAAACGGATCAGGGCGCGCCGCCACGGCAGCGCACCGCCGTCCAGCGCGGTCACGCGCAGGCGCCATGCGCGCATGCCGATGGTCTGGCCGCCGCGCGTCCAGGAAACCACGAAGTACGACGCGGTGACCGCCGCCAGCGCGATCTGCTGCGCGAGGTGAAAGCCGGCCGGCGGGTGGGCCACGTCGACGTCTCCCCCCACCGCCAGCAGCGACAGCGCGACCGTCAGCATCCACAGGGCGATCAGCGGGAAAAGGTCGTAGACGAGGGCGGTGAGGCGGAACCAGAACGAAGCGGAAGTCGGGGCGGTCATGTCGGGACAAGGGCGGTGACGCGCGCTAGCGTCCCGGTTTAGTCTCGTCGGCGCAAGCGAGCAGCCATCCGATCCCCGCATGAACGTCCCTGCGGCCCCGCGTCGTCGCGCGGCCAAGAACAGCGCCAGCGACATCGCGCCACACGATGCGGCCTTGATCGCCGGATTCCTCGAGCGCGCCTGGTCGGAGCTCGGCCTCGCCGACAACACGCTGGCGAGCTACGGGCGCGATCTCGAGGGATTCGCGCGCTGGCTCGGGCCCCGCGGCACGCCATTGGCCTCCGCTGGACGCAGCGACGTGCAGCAGTACCTGCAGGAGCGCACCACGGGCGGCGGCGCCAGCGGGCGCGGCTACAAGGCGCGCTCGAACGCCCGGCTGCTGTCGAGCCTGCGCCACTTCTATCGACTGCTCGGGCGCGTCGGAACCCTCGACGCCGATCCGACCCTGCTGGTCGATGCGCCGAAGTTGCCGCGCAGCCTGCCCAAGGCCCTTTCCGAGGCCGAGGTCGAAGGATTGCTGCGCGCTCCGCCGGACACGCCGCTCGGCCTGCGCGACCGCGCGATGCTGGAGCTCATGTACGCCACGGGGCTGCGCGTGAGCGAGCTGGTCGGCATCGTCGCGGCGCAGGTGAACCTGCGCCAGGGCGTGCTGCGCGTGCTCGGCAAGGGCGGCAAGGAGCGTCTCGTTCCTCTCGGCGAAGAGGCTGCGCATTGGCTTACCCGATACGTCGGGGAAGCGCGGCCGCTCCTGCTCAAGGGAGGGCGCAGCGAGGCGCTGTTCGTCAGCAACCGCCGTGCGGCGATGACGCGGCAGATGTTCTGGACCCTGGTCAAGAAGCACGCCCAGGCCGCCGGCATCGCATCGCAGAGGATCTCGCCGCACGTGTTGCGTCACTCCTTCGCCACGCACCTGTTGAACCATGGCGCGGACTTGCGCGCCTTGCAGTTGATGCTCGGCCACAGCTCGCTTTCCACCACGCAGATCTACACGCTGGTGGCGAAGGAAGGGCTGAAGCGCCTGCACGAGCGGCACCATCCGCGCGGCTGAGAGGAAAGAGGGGGCAGGCCTGCCCGGCGGGAGCCGACGACGGCCGCCAACGGCGACACCCTACGTCGGCGGACGCGTTTCGTCCCGGTGCCTTCGTGGCAAACCCGCGTCAATGCTGGACTTTCTAGAAGGGGCAGTGCATGAGAGAATCTGCGGTCTTGCGGAACCCGGCCGCCCGGTTCGTGGTCGTACCGCGTTCGCGGAATCCCGCGCTTTCGTGCAAGCGGCAGCGCCAGTCGCCGGTCCCGGGATTCCGTTCCTTCCCCATTGCGAGGTCGTCATGCGTCTTCCCTTGTTGATTCTCGGCCTGTTCGCGGCCGCCATGGCCGTCGCTGCCACGCCGGAAGAGGTCGCCACCAAGGCGATCACGGCGCTGGCGCCGAAGGCCAAGGTCGATGTCGCGCAGGAGTCCGCGATTCCGGGCTTCTACGAAGCCATCGCTGGCGGCCGGTTCCTCTACGTCAGCAAGGACGGCCGCTACGTCGTCGACGGCAATGCCTTCGACGTCGCCAACAAGCGCGACCTGACCGCGAGCTCGCGCTCGAAGGCGCGCAAGATCGCACTGGACAAGATCGGCCCCGACAAGCGCATCGTGTTCGCGCCGAAGGCGCCCACGAAGACCAAGCACACCCTCACCGTCTTCACCGACATCGACTGTCCGTTCTGCCGCCACTTCCACCAGCAGGTCGGCGAGTACAACGCGCGCGGGATCGCGGTCGAGTACCTGTTCTTCCCGCTGACGATCCATCCGGGAGCGGACAAGAAGGCCGAGGCCGTGTGGTGCTCGAAGGATCGCCCGAGCGCGTTCACGGCCGCGATGAGCGGACAGGATCCGGGCAAGGCGACCTGTCCGAATCCGGTCGCCGAGCTCACCAAGCTCGCCAACACGCTCGGCATCAGCGGCACGCCCACGATCCTCGCGCCGGACGGATCGCAGATCCCGGGCCAGATCGCGCAGTCGCCGGACCAGCTCGTCGCCGAACTCGACCGTCTGGCGCAGGTCGCCGTGGCGAAGAACTGAAGGAAACGCCCGTCATGAAGTCCATCCATTCGATCGTCCGCGCCTCCGCTCTCGCCGCCGCCTGCGTGGCCGCGCCGCTGGCCTCGGCCG
>DBMH01000039.1 GCA_002297645.1 Rhodanobacteraceae bacterium UBA703 | reverse complement strand
GACGATCGGCAGGGGCACTCCGGCCCCTCGGCGCACACAATGTCCGGCATGGGGAGAACGAGAACCCGCCTGCGGCAAATCGGTATCGCGATCGGCGTCGTCGCGTTGGCCCTCGTCGTGCTCCTGGCGACGACGGCGTTTGTCTTCTTCCGCACGTTCTACCCCGATCCGCCAAAGGCGGATTTTCCGCCGCCGGCGGACCTGGCCGAGTCGCAGCGGCAGGATCTCGCCTACTTCCGTCACTACCTCGAGCTCGATCGCAGCTATGCGCCGGAGGCGCGCGAGCGTGCCCGGGCGCTGCTGGCGCAGTACGAGAATCAGGCCGGATCGCTCTCGGCGCCCGGTTTCGATCTCGCGGTCGCGCGCATGGTCGCGCTCGCCGACAACGGCCACTCGCGTGTGCATCCCGGGCCGCTGTCACGCCGGAACAACCACCTGCCGTGCCATCTGTACCGCTTCGCCGACGGCTACCACGTGCTGCGCGCGCGGCCGGCCTGCGCGGAATTGCTCGGCGCCCGCGTGACGGCGCTCGACGGACGTCCCGTCGAGGACGTCGCCGAACGCATGTACGAGTACTTCGGCGGGCCGCGCAGCCACTACGACCAGTTCGCCTCGGTATTCTTCCTCGAATCCCCGGCGCTGCTGCACGCGGCAGGGCTGGCCGAGGCCGCGGACCGTCTTCGTGTGCACGCGATCCTGCCTGACGGCAGCGAACGCGAGATGACGCTCGCTGCCGATCCTCCGGATGCCGACGCGCCGCGAGCGTATTCGGACGAGTACCTGTCGCCGCAACGCATCGACAAGGAAGCTGCGGACTGGGCCGCGCTGCTGCCGGCCGATGCCGTGCTGCCGCTGTTCCTGCGCGACTACGCGACACCGTTTCGGTCCGCGCCGCTCGACGAGCCGGGCACCTTCTATGTGCAGTTGCGCAGCAATAGTGACGAGCCCGGGCACCCGATCGGCGAATTTCTCGATCGCGTCGAGCAGGACATCCGCGCACGCAAGCCGCGCGTCATCGTCCTCGATCTTCGTCTCGACCAGGGCGGTAACTTCACCAATACCGCGTCGTTCATGAAGCGATTGCCGACGCTGGCGGATTCGATCGAGCACGTCTATGCGTTGACCAGCGCCTGGACGTTCTCGGCCGGCAACGTCAGCCTGGCGCTGCTGAAGCAGCACGGCGGCGGCAAGGTCACGGTGGTCGGCGAGCCGGTCGGCGATCGCATCCGCATCTGGGCCGAGGGCGGCACGCTGGTGCTGCCGAATTCGAAGTTGGCGATCGGCTACGCGACCGGGTTGCACGACTACCGCCGTTCGTGTTTCGGCGAGCCCGGCTGCTTCTGGATCATGGCCTTCTACCCGATGCAGGTTCAGAGCCTGCTGCCCGACGTGCGCGTCGACTATACGTTCGACGACTACGCCCATTTGCGCGATCCGGTGCTCTCGCGCGCGCTGGAGCTCGTGCGGCAGGGGCAATGAGTGCCGCGGCCGCGCGGTCGTCGCTTTTACGCGGGCTCACTTCCTCGCAAGCGGGAGTCCATTCTTTCTCTGACCGCGCAGGCAATGGATGCCCGCTTGCGCGGGCATGACGTCTGTTGGTGATGCCAATTCGACCGGCCGGAGCGGGGCGCGACGCCGCAGCTCCGGGACGCGACGTCACCCCCGCGCAAGCGGGAGTCCATGGTCTCCTTTCGTGCGTCAGCCGGCGATCACGCCGAGCTTGCGCCCGACCTTGATGAAGGCCTCGACCGCGCGGTCGATCTGTTCGTGCGAATGCGCCGCGCTCATCTGCGTGCGGATGCGCGCCTGTCCCTGCGGCACGACCGGGTAGAAGAAGCCGATCACGTAGATGCCTTCCGCCAGGAGCTCCTGCGCGAATGCCTGCGCGAGCTTGGCGTCGCCGAGCATGACCGGCGCGATCGGATGCGTGCCGGGCTTGATGTCGAAGCCCGCGTCGGTCATGCGCTTCCTGAAGTACAGCGCGTTGTCGTTGACCTTGTCGCGCAGCGCGGTGCTGGACGACAGCATCTCGAACACCTTGATCGACGCCGCCACCAGCGGCGGGGGCAGGGTGTTGGAGAACAGGTACGGGCGGGAGCGCTGGCGCAGCAGGTCGACGATCGCCTGGCGGCCGGTCGTGAAACCGCCGGAACCGCCGCCGAGCGCCTTGCCGAGCGTGGACGTGAACACGTCCACCTCGCTCATCACGCCGTGCAGTTCGGCCGAGCCGCGCCCGGTCGGGCCGACGAAACCGGTCGCGTGCGAATCGTCGACCATCAGCAGCGCGTTGTACTTCTTCTTCAGCGCGACGATCTCGTCGAGCTTCGCGATGTAGCCATCCATCGAGAACACGCCGTCGGTCGCGATCAGGCGCGTGCGCTTGCCCTGCGTTTCGGCGAGATGCTTCTCCAGCTCGGCCATGTCGCCGTTCGCGTAGCGGCGGCGCTCGGCCTTGCACAGGCGGATGCCGTCGATGATCGAGGCATGGTTCAGCGCATCGGAGATCACCACGTCCTCGTCGGACAGGATCGTCTCGAACAGGCCGCCGTTGGCGTCGAAGCAGCTGGTGTAGAGGATCGTGTCGTCGGTGCCGAAGAAGTCCGAGATCGTCTTCTCGAGCTGCTTGTGCAGGTCCTGCGTGCCGCAGATGAAGCGGACCGACGCGAGGCCGAAGCCGTGCGTGTCGAGCGCTTCCTTCGCCGCGGCGATGATGTCCGGATGGTCGGCGAGGCCGAGATAGTTGTTGGCGCAGAAATTCAGCACGTCGCCGCCGTCGATCGTCCGGATCTCGGACGACTGCGGCGTGGTGATGATGCGTTCGTTCTTGTACAGCCCCTGCTCGCGGATCGAGTCGAGCTCGGCTTCGAGGCGGGGGCGGGCGGCGTAGTCCATGGGCGGGTGCGCTGGCGAAAGGGAGCGGTATTGTCGGCGATCGAGCCGACGGCGCAAACCTCGGCGGCCCCGTCGCTTGCGCCGGCCAAGCCTGCGTGTCGCAGTTTGCCGCATGCCTTTCGTCAGGGGTGGCGGCCGGAGTGTTTTTGGTAGGCTGGGAGGTCTTCCGCGTTCCAGGTACCCGTCGATGAAGCATCCTCTCGCACTCGCGCTGTCCGTCGCCCTGTCCACTCTCGCCCTCGGCGCCTGCCAGGCACCGACGCGGCACGACGGGACGAAGGGCGGCACCACTGTCGCTCCCGACGTCGCCGCGAACCCGTTGTTCGAACCCAGTCCGCTGCCGTTTCAGTATCCGCAGTTCGACAAGATCAAGGACACGGATTTCGGACCGGCCTTCGACCGCGGCATGGCGGACCAGCTGAAGGAGATCGACGCGATCGCGAACGATCCCGAGGCACCGACGTTCGACAACACGATCGTCGCGATGGAGAAGGGCGGCCAGGTTCTCGAGCGCGCGACGACGATCTTCTTCAGCCTCGTCGGCGCCGATACGAACGACGCGCGCAAGAAGATCCAGGCCGACTACTCGTCGAAGTTCGCCGCGCACCACGACGCGATCTACCTGAACCCGAAGCTGTTCGCGCGCATCGAGGCGCTGTACCGCCAGCGCGCCTCGCTCGGCCTCGACGCCGAGGGCGTGCGGCTGGTCGAGCGCTACTACGACGATTTCGTGCGTGCCGGCGCCAAGCTGTCCGACGCCGACAAGGCGCGCCTGAAGCAGATCAACGGCGAGCTGGCCACGCTCGGCACGAAGTTCAGCCAGAACGTGCTGGCCGAGGTCAACGAGTCGGCCATCGTCGTCGACACGAAGGAAGAGCTCGACGGCCTTTCCGACGAGGCGATCTCGGCGGCGGCCGAGGCGGCGAAAGCGCGCAAGCTCGACGGCAAGTACGTCCTCGCGCTGCAGAACACCACCGGCCAGCCGCCGGAAGCCTTCCTGACCCATCGCGCGCTGCGCCAGCGCCTGCACGAGGCGTCGGTCGTGCGCGGCAGCCGCGGCAACGCCTGGGACAACACCGGCATCGTTTCGCAGATCATGAAGCTGCGCGTCGAGCGCGCGAAGATGCTCGGCTATCCGAACTTCGCCGCCTACAGCCTCGCCACGCAGACCGCGAAGACGCCCGAGGCCGTGAATGCGATGCTCGGCCAGCTCGCACCGCCGGCGGTCGCCAACGCCAAGCGCGAGGCCGCCGACCTGCAGGCCGTCATCGACGAGGAGCAGAAGGCCAAGGGCCAGCCGACGTTCAAGCTGGAGCCGTGGGACTGGGCCTTCTACACCGAGAAGGTGCGGCAGAAGAAGTTCTCGTTCGACGAGTCGCAGATCAAGCCGTACCTCGAGGCGAAGAACGTGCTCGAGAACGGCGTGTTCCACGCCGCCGGCCAGTTGTACGGCCTCACGTTCAAGCAGCGCACGGACCTGCCGGTGTACCAGCCCGACGTGCTCGTCTACGACGTGTTCGACGCCGACGGCTCGCAGTTGGCGATCTTCATCGAGGACATGTACGCGCGTCCGTCCAAGCGTGGCGGCGCGTGGATGAATGCCTACGTTCAGCAGAACAAGCTGTTCGGCACGCATCCGGTCGTCGCCAACCATCTCAACATCCCGAAGCCGCCGGAAGGCAAGCCGACGCTGCTGACGTGGGACGAGACGCGCACGATGTTCCACGAGTTCGGCCATGCGCTGCACGGCATGTTCTCGAACGTCACCTACCCGTATTTCGCCGGTACCAGCGTGCCGCGCGACTTCGTCGAGTTCCCCTCCCAGGTCAACGAGATGTGGGCGGACTGGCCGAGCGTGCTGGCGAACTACGCCAAGCACTACCAGAGCGGTGCGCCGATGCCGAAGGAACTGCTCGACAAGGTCATGGCTGCCGCGCAGTTCAACGAGGGCTTCCGCACGACCGAATACCTCGGCGCCGCGATGCTCGACCAGAACTGGCACCAGATCGGCAGCGTCGAGGGCGTGCCGGCCGCGAACGGCGTCATGGCGTTCGAGTCGGCTGCGATGCAGAAGGACGGCATCGCGTATCCGGCCGTACCGCCGCGCTACCGCACCCCGTACTTCAGCCACATCATGAGCGGCTACGCGGCCGGCTACTACGCCTACATCTGGTCGGAAGTGCTGGATGCGAACACGGTCGAGTGGATCAAGCAGCACGGCGGTTTGAAGCGCGAGAACGGCGACCGCTTCCGCCAGACGCTGCTGTCGCGCGGCGGCAGCAAGGACGCGTCGGAGCTGTTCCGCGACTTCACCGGCCACGATCCGAAGATCGAGCCGCTGCTGGAGCGTCGTGGCCTGACCGCTGCCGCGGCGACGAAACCGACCGCCAAGGCGGGCGTGAAGTCGAAGAAGAAGAGCCGCAAGTAAGCGAGTCGACCTGCGTGTTCCGAGGGGCCGCCCGTCTGTCCGGGCGGCCCTTTTCGTATGCGCTTCGGCAAGCCCGGCCGAATGCTCCGTGCGTCGGGGGTCTTTCCAGGAATGCTCAGGTCATCGGGTGTGTGTCCTTACCCGGACGGCCGGCATTGCCGGCTGTCCGGGCGGAAGACTCAGCAGGTACTGATCGTGGCGCCGTTCGACGCGATCTGGAAGCACGGGTTGACGTCGAACATCGTGGAAAGAACGCGGTTCGCCTCGTCGCGCGCGAAGGCCTTGCGGACACTGGTTCCGGTGATGCCGTCGGCGCTCACGGTGAACCACCACAGCCACAGCGCCTGGTAGCCGCTCGCGCCGCGTCCACTCGGCGATCCGATACCGCTGCAGCCGTCGGTGAAGCTCTCATCGCAGGATTCGGATCGCGACGGGCAGCGGTTGCTTCCGTCGTTGCCGTTGTGGCCGCACCAGTCGGCGTGGCGCGACTCGTGCAGCAGCGTCGCAGCGCGCTCGACGACGTTCTCGTTGTAGAAGAACGGCAGATACAACTGCGTGTAGTTGTCGATGGCGACACCCCAACGCGTATATGCACGCTTGCTGCCGTCGCCGCAGCGTGCGTCGAGCTCGTCGATTTCGCGCATGCTGTAGTTGCCGCCCCAGTGCAGGATGCTGCCCGAGTAGTCGTCGCGAGACTTCGAGCCGGGACCGTCCGCGTAGTTGAGGACGTAGATCGCATTCATGGTGCGGCCGAGCGGGCGACTCGTGTCGCAGGCGTTGTCGAACCCGAAGCCGTTGTCCCAGTCGGCCTTGTCGAAGTCGTAGGCGTTCCAGAAGTAGTTGACCCAGGTCTGGTTGCACCAGCTTCCAACCCGAGGCTCGCTCACCATCGCAGCAGAGCAGCTGGCGGCGGTGGCGTGATTGAGCAGGCATGCGAGGGCGAGCGATGCGATCAGTACGAGTGATTTCATGGCGGTATCCTCAGCGGTTGTTGGACGTTTCGGGAACGATGCGCTCATGCTGCTCGCGTTGCGGCACGGGCGGCAGGCGCATCATCTCGGGCGCGATCACGTGGCCGTTCGGCCTGAAGTCGATCGAGCTGACGTCACCGAAGGTCCTTCTCGCGTCGATCTCCTTCACCCCATGCGGCGGTTTTCCCAGCTCGTAGAGCGCGACCGCGGCGACGCCACGCAACGGTCCGCCCGCGGAGTAGATACGTTCGAGCTCGTCGCTGGATTGCAGATTCCGCAGGCCGGCGATGGCTCGCACGCGAAGGCGAAATTCAGTCGCATAGACCGAGTCGGCCACGCGCCCTGCTTCCGGCAGCGAGGTGCGGGCGATCTCGGCCAGCGGCTTTCGTGCGTCCTCCAGACGCAGCTCGCCGAGAAGGTAGACGCTGCGCCAGCGTGCCTCGCTGAAGGCGTGCGGTTGCGAGCGGGAGGCATCGGTGAGCGCGGCATAGAGGCGAGCGACTTCGTCGACCGACCCGGGACGCTGGCGCAAGACGTGCAGCGATTGCGCGAACGACGCTTCGTCGATGCCGGATTCGGCCATCTGGTCGAGCACGGGCACGAGATTCGCGTACGGTTCGAGGACCTGGCGGTAGGACGCGAGGTCGGCGTCGCTGAGCTTGGCCGGTTGCGGCTCCTCGTGGACAGGTGGGCGGGACTGGGTCGGGGCGGGGCGCCTGTCGTCGGGCTCGCCGACCTGGGTCGTCGCGCAGGCGGCGAGCGACAGGGGCACGGCGACGGCGATCGTCATTTTCAGTGTGAAGCGATGCAGGTCCATGTTCGATCTCCCTGGGTGATCCGGCAATCCGCCGCAGGGCGGCATCCCGGAATGTGAGAGTCGACGCCGGTGCAGATGGGACGCCGCGCGCCGGCGATCGACTCGATCTGGAGCATCGTTCGAAAGCCCGGGCGGAGAGCGCGTACATGGCGCGTCGTTCGCGGCTTGTGCGCGTGGATCGTCCGGCATCCGAATCGCCATGCGACGCTTCGGACGGGCGCACGGTGCGCCCGGAGAGGCGGAAGCGCTATCGGAGATGTTCTTCCGTTCGTGTAGGAAATTTCTCAAATTTCCGTCATCCCGCCGGAACCGGGCGCCGCGGCCGCGATGGCGGGGTACGGAGAACCTTGGACAGCGGAAGGTTCTGATGCGCCGTCACCCTCCGATGCGCGGGCACACGAGCGGCTGGGCTTTTCGTGTGGGCCTCGCGCGGACGCACTCAGTCTTCGAGATCCACCGGCGCCGGCTCTCCTCCGGCGTACGGCGGCGCTCCCTCCCAAGGCGCGCGGAGGACGAGGCTCCAGCCGCGCTGCACGAGGCCGCGGCGCGCCGCCAGGCTGGCGTTGCCGCCGATCAGCACGGTCTTGTCGCCGGTGCGGAATTCGTCGCGGTCGAGGAAGCGCCTGACCTCCTCGGTCCAGCTCAGGTGGTCGACCGGCAATGGCAGCACGAGCTCGCCACCGGCGGTGAGATACGTGAGGCCGGCACCGACGGGCCGGAACGTGCCGCCCTTGGCGCGCTCGCCGAGATGCAATGCGATCAGGCGCAGGGCATTGACGAGGAAGCGGCCTTCGAGCTCGGTGTTTGCGGTCATGCCGAGTTCGAG
Source organism: Rhodanobacteraceae bacterium UBA703 (assembly GCA_002297645.1). Lineage (GTDB taxonomy): Bacteria > Pseudomonadota > Gammaproteobacteria > Xanthomonadales > Rhodanobacteraceae > Dokdonella_A. Next base: position 4,758 of record DBMH01000039.1, on the reverse strand, counting down.
CAGCGCATTGCATCCCTCCGCGGGCCGGAGGCGGTCGAGCAGGTCGGCGAACGCGGTCTGCAGGGTCGGGGACAGCGCGCCGCGGCGCAGGAACCGACGCACCAGCAACTCGTCGCTGCAGTGGGCGCGCAGGTGTTCGTCGTTGCGCGCGCGCAGGTCCTCGGGCGACAGCTTCCACACCACGCCGTTGATGCGCGAGCCCTGCGACAGCACGCTCGCCGCGCCAGGGCCGACCATGCCGAGCGCGCTGCCGGCGGCGAAGCCGCCGCCGGTGCCGGCCCAGGCCAGGCTCGACAGCCGCTCGCGCACGTAGGGATTGGCGGTGTAGGGATCGATGCCGAGGCGCTGCGCGATCTCGCGCTTGGCCTGGTTGTAGCCGAGTTGGCGCTTGGCCTCGCGCCCGGCTTCCTTGCCTATCGAGGTGTACCAGTGCTTCTTCGGCTTCTCGCCGGTGTCCTCGGCGGCGTCGATCGCGCGGGTCTCGGTCATCGGGCCTTCGTCGCCCGGATACGGATTGCCGTGGTTGCCGAAACGGCGTCCGGTGCGGTCCGACAGCGACTGCGCCTGCGAGCCGATCTTGCGCAGGCGGTCGCCGAAATAGCGCGCGACGCCGGACGGGATGCCGAGCACGGTGTCGACCGGGTGCATCACGATGTTGCCGAGCATCTTGCCGGTCGAGACGAATTTGTTGCCGACGGCGCGCAGGAAGGCATCGGAATGCGTCGCCCGGTCGAGCGCTTCGAGGGCCGGCAGCTCGGCTTCGCGCTCGACGAGGATCTCCACGCTTTCGGCGGTGACCTTGCCGATGCGCGTGTCGAGCGAGAAGCGCGCCATGTAGCCGCGCAGTTCGACGTGCGGATCGACGCTGAAACCCGGCCCCGACAGCAGCGACGGCTGCACCAGTGCAGCCGCCTCGAGTACCGGCTCCTGCTCGATCTCGGGCGCCATCGTTCCCGTGGATGCCAAAGCTCCGGACGAGGCGGTCGCCACGACCAGTGCGAACCGCTGCACGACGCTCACCGGACGGCGTCGGCCGTGCCGGCGACGAGTTCGGTCCGCGTTCCCGGATCGCGCTCGTGCGCGCGGCCGATGCGCATGGCCGGGCGTTCGATCAGGCGGTAGGAGATCTCGGCGAGCAGCAGCGAGAGCACCAGCACGACGGGCAGCATCCACGGCAGGCGATAGCCCTCGACACGGTCGAACACGTGCGCCGCTTCGAGCCAGCCGATCAACGGATAGTGCCAGAGGTAGAGGCCGAAACTGACGATGCCGACGTGCCGCAGTGCGCGGTTGCCGAACAGGGTCCGCGCGAGCGGGCTGCCGGCGGCGGCCGCGAACAGCATCAGCGCGACGGCCGCGCCGACGATGCCGTGCCACGAGAAGAGCAGCGGGCTGCCGTCCCAGTACGTCGGGCTGCCGGCGTGGATGGCGACCACCATCCCCGCGACGGCGACGAGGCCGAGGCCGAACAGCGCATCCGAGAGGCGCGTCGACGGCAGGCGCCCGCTCACGGCGCATTTCGTGTACGCGAACGCGGCGAGCATGCCGAACACGAACTGGTCCAGCCGCCCCGGCAACTGTTCGAGCGCGATCACTCGGGTCGGGATGTCGGCGTGGGCGACGAGGCCGAACATCAGGTGGCGATAGGCCTGCGTGGCGACGATCGCGAAGACCAGCAGCGCGATCCACCAGCGCGGCCGCAGCGCCAGCGCGAGCAGCGGGATCAGGAGGTAGAAGCAGAACTCGATCGGCAGCGTGTACGTCACCGGATTCATCGGCGCCGGCGAGAGGCGGCCGAAGTTGAACCACAGCACCAGGTTGCCGGCGAGCTGGGCGAGCGACGGCCATGCGCCGATGCCGAGCGCGGCGAGCACGAGGTACACCGCGATCTGCGCGTAGTGCGCCGGCAGGATGCGCAGCACGCGGCGCAGCCAGAACGTGCCGAGCGAGGGGCGCGGCATCGCACCGAGCTGGCTGGCGGCGAACGGCAGCGACAGCAGGAAGGCCGACAAGGTGAAGAAGATGTCCACGCCGGCCCAGCCGCAGGAGAACAGCGGCGTCAGGTCCAGCGTCAGCGGACCGGCTTCGACCGTCATCAGGCGCGGCACGGAGGCCGCCCAGACGTGGTAGAGCAGCACCCACAGCGCCGCGAAGCCGCGCAGGCCGGTCAGGGTGGGCAGCTCGGCGGAGGCCGCGCGGCGCCGGTCGTTCATCGCGACGTCGTCCGGGATCCCGCGCACGCCACGGCGGCTCAGCCGCCGAGGAACGCGCCGTATCCGCGCAGGCGCTGGTAGCGCCGTTCGAGCAGCGCGGGAACCTGCAGCGTCTCGAGTTCGTCGAGCTGGTTCATCAGCACCGCCTTCAGGCGCACGGCCATGCCGCGCGGATTGCGGTGCGCGCCGCCGAACGGCTCGCGGATCACCTTGTCGACGAGACCCTGCTCCTTCAGGCGCGGCGCGGTCAGCCCGAGCGCCTCCGCCGCATCCTTCGCGCGGTCCGCGGTCTTCCAGAGGATCGAAGCGCAGCCTTCGGGGGTGATGACCGAGTAGGTGCTGTATTCGAGCATGTTGGTGACGTCGCCGACGCCGATGGCGAGCGCGCCGCCCGAGCCGCCTTCGCCGATCACCGTGCAGATGATCGGCACGCGCAGCTTCGCCATCTCGAGCAGGTTGCGCGCGATCGCCTCGCTCTGGCCGCGCTCTTCCGCGCCGACGCCGGGATACGCGCCGGGCGTGTCGATGAGGGTCAGGACCGGCAGCTTGAAACGCTCGGCCATCTGCATCAGGCGCAGCGCCTTGCGGTAGCCCTCGGGACGCGGCATGCCGAAGTTGCGGCGGATCTTGCTCTTCGTGTCGCGCCCTTTCTGGTGGCCGATGATCATCACGCTGCGGCCGTTGATGCGCGCGAGGCCGCCGACGATCGCGGCGTCGTCCGCATAGGCGCGGTCGCCGGCGAGCTCGTGGAACTCTTCGCAGATGACACCGATGTAGTCGAGCGTGTACGGACGCGCCGGATGGCGCGCGAGCTGCGAGACCTGCCAGGGCGACAGGTTGCGGAAGATCTCCGCGGTCTTCGTCTTCAGCTTGTCCTGCAGCGTCGCGATCTCGTCCTCGATGTTGATCGCATGGCCGTGGCTGGCATGGCGCAATTCCTGGATCTTCGCGTCCAGTTCGGCGAGCGGCTGCTCGAAATCGAGGAAGTTCGGGTTCATTCGCGGATGTTCGAGGCCCGGGGGCAAAGTGGCGAGTATACCGGCTCCGTCCCGCGCACGGACGAGGGGCGTCCGCACGCGGCGGATTTCCCGTGCCGTGCCGGCCGCGGTCGAGCTTCTGCATCGTGACAGCCGTCTGACAGCTTGGCGGACTAGGCTGGAACCACCGCGCGAAAGAGGTTTCGTCACGCGCGCCGGACGCATCGGCGGGCCACCGGTCGTCACGACACACCATCCAGGTCACGGGAGGAACAGAACGATGCTGATCATGAAGAAGACCTTGCTTGCCGTGGCGCTCGGCGTCGGAACGTTGGGCGTCGCCACCGGAGCGTCGGCCGCCGAACCGATTCCGCGCGCCGCCTCGACGCCGAACACCCCGAAGAACTGGGCCGGTCCCGGTGCCGGCGTGAAGATCCTCGCGCAGAAGCTCGTCGACGAGGTTGCGGCCGCGCATCCGGAAGTGATGAGCATCACCATCCACGCGACGCCGCCCGGCCATACCGACATGTACACGATGATCGCCGGCACCTTCCCGGATCGCATCGGCAACGAGTCCTCGCCGGGCGACGTCATCACGGCGAAGAAGGGCGTCAGCCAGGTCGAGTCCAAGTGGGGCACGCCAGACTACGGCAAGAAGGTGTCGACCGTGCTTCCGCTCAAGGATTCCACCGGTGCCTACCTGCCGGCCGCGATGGTGATCGCTTTCCACACCGCGCCGGGCAACGGCAAGATCGACACCGACTTCCTCGCCCCGGGCCTCGCGATCCGCGACGGCCTGAACCGCCGCATTCCGCAGTTCGCGTCGCTGTTCGAAGCGGTGAAGTGACGCTCCCGGCGGCCGCTGCATCGCGGCGGCCGCCATCCTCCGGTTTCACTCCCCGAAATATCGCGCCGGTTCGCCCTCCGCGTCGCACGTCTGCTACCTGGAGGTGCGACGGGCGTCTACGTTGCGGGCCACGACAGCCGCACGCGCAGCCCGCCGAGCGGCGAACGGTCGAGCGTCATGGCACCGCCGGTCGCCTCCACGAGGTCACGCGCGATCGACAGTCCGAGACCGTGATGGCCCGGGCCGCTCTCGTCGAGCCGTCCTCCGCGCGCGAGCGCCGTGTGGATGCCGATGTCGAGGCCGCGCCCGTCGTCTTCCACGCAGAGGCTCGCGCCGTCGCTTCCGCCGGAGCCGGCGATGCGGACCCGGCGTCTCGCGAACCGCACGGCGTTCTCCGCCAGCGCGCCGAGCATCTCGGTCAGGTCGGCTTCGTCGATGCGCAGGCGCAGCGATGGGGTGACGTCGATCTCGAACACCAGCCGGGCGCCGGGTTCGGTGCGTTCCAGCACGCCGACGACGCGCTCGACGACGGCTTCCGGAGCGGTCTGCGCGATGTGGCTTCCACTTCGCACGGTCGCGGCGCGGGAGCGCGCCAGCTCGGTCTCGACCGCGGCGGTTGCGCTGGCGACGACGCGCTCCAGGCCGTCGGCGGCCTCGTCCGCGCCGCTCGGCGGCGTCGGCGATGACGGTGGTCCCTTTTGCCAAGGCGGCGGCGACGGCC
>DBMH01000131.1 GCA_002297645.1 Rhodanobacteraceae bacterium UBA703 | reverse complement strand
CGCGCGGATCTCGGCGCGCACGGCGTCGAGCTTCTGCTTCGCATCGCGCTCCTGCGCGGCCCGCTGCGCCTCGTCGGCCTCCTGCGCGGATACCGTGGCCGGCGCGAGCAGCGCGAGCGCGAGCAGGACGCCGCGAAGGACATCGAGGTACCTGCGGCGACGGGGCGACCCGCCGGCGAGCGATCGCGCACGCGCCGGACAAGCGGTGGCATGTCCGCGCGCCTGCCCGGACCGCCGACACGAAAAACCGCCGGAAAGGCGGTCTTTCGGGGTTTCCGTCCGCGCCGGATGCATCAGGTGCGGAACTCGACCAGGCTCCGGCCGCTCATCTCGGGCGGTTGCGGCAGGTCCATCAGCGCCAGCACGGTCGGCGCGAGGTCGCGCAACGCGCCGTGATGCAGCACCGCCTTGCGTCCGACGTAGACCAGAGGCACCGGACCGACCGTGTGCTGCGTGTGCGGCACGCCGTTTTCGTCGACCATCTGTTCGAGGTTGCCGTGGTCGGCGGTGATCAGCATCTCGCCGCCGACGTCGCGGATCGCGGCCGCGAGGCGGCCCAGTGCGACGTCGACCGCCTCGGCGGCCCGGATCGCCGCGGACTCGTCACCGGTGTGCCCGACCATGTCGGGGTTCGCGATGTTGCAGGCGATGAAGTCGAACCGCTGCGAGGCGATCGCGCCGACCAGCCGGTCGGTGAGTTCGGGGCAGCTCATCTCCGGCTGCAGGTCGTAGGTCGCGACCTTCGGACTCGGCACCAGGATGCGCTCCTCGCCGGCGAACGGCGCTTCGCGGCCACCGGAGAAGAAGAACGTGACGTGCGCGTATTTCTCCGTCTCGGCGATGCGCAGCTGCGACAAACCGAGCGAGGCGAGATATTCGCCGAGCGTGTTCGTCATGGATTGCGGCGGATAGGCGATCGCGGTCGCGGCGAGCCCCTGCTCGTATTCGGTCAGCGTCACGAACGCGGAGAGCCTCGGCGCGCGCGCGCGCGCGAAGCCGTCGAATCCGGCGTCGACGAAGACGTGCGACAGCTCGCGTGCGCGGTCGGCGCGGAAGTTCATGAACACGACCGCGTCGCCGTCCTCGACCCGGGCGCCGTCGCCGACGACGGTGGGCTTCACGAACTCGTCGTTCTCGCCGCGCGCATACGCGTCGCGCAACGCGGCCAGCGCATCGCTCGCGTGGAATTCGGCCTGCGCATCGGCGATCGCCTCGTAGGCGAGCCTCACGCGATCCCAGCGCTGGTCGCGATCCATCGCGAAGTAGCGGCCGCAGACGGTCGCGATCGTCGCGTTGCCGAGCCCGGCGCAGGCCGCGGCGAGCGAGCGCAGGCTCGGTTCGGCACTGCGCGGCGGCGTGTCGCGCCCGTCGAGGAAGGCATGCACGGCGACGCGCGCGACGCCGCGGCGTTTCGCGAGATCGAGCAAGGCGCGGATGTGCGTCTCGTGGCTGTGCACGCCACCGGGACTCAGCAGGCCGAACACGTGCAGCGTGCCGCCGCTCGCCTTCGCCGCCTCGCAGGCGCCGACCAGCGCCTCGTTGGCGAAGAACGAACCGTCCCCGATCGCCGCGTCGATGCGGGTCAGGTCCTGGTACACGATGCGGCCGGAGCCGATGTTCATGTGGCCGACTTCGGAGTTGCCCATCTGGCCGTGCGGCAGCCCGACGAATTCGCCGTGCGTGTCGACCAGCGTGTGCGGGCATTCCGCCAGCAGGCGGCGCCAGTTCGGCACGTTCGCCAGCGCGATCGCGTTGTGCGCGGTTTCTTCGCGATGGCCCCAGCCATCGAGGATCAGCAGCAGGACGGGCTTGGGTCGGGACACGCCGGAGAACCTGTGTTCGGAAGAAGAATGAGGAATGCGGCATCGTAGCGGAACGCCCGCGGCACTGCCGCTGCCGCGCTCGTCGGGCCGCGCGGAGGCCGCGCCCCGCGACGCGCCGGAGAGGGTACGCAGGCGGGATTTAAACTCTCCGGGCCGCCCGCGCATCCCAGTCCGCATACCCCCACGGAGATATCGCATGAGAATCGCCACGATCGCCTTCGCCGTCCTGATCGCCCTGCCCTGTGCCGACGGGGCATTCGCCAAGAACCGGACCGGCAAGATCAACGGTTCGATCGAGGTCGGCAACGCCGAGCAGGCCGGCGATCTCAGCACGGTCAACGGAAGCATCCGCATCGCCGCCACCGGCAGCGCGGACGAGGTATCCACCGTCAACGGCGGCGTGCGGCTCGGTGCGAAGGCGCGCGCGCAGTCCGTCGAGACGGTCAACGGCGGCATCGTTCTCGACGAAGGCGCCCGCGTCGCCGGCGACGTGAGCACGGTCAACGGCGGCCTGCAGTTCGGCAAGGGCGCCGACGTCGGCGGCCGCGTGAAATCCGTCAACGGACGCATCGTCCTCGACGCCGCGCACGTCGGCGGCGGCATCGAGACGGTCGCCGCGAGCATCGACGTCGGCGCGGATTCGCGCGTCGAAGGCGGCATTCTGGTGAAGAAGCCGAAGGGATCGTCGAACGATTCGCGCATACCGCGCGTAGTCGTCGGCCCGCGCGCGGTCGTGCAGGGCGAGCTGGTCTTCGAGCGCGAAGTGGAACTGTTCGTCAGCGACAGCGCCACCGTCGGCACCGTCAGCGGTGCGACCGCGAAGAAGTTCTCCGGCGAACGCCCGTAAGGCTCCTGCTCCTTTGAAAAGTGCGGCCAGGGATGGCCGCGGGCAGACCGGCCGCAGCCGATGCATCCGTCGGCTGCGGCTTCCCGCCGGGATCGCGGCGATCACGGGCGATTGCAAAAAAAAACGCGGCGCCGCTGACGACGGCACCGCGTGAACTTGCCAAAGGAAGGGCGCCCCGTCCGTGGGGCGAAAGACGGCGTCCACTGCGAAGCGCATGCTGAGGGGAGGTCGTCGCAGATCCTGCGACCGCGCTTGCGCGGCGTGGGTAGGTGGCCGCAGGATGCGTCCCTTTCGAGGCCAGGGAACCGCCATGCCGCTGATCGGGCTGTCGCTCGTGTTGACGATCCTGTGCGCCGTCCACGTCGTGCGCAGCGGGCGGCCGCTGTACTGGATCTGGCTGCTGCTGATCGGTTCCTATCTCGCGGTCGGCATCTACTTCTTCGTCGCGATCCTGCCGGACCTGCGCAACGATCCGCGCAGCCGCAAGGCGGCCTCGCAGGTGCTGGCCTCGATCGACCCGGAGCGGCAGCGCCGGCGCATCCGCGAACGGCTCGAGCTCGCCGACACCACCGACAACCGCCGCGCGCTGGCGGAGGAATGCCGGCGCCTCGGCGACTACCGCAATGCGGCGGATCTGTACCAGTCGATCCTGAAGGGCGTGTACGCGACCGACCCGCCGTTCATGCTCGGCCTCGCCCAGTCGCAGGCCGGCTACGGCGATTTCGCGGCCGCGCGCGAGACGCTGGAAGCCCTCATCCGCGCGAATCCGGCGTTCCGCTCGACCGACGGACACCTGTTGTACGCACGCTGCCTGGAGGAACTCGGCGAGCACGACGCGGCGCTGGCGGAATACGAGGTGCTGGCGCGCAGCTACCCGGGCGAGGAAGCGCGCCTCCGCTACGCCGGCCTGCTGCGCCGTCGCGCGCGTCCCGGCGAGGCGCGCACGGTGCTCGAGGACATGCTGCGCCGCGCCCGCGCCGCACCGCGCTACTACCGCTCCAAGGAGCGCGAATGGCTGGACGCGGCCAAGCGCGAGCTCGCGGCACTCGACGGCACCTGAGCGCAGGGAATCCGGCCGCCGTTCCCTGTCGTGCGGCGGTTCGTCGCGTCGGCGTCGACGAGGCTGGCCCGTACTTCGTTCTCTCGGACGACGCGGTCGTCCGGATGGCCGCTACTCCGGATCTCGTCCGCGCGGCGCGGGGGAAGCGGTAGCGCTTCCGCCCCGCCGGGAAATCACGGCGGCGAGGGCGGGCCGTCCATGGCGGCCGGCGAGACGCCGGCGCGGCAGGCCACGCCTCGACGCGACGCACGTTTCACGCACTGCGTTGCGGGAGTGCCGCTCCCTTCCCGGCAGGGAAAGGAGCGTGTCGCGCCGGGCGCGAACGGTGCCGGCGGATCGGTCGTCCGACTACGGCGCGGCGGCCGGACTTTTCTTCGCCAGCGCCTTCTCGATGCTCGCCTGCGTCATCGGGTGATAGCCGGGCTTCGCCTTGGCGTAGACCTGCTTCGCGAACGCCTTGCCATCCGGCGTCTTCGCCAGCGCCTCGTACAGCGGAACGACGAGGTAGCGGCGACCGATGCGCGTCATGTACTTGCCCATTTCCTCGCGCGCCGGCTTGTAGTCGGCGGCGATCGCGGCGAGGTACCAGCGGCGCGCGATCTCGGCGTTCGGCGAACCATTGAGGTGCCAGGCGGCGTCGAGCGCGGCGAGCTGCTCGTGCGACAGCTTTTCCGGCAGGCCGTCGAGGAAGTACATCCACTCATGCGTGTTCCAGTCCTTCGCGCCGATGTCGGCGGCGGTGCGCTTGCCGCCCACCCACTCCGCACGCGCGGCGGCGATCGCGGCCAGGCGCGGCGAGGCCGGAACCGGCGCGTCGTCCGGCACGCCCGGCTCGTAGATCCAGCGCTTGACCTCGTCGAGGCTCATCTTGCCGGGGTACTTGTCGATCAGGTTCGGCTTCAGCCAGTCGAGCATCTGCTCGGTGGTGATGCTCTGGAACGCGAAGTGGTCGAAGTAGCCGCGCAGGTAGTCGTCGAACGCGACGCGGCCGAAGCGCGCCTCGAGCGTGCGCAGCAGCCAGGCGCCCTTGACGTAGGCATAGCTCGAGGCCGCGTCGTCGGCATCCTCGGCATCGGACACGAGGCGCTGCCCGGCCGGCGGCGTCTCCTTCATCTCGCGGCGCAACGCATCCGACGCGGTGATGAATTCCTCGTCGGCCAGCGCCTGGCCGTAGACGGCCTCGACGATGCGGTTCTCGACGTAGGTCGTGAAACCCTCGTTGAGCCACATGTGCTTCCACGTCGCGTTGGTGACGAGGTTGCCGGACCAGGAGTGCGCGAGCTCGTGCGCGACCAGCGAGACGAGGCTCTTGTCGCCGACGATGACGGTCGGCGTGGCGAAGGTCAGGCGCGGGTTCTCCATGCCGCCGAACGGGAAGCTCGGCGGCAGCACGAGGATGTCGTAGCGCTCCCAACGGTACGGCCCGTACATCTTTTCGGTCGTGCCGATCATCTTCTCGGTATCGGCGAATTCCTTCGCCGCCGCCTCGACCACCGACGGCTCGGCGTAGACCGCGCTGCGCGGCCCGGTCTCGCGCACGGCGAGGTCGCCGACCGCGATGGCCAGCAGGTACGACGGAATCGGCTGGTCCATCGTGAAGCGGTAGTCGCCGTCGAGCGCGTGCCTGGCATCGTTGTTCGCGCTCATGACCGCACGCAGTTCCTTCGGCGCGGCCACGTGCGCGGTGTAGGTGAAGCGCACTCCCGGCGTGTCCTGCAGCGGCACCCAGCTGCGCGCGTGGATCGACTGCGACTGCGAATACATGAACGGATGCTTCTTGCCGGCGGTCTGCGCCGGCGTCATCCACTGCAGCCCGGAAGCCTGCGGTGAAGTGCGGTAGCGCACGCGCACCTTCGGCGCCTGCGTGTCGAGCGCGATGCGCAGGGCCGAGCCGAGTACCGGATCGCGCTTGTCGAGTGTGTAGCGCTCCGCATGCGCGGCGCCGCTGCGGGGGTCGATCGTCTCGACACGTTCGATCGTGAGATCGCGCGTGTCGAGCACCAGCGTGCGCGCGAACGGATCCTTCCAGTCGAGTTCGAGCTCGGCGGTGCCGGCCAGTTCGTGGCGCTTGAAGTCGACGCCGAGATCGAGGTCGAGCTTGCGCACGCGCACGGCGTCGACGTTCGAGTAGCTGTGGGGATCGGCGGCGTGCACCGTTGCGGCCCCGAGGGCGAGCAGCGGGACGAAGGCGAGACGTGAGCGGGACAAGGGCGTTTCTCCTCGGTACGGACCAGCGTGCGATCGATGCACGGGCAGTCGGGCATTGTCGCCGAATCGGCCCGGTCGCGCAGGACGCGCCGCAGCGAACCGTCCGTCCATCGGCGGAGGCGACGTCGCGAGTCGCGTAATGTGAACAAGTGTATCTCCTCCTACCCTAGTCTCACGCTTCTTCACGACTGGATCACGACACGCGCTCCAAGGTAGCCCGGCGTGCGGCGGGCACGCAGAGCCGAAACCCCGGGCGATGTCGTCGACTCTCGAACTGATGAAGAACCTGCTCCTGTGCGAATCGCACGAGGAGCTTCATCGAGCGGCCGGCGAATGCGCCCGCCGGATGGGCTACGACGTGTGGGTCTACGCGATGATGCCGGCGAACGGTACCGAGGTGCCGTTCCTGTGCGGATCGCTGCCGCCGACCTGGTACGCGAACCACTTCGCGGACGGCCACGGCGCCGCCGATCCGGTGCTCGCGCATTGCCGCCGCCACAGCGCTCCGCTGGCCTGGTACGTGGAGGATTGCGTCGACGAGGAGGACACGGCCTGCCCGGTCTTCTTCGGGGATGCCGCCGACACCGGCCTGCATCACGGCATCACGGTGCCGGTGCACGGATTCGGTTGCCTGTGGGGCCTGCTGGCCTTGGCCAGCTCGAACGCGACGGATCGGCGCTCCGAGGCACGCCGCCTCGCCGATGCGCAGTTGTTCACCGCCTACGTGCACGAGGCGGGGCATCGCCTCGCCAGCGCGGTGGAGGGCAACCACGTGCATCTGACCGAACGCGAACGCGAATGCCTGCGCTGGACCGCCGGCGGCAAGACCGGCTGGGAGATCGGCAAGATGCTCGGCATCTCGGAGCGGACGGTCGTGTTCCACCTGGAGAACGCGGCGCGCAAGTTCGGCGTCTACGGCCGGCGCCAGGCTGCCGCGCGCGCGATCGCGCTGAACATCATCTCCCTGTAGCTTCCGGAAGACGCGGTCAGGACAGCGCCGCCAGCGCGAGTTCGGCGACGGCCAGGTCGTCCGCGGGATCGTCGCCGTCGCCGATGATCCACGCCGCCGACAACGCCGCGAATGCAAGCGTCCAGCGCAGCAGGCGCGCGCGCTCCAGGCCCGCCGCCTCGGCGACGAGATGGGTGCGCCGCGCGAACAGCCGGCGGGCGAGATCGGGCCGGTCGATCGGATTGCGCATCAGGTTGGCGAAGTCGAAACCGCGTTCGCCGTACAGGCGCAGCGGATCGATCGCCAGCCAGCCGCGCCCGGCGCCGTCTAGGACGTTGTCGTGGTGCAGGTCGCCGTGCAGGGTCACGGGTTCGCGCGGCGTGTCGAACAGTTCGCATGCCACCGCTTCGGCGCGCGCGAGGAGGCCGCCGTGCATGCGCGCGACCGGCGACAACGGAGCGAACCAGCGCGACAGCGGCAGCAACTGCGGCGGCAACGAGCGCGGACGCGGTGCATGCAGGCGGGCGGCGGCCGCGCACAGGATGCGAATCGCCTCGTCGTCGCGACCGTCGAGCGTCATGCGGGCCAGCGAGCGCGCTCCGGCCACGCGCTCGATCAGCAACGCATCCCCCTCGTGCGCCAGCACGCGCGCGGCCCCTTCGCCGTCCCAGTACCGCAGCAGCAGCCAGCCCCAGCGCGTGTCGTCCTCGCGGGCGACCTTCAGCATCGCCGGTTCGCCGTCGCGGCAGGTCACCGGCAGCAGGTCGCTGCAATGCGTCGCGATCGGCTCCCCGTCGGGAACCAGCGACCAGCGCGACAGCCAGATGTCGAATACCGCCGGAACGGACCCGCCGTCCATGCGGAAGCGGGTCAGACCCGATAGCCGCGATGGATGGCGACGATGCCGGCGGACAGGTTGCGCACGTCGACGCGCTCGAGGCCGGCGGCTTCCATCATCGCCTTCAGCGTTTCCTGGTCGGGATGCTTGCGGATCGATTCGGCCAGGTAGCGGTAGCTCGCCTCGTCGCCGGCGATCAGCTGGCCGATGCGCGGCAGCACCTGGAACGAATGGAAGTCGTACAGCGGCTTCAGGAAGTCGGAGCGGACGGCGGAAAATTCCAGCACCAGCGCACGTCCGCCGATCTTCAGCACGCGATGGATCTCGCGCAGCGCGTTTTCCTTGCGCGTGACGTTGCGCAAGCCGAAGGCCATCGTCACGCAGTCGAAGCTGCGGTCCGGAAACGGCAGCGCCTCGGCGTCCATCTGCGACCAGTCCAGCCCGCGCGCGAGGCCGCGGTCGAGCAGTCGGTCGCGGCCGACGCGCAGCATGTCGCCGTTGATGTCGCCGACGACGACGCTGCCCTTCGCGCCGACCTTCGGCAGCAGCAGCGCCGCGATGTCGCCGGTGCCGCCAGCGAGGTCGAGCACGCGATCGCCCTCGCGCACGCCGCTGGTGCCGACGAAGTAGCGCTTCCACAGGCGATGCACGCCGAACGACATCAGGTCGTTCATGATGTCGTACTTGCGTGCGACCGAGGTGAACACCTCGCCGACGAGGCGCGCCTTGTCGGACTCGGGCACGTCGCGGTAGCCGAAATGGGTGACGCCTGCCTTGTCGCTGCTCGATTCGATCATGGCGCGCATCGTACCGCAGGCGCTGCCGTTCCGCGTCGGGCGTCCGTCATCGAGTGGCGGCGGGGTGGCGGCTGGACCGGCGTCCCTCAGCGCGCGAGCCCGCTCGCCGCGAGCGCGTCGAGGTAGTCCTGCCAGTTGCGCGCGTGGTCGCGGCCGAGCACGTACAGCGTGTCCCAGCCGAAGATGCCGCTGGCGTGGCCGTCGTCGAAGCGCAGCAGCACGGCGTAGTTGCCGACCGGCTCGACCGCGTCGATGTTGACGTTCGCCTTGCCGGCGACGAGCACCTTCTGCCCCGGCCCGTGCCCCTGCACTTCCGCGCTCGGCGAGTTCACGCGCAGGTATTCGGCGGGCAGCCGGAACGTCTCGCCGCTGTCGAACGCGACTTCGAGCACGTGCGAGGCGCGATGCAGGGTGAGGCTGGTCGGAATCGGGGCGTTCATGGGGGCGTCCGTCGCGACGTCTTCAATGGATGCCCGCGTTCGCGGGCATGACGTCAGCTCGTTGATGAACACGGCTCCAAACGACGCAGCAGGAATTTCCGTCGAAGCCGGCTTTTCATGGGAAGTGCGGCCATGGATGGCCGCTCCGGACCTGCTCGAAAGCAATCGCCTTCAGAGTCGCACGCCGCTTCACGCCGCAGCGATCAAGGACGATCGCACCAATCAATGCAACGTATCGGAGAGCGGCGCGCGGGGCCGCTGCGGATCGGCGGGCGAGCCGGCGACCTGCCACAGCGCGTCGAGATAGCCGGAACCGAAGCCGATCGAACCGATCGCCTCGAACTCGTAGGCTCCGGTGTCCGGATACCACTGCGCGTTCGGATCGAGTTCGCGCAGGACGACGGCGTCGCGGTCGATGCCCTCGAACTGGCCGACATAGCTGATTTCGCCCTCGTCGTCCTCGATCATGTTGACCGAGATCAGCGGCGCCAGCGCCGAGGCGGACTGCGCGATGCTCGCCCAGTCGTCGAGCCGGAAACCCTCCGGGATCACCAGCGTCTCGCCGCGCAGGGCCAGCGCCTTGTCGACGAACTCGCGCGACGGGTCGGTCTCGAGCGTGCTGATGTCGGAGATCGCGATCGCGATGAAGCCGTCGAAACGCATCGCGTCGCCGACCTCGGCGATCAGGCAGAACTCGCGCGACAGGCCGACGACGTAGCCGTGGATGACGCCCGGCTGCAGGCCGTCACGCTGCAGGCGCAGCGGAATATGCTGTTCCAGCGCCTCGCGCAGTTCGACGCGGACACCTCGGGCTTTGAAGGGAACGACGGTAGTCATGGGGCGTATGGTCCGGCAGCGCGCCGGTCGGTGCAAGTTCGGGTCGGGAAAACACGCTCGGGCGGGCCGCCAGGCCCGCCTCGGATCACAGGATGTACCGCGACAGGTCCTCGTCCTTGACCAGGCCGCCGAGATGCGCGTCGACGTAGGCCGCGTCGATCCGGTAGTGCTGCCCGGTCTTGTCCGAGGCCTCGTACGACACCTCGTCGAGCAGGCGCTCCAGGACCGTGTGCAGGCGGCGCGCGCCGATGTTCTCGGTGCGCTCGTTGACCTGGAACGCGATTTCGGCGAGGCGCGACACGCCCTCGTCGGTGAATTCGATCGTGACGCCCTCGGTGGCGAGCAGCGCGGTGTACTGCTTCGTCAGCGCGTGGTGCGGTTCGGACAGGATGCGCTTGAAGTCTTCCGCGGTCAGCGCGGCCAGCTCGACGCGGATCGGGAAGCGGCCCTGCAGCTCCGGCACGAGGTCGGACGGCCGGGCCAGCGAAAACGCGCCGGAGGCGATGAACAGGATGTGGTCGGTCTTGACGATGCCGTACTTGGTCGACACCGCCGATCCTTCCACCAGCGGCAGCAGGTCGCGCTGCACGCCTTCGCGCGAGACGCCGGCGCCGCTCCACTCGCCGCGCTGCGCGATCTTGTCGATCTCGTCGATGAAGACGATGCCGTTCTGCTCGGCGTTCGCGATCGCCTGCGTCTTGATCTCCTCGTCGTTGACGAGCTTGCCGGCCTCCTCCTCGACGAGCAGCGGCCGCGCCTGCGCGATCGTCAGCTTGCGCGACTGCGTCTTCTGCCCGGCCAGCGACTGGAACATGCCGCGCAGCTGGTTGGTCATGTCCTCCATGCCCGGCGGCGCCATGATCTCGACACCGACGTTCATGGCGAAGTCGAGCTCGATCTCGCGCTGGTCGAGCGCGCCTTCGCGCAGCTGCTTGCGCAGCTTCTGGCGCGTCTCCGCCTCGCGCGCGTCGGGCTGCGCGGGCTCGTTGGCGAAGCCGACGCCCTGGCGGCGCGGCAGCAACGCGTCGAGGATGCGGTCCTCGGCGCGGTCCTCGGCCTGCGAACGCACGCGCGTCTTGGCCTGCTCGCGCCCCATCTTCACCGCCGCGTCGGCGAGATCACGCACGATCTGCTCGACGTCCTTGCCGACGTAGCCGACCTCGGTGAACTTGGTCGCCTCGACCTTGATGAACGGCGCGTTCGCGAGCGTCGCGAGGCGGCGCGCGATCTCGGTCTTGCCGACGCCGGTCGGGCCGATCATCAGGATGTTCTTCGGCGTCACCTCGTCGCGCAGCGACGGATCGAGCTGCATGCGCCGCCAGCGGTTGCGCAGCGCGATCGAGACGGCGCGCTTCGCCGCCTTCTGGCCGATGATGTAGCGGTCGAGTTCGTTGACGATTTCGCGGGGAGTCAGTTCGGACATAGCGGAGCCGGGATTCGGGATTCGGGATTGGAAATTCGGCGCAACGGCGCTTTCTCGTCATTCCCGTGCAAGCGGGAATCCATCGTGATCCTGCGTGCTTGATCTTGCGTGGAGCGGAGAAAGGGATTCCTGCCGGCGCGGAAACGACGGCGGAAGCTACAGCTCTTCGATCGTCGTGTTGTGGTTCGTGTAGATGCAGATGTCGCCGGCGATGTTCAACGCCTTCTCCACGATCGCGCGCGGCGCCATGTCGGTGTTCTCCATCAGCGCCTTTGCCGCGGCCAGCGCGAACGGACCGCCGGAGCCGATCGCGATCAGCCCGTTCTCGGGTTCGAGCACGTCGCCGTTGCCGGAGATCAGCAGGGACGCTTCCTTGTCGGTGACCGCGAGCATCGCCTCGAGCCGGCCGAGGCGCCGGTCGGTGCGCCACTCCTTCGCCAGCTCGACCGCGGCGCGCGTCAGGTTGCCGCCGTGCTTGTCGAGCTTCTGCTCGAACAGTTCGAACAGCGTGAACGCGTCCGCCGTCGCGCCGGCGAAGCCCGCCAGTACGTTGCCCTTGCCGAGGCGGCGGATCTTGCGCGCATTGGCCTTCATCACGGTGTTGCCGAGCGTGACCTGGCCGTCGCCGCCGATGACGACCTGGTCGCCACGGCGGACGGAAACGATGGTGGTGGCGTGGAAGGATTCCGACATGGGCGATCACCGATTGGGATCAGGAGAGGTAAGGGCAGCCCGGACGATTCCAAGTGCGGGCAGCGCATGTGAGGACCGTCGCGGCCCCGACGAACCGCCCGCCCAGTGCTTCCCTTGCCGGCCAGACATGTACTCGCAATCATCGCTTTGGTGTTTCCCGCGATGTCGTGTGCTGCCGATCTCATCCAGTGCCCGATCGGAACGCTCTACACAGCGCCAATGGACGTCAGCGCGGAAGTTCGCGCGGAGACCTGCGTGGACGTGGCCGGGCGCAAGCAAGGGCCGTTCCGCTTGTGGGCCAACCACCATGGAACACTGCCTGTCGAAGGGACCTACCGCGATGGGTTCCCCGATGGCGTCGTGCGCCACTACGATGAAGAGGGCGTGCTGACCAACGAGAACTTGTATGCCGCCGGCGCACTGATCACTCTTTCAAGCCCACATTCGCTGCGCTGCATGCCGCATTCGACCATGCGAGCTCCGAAGCGCAGGCCGCCGGAAAAAACCGGACCCTCGTGTTGCTGGATCGACGCCCCCTCGGAGTCGAGTACGTCAAGAAACCTCCGTTGTCATTCCTCCTTGCAGCGGCCGGAGATGATCTCAACGGCAGGATGCGTCGAAAGCTGGTGTCGGACTTCAGGTTCTGCCAATTATCTGAGCAGCTGTCCCGGCTCCCCGGATTTCCAATCGATCGGATGCGCGCGCGCTGGATCGATGACGACGGCAAGCTGCTCGTTGAAGTGTGGTTGCAGCAGGAAGAATGCGGCGATCCGAACGCCCGATAGGCGTGCCGGTCGCGTGTCGAGACTTCGCAAGGCCCTCGCCAGCGTGGCGGAACACCGGAAACCTCCTATTGCGTCGTCTCACCCTGGCGCTCCACCCTTGGGTGTGCCGCGGTTGAGTCCGCCACCCGATCACCTGCCGATCACTGTTTTGGACAATCCTTCCGCGACTGCTGCGAGCGCGCCAACTCAACCTGCTGATGGACGGGCGAAGCGGCCGGAGCCAAGGGTTATTTCGAGCCGGGAACCCGCGCAGCCGAGGCAGATGCCCAGCCCAAAACAAAATCTGGCACGAAGCCAGATTTTGCGTCACACCCTTTCAGACGGATCCGAGTGAACCCCTGACCCGTTTTTCACCCGCTGCTACACTCCGAGGCAACGCGCGCGGGGACGCGGCCATACGGAAGTGAAGCACGATGCGAAATCGTTTCGGTGTCATGCTGGCCATGGTTTTGGCCGGCTGGGTCACGCTTGGATCCGCCCAGGAATGGCGCTACTACCCGCCGCTGGACAGCGCCGGACTCGGTGGGATTGTCGTGGGCGACCTGGACGGCGATGGCATCGAAGAAGCCGTATTGAGTGGATATGCCTCGTCCAACCATCATGTCGAACAGGTGCTCGCGGTGCTGGGTGGTGAACAGGACGTGCCGGAACGGCTGCGTTCGGTCATGACGGATGATGCACTATTCGTCAGCTTGCTGGCCGGTCGGGCGAGCGATGGCACGGGCTTCGTTGTCGCGCTGGGTCCATGGGGCGGAGCGCGCGTGGGGGTCTATTCCGGTGTTCCCATGCGCCGGGTGCGCACGCTCGACATTGCACGCAACGTGCTCCGGCTGGTGGCCATGGTCGATCTGGCTGGCGTGCCGAAGCTCGTGGTGCTGGTCGGCGGAGCCTCTTCATCCGAATACCTCCCAGCGATCATCGATTTCACGAGCGGCTCGGTCGATTGGATCGGCACCGATCCGGTCCACGACGTCGCCGTGGCGCCTTTCGGGCCGGCCGGCGAACCGAAACTGATACTGGCCAGCACCCCTGGCAGGATTCTCGATGCCACTACGCGCGCCGTCGAATGGAGCTGGCCGGCGGGTTTCGGTCGGGAAATCGCCACAGGCCGTTTCGGCCCCAATGCGCAGCCTGGATTCGCGATCCGTACGGATCGCTGGCAAGGCGATACCGATGCCCGGGTGGATGTCTTCGCAGGCCAGCCTTACGCACGGGTCCGATCCTTCACAAACGTCGGCGACGTGCGGCGAATCCTCACGCTGCAAGAGTCTGGTACCGATGGAGATACCGTTGCGTTCGCCACGGGAAGCCTGCCGGCGGAAGCACCAGTCGCCGCCGAGTTGGCGTTGTACCGTCCGTCCACCGGCCAGCTTGTGCGCAAACTGCCGCTCGGTTGCGGCACGCCCGTCCAGATGGCGGCCGGAAAGATCGACGGCACCGGCAAGCCGCGGCTGATCTACGCGACACGGCGTATCAATGCCCAAAGCACGTTGTGCGTGACCGACCTCACCTCCGGCACGACGCTTTACGAAGCCGCCAACGAAGCCGGGCCCTACTCCGCGATCGTCCGCGGTGACTTGGCCGGCAACGGCAGTGATGAAGTCGTCACGGTGGGACAGACGAAGGGCAGCACCGCCCCCGTGATTCGTGTCTTCGATGCTGAAAACGGCAAGCTGCTGCGCAGCGCCGTGGCCGAAAGCGGCTTCAGCAACATCCCGTTCGTCATCGGCGCACAGCTCGATTCCGATCCACAATTGGAAATCATCCTCGCCAACCCCGGCCCGATTGTGGAGGCGCGGGACGGACGGACTCTTCAGTTGCAATGGCTGGCTACCTTCGGCGAATACCGGAGCGTGAACGGACTTGCGTCCATCGACGCGAACGGCGATGGCACGCCGGACGTGCTGGTGCTCACACAGGAATCGCGTCTGATCGTCCTCGATGGCCGCAACGGCACCGAGTTGTGGCGCTCCATCGCGCTGCCCTCGGCCCAGAGCGGCGGCATCGCCACATTCAAACTGAACGATACGCCACACGCGGCGATCGGAACCGACAGGGGCATTTACCTGTTCGACCTGACCAACCGGGTGATCAGGGCCAACCGCAGCATGGCCGGAGCGGTCGTTGCGCTGCGGCAGTGGCACAGTGACATCGGATGTCGCATCGGGGTTGGAACGACCCAATGGGGCAATCAGGCGGCCCTGTCGGTACATACCTGCGATACGCTCGCGCCGGTTGCCGAGTGGGCGCTGCCGTTCACGCCGACAGCGCTATGGCCGCTTGGCGCGTCCGGCAACCACTTCCTGCTGGCCGATAACGTGCGCTTGCACGAATTGCGGCCCGACGGCGTGTTTGCCACTTGGCCGGAGAAGTTTGGCTCGGGACTGGCCTTGGGCAATCAGGGCGATGTGCGGGCATCGGTCAGCCGCACGCTGGTGGACGCAACCTTGGGTTCCGGCGTCCAGGTCGCCAGAGTGCAGCTGCGCCTGGATGAGATCTTCGTGGACACCTTCGGCGGAGACCGGTGATGCACACTCGACCTGCACATACGGCGAATACGCACCCGCTCCTCCCCCGACGAACGAAACGTCGCGACTGGGTTATGGCGATGCTCGCTGCGTTCGCGCCGTGGAGCATGGCGGCGGCATGGGAGCACTACCCGATGCCTAGAGAACCGGGCTACGGCGGTATCGTGATCGGCGATTTCGATGGTGACGGGATCACCGAGGCGGTCGCCGCCGGCACGCTGTCCGGATTTGGCTACGGCCCTGACCTCGCCGTGCTGACAGTCATCGGCGGCAACGACGGGCCACCACGCGTGCGCGACGCACTGGCACCGGGCATGCAGTTTGCCCCAGGCGGCCTGGTACTGGCGAGGAGGACCGGCGAGCGCGATCGGGTGGTCGGTGCCGGATTGCAGCCCGACGGCAGCTGGAAGATCGCCACGTTCGGCGGTGTGCCACTGCGGCTAGAACGACTGCTCGATTCGCCGTCTGGATATCGAGTTGAGCGGGTATTTGCCGTAGCCGACGTCGATGGTGATGGCGAGGACGAACTCGTCGTCGGACTGGTCGCGGAGCAGGATGCTTGGCCCCACCCGGCCATTCTGGATGGATCGACCGGAGCCGTGCGATGGCTGGGTGACCAATTCGCGGACTCCGTGGCGGTAGCGCAACTGGATGCGGATCCGGCGCTGGAGATCATCGTGTCAGGCACGCCGGGGCTCGTCATCGATGGGGCGACCCACGCAGTGGAATGGAGCTGGGCCGGCGGCTTCGGCAGCCCCTTGGTCAGCGGGCGTTTCGGTACCGGTCACGCGGGCGGGTTCGTCTCCGTCCCACCCGGCTTTCCCTTCTTCATGCAACTCTTCAGCAACCACCCCTACGTACCGCTGTTCGAAATCCGGAATGAGCAGCCCACCTACCTGGTCGCAAGCCCGCGCGGTGACGGGGTCGCCGACGAGATCGCCGCCCAAGGTGGCTCCAGCGTGCGCTTTTTCGATCCACTGACAGGCCTGCAGACACGCCAGTTCCTTCCTGGCAGCACGGGGCCGTTTGCCATTGGCGACATCGTGCGAAGCGGGCGGAAGCAGCTGATACGTCGCGCCGTTGGCGATCCGGCGACCTGTCTTCCTGCCGACGGCTCGGTGCTGCTTGACTCCGAGTACCTGCACTACTTCAACTTCAGCGCGACCGATCTCGATGACGGCGATTGTCACCGCTGGGTCGGCAAGACCGGCCCGCATGCCACCGTGGTGCGCGGCGCGCTCAGCGCTCCGGGGAGTGACCAGATCGCCAGCTTCAGCCACAACAACGTGCTCACCATCTTCGACGCTGACAGCGGAGCGCCGCTTCGTTTCCGCAGCGGGATAGTCTCGGCAAATTCCCCGCCCAACCTGAGGCGGATCAGCATGCTGGTGGCGGCACGTTCCAACGGTACACGCAGCCTTGTCGTGGCGGCCGAATACAGTGACCTTGTCGCGCTCGATCCGGTCACCCTCGCAAAGCGCTGGACTCGATATTTCGGCGCGGTGTCCGCCCTGTCCAGCATCGATGTGAACGGCGACGGCTTCGACGAGATCGTCGCTGCAGGCCCCGCCGGTGACGTCACGGTGATCAACACGGAATCAGGCGCCGTTCTCGGCCAATCGACGCCCGCTGGATCGTCGTGGATCTGGCCTGAACTGGTAACCTTCCATGACGCGCAAGGTCATGCACGCGCCCTCGTCACCAGCGAGGACCGCTTGTCTCTCGACGTGTTCGATCTGGCGACGGTGACGCGCATCGGTCGCATCCCGACCGGCGCCAGTCCAGTCACCGCACTATGGCGTTGGGGCGAGGGTTCCGGCTGCCGCGTCGCGGTGCTCGATGCCGCGGCCCGGATCGGGACACGCGACTGCAACGGCCTTGTCGAACTCGACTCGCGCCAAGCCCCGCCGGGCACCGTATTCGTTCGCGAAGCCGATGCCACGGGAGAGGCATTCATCGTTGCGACTGGCGAGTACCTCTACCGCGTGGGACCGGACAGTGTGGCAATGCCTGTATCGCCGGCTCTCGGCAGCGGACTGGGCGCGCAGAATGCCGGCGACGTGCGGCCGCTGTCGGGCGGGAATCGCTGGGACGCCACGATGGGCTCCCATACCCTGGTGACACGCCGGGTGCTCGCGCCGGATCCGTTGTTCGCGAACGGATTCGAATAGCACGTCGGTGCGGCCGCACGTGCTGTGCGGCGACCGGAATGTCGTGCGTTCGAAGCTCGAATCAGGAACGGAAGTTCTGCCGGGCAAGCAAGCGCGCAAGATCCGCTCTCAGAAACGCGCATCGGTAGCCCTCAGGGAAGGACCCGACGACGTACTTGTTTGTTTCACGGAAGAATCAATCTGCCGCACGACGCCGCCGCGCTCTTGGATGCGCCGAATCGTAGACCTTGGCGAGGTGCTGGAAATCGAGGTGCGTGTAGATCTGCGTGGTGCCGATGTCGGCGTGGCCGAGCAGTTCCTGCACGGAACGCAGGTCGCCCGAGGACTCGAGCAGATGACTGGCGCAGGAATGCCGCATCAGATGCGGATAGACGCGCTTCCACACGCCCTGCTCCTGCGCGCGCCGCTTGAGGCGTGCACGCACGCCGTTCGGCGTCAGC
>DBMH01000220.1 GCA_002297645.1 Rhodanobacteraceae bacterium UBA703 | reverse complement strand
CCTTGAGCTGCGCGTCGGTCGCGGCCTGCGCCGTGCGACCGACCGGGCCGGCGGCGGCCGAGGCGTCGGCGCCGAGCGTGAACTTGCCGTGCACGATCGAGTCGACGCCGCGCTGCGTGCGGAACACGAGGATGACGTCGGTGGAGGACACGCCGGCCTGGAAGCCGATGCTGCCGCCGGTCATGCTCACGAAGCTCGGGTTCGACCACGTACCGTCGCGCGTCTTCACCGCGATCAGGCCCGAGCCGTGACGCCCGCCGATGACGAACCCCGCCTTGATGACGTCGGGCACCACCGCGATGGCGTGCGCATTCTCCAGCAGGTCCTTCGGGATCGCCTTGTCCGGCGCTTCCATGACCTCCCTCAGCACGCGCACGGCGTTCTCGGCGCGCTTCTCCTCGTCCTCGCCGGCGCGGGCCGGCAGAGCGACGACCGCAGTGAAGGCGAACAGCAGGGCAAGGGCGGCAGTGCGCATCGAGGTCTCCGGAGGGAAGGCGAAGTCGGACCCTCAGGCTAGCAGCCCGAGATGAGCCGGTGATGAAGCGGCCGGCGGCTCAGCGCGTCGCGCGGCGCATGCCGCCGAGACCGACACCGGCGAGCAGGAGCCCGAGCAGCGCCAACGTCCATGGCGAGCCGACAGGCGCAGGTTGCGCCTCGGCGGCGCGGGCGCACTGCGGCGGCCCGACCGTGAATCCCTTCATGCCGATCTGGCGCAGCGATTCCGGCCCCTGGATCGGACCGAGCAGGGTGACCGCGCCGGTGGCCGGGTTGATCGTGGCGAGATCCGCCCAGTCGACGGCCGGCTTCGAGTCGTTCTCCGGCGGCATGTAGTTGATCACCGCCCACAGCGTGCCGCTGGCGTCGAAGCCCATCGAGACGGAATTGACCCAGCGCGTCACCGCGGGGCCGAAGGGACCGATCGGCGTCGCGGCGCCGGTGGCCGGGTCGATGCGGTAGAAGGTGTTGTCGCCCTTGCCGCCGGTACCGTAGAGCCGGTCGCCGCGGGCGACGAGACCGGTGATCGCGTGCCCGGTCGCGCCGACGAGCGTGGTCGCGCCGGTATCCGGACTCACCTTCCAGAGCTTGTTCGCGACCGCGGACGAGAGCCAGAGCGTGCTGTCGCAGCCGGCGGCCATGTTCAGGTCGAGCGCGTCGTTGCGCGCCGGGTCGCCCTGGCCATCGAGGCCGAAACTGCCGACGACCTTCGTTCCGCCGTCGGCGGGGTCGACTTCGACCAGCAGCTTGAACCCCCCGGCCGCGGCATACATCGCGCCGTTGGTCGTGGTCGCCAGCCCGCTGATGTTGCCGATGATCTGGCCGCGGAACAGGCCCGACCGGCCGACTTCGGTGGCCTGTCGGGTGTCGAGGTCGATCTTGTACAGGGTGTCGAACGCCTCTCCATAGGCAGTCGCTGCCGACGCACGCGACGGCAGTGCGGAAACGGCGAGCATCCCTGCTGCGATGAAGCAGGTCAGTGGGCGCATGGCGGCGTGTTATCGTTATGGTAGTCGTCGCTCCGCGGTGGTCCGCGGTAGCGCGCCCGAGTCTAGCAGCCATCCCAAGCTCGTCAATATCTTAGGTCCGCGCCGCCCACCGGCGGGCGGGCCGGCCGAACCCATGCCGCGCTACATCGGACAAGCCCCTCATCGTCACGGAAGCGACGCCCCGGCCGCCGTGCTGCTGGTCAACCTGGGAACGCCGGAAGGGCCCGGCAAGCGCGCCGTGCGGCGCTACCTGGCCGAGTTCCTGTCGGACCCGCGCATCGTCGAGCTGCCTCGCGCGTTGTGGAAGCCGATCCTGCATGGCGTGATCCTGCGCATCCGTCCGGCGCGCTCGTCCGCGCTGTACGCGAAGGTCTGGACGCCGGAAGGTTCCCCGCTGCAGACCGGCATGGCGGCGCTGGCGACGAAGCTGCAATCGGCCCTCAAGGCGCAGCGCGCCGGACCGATCCTCGTGCGCCACGCGATGCGCTATGGCAAGCCGGCGGTCGGCGACACGCTGCGCGAACTCGCGGCTGCGGGCGTGCGCCGCGTGATGGTGGTGCCGTTGTTCCCGCAGTATTCCGGCACGACCACGGCGTCGGTATTCGATGCCGTCGGCGCCGAACTGTCGCGCTGGCGCTGGGTCCCGGAACTGCGCTTCGTCGCCGACTACCACGCCGAGGCGCGCTACATCGAGGCGCTGGCACGCAGTGTCGAGACCTACTGGCAGCGTCACGGGCGCGGCGAGCGCCTCGTGCTGTCCTATCACGGCATCCCGGAAAAGTATTTCCGCGCCGGCGACCCGTATTTCTGCCAGTGCCAGGCCACGGCGCGGCGCCTGCGCGAACGGCTGGACCTGCGCGAGGACGAGATGATCGTCGCGTTCCAGTCGCGTGTCGGCCGCCAGTCCTGGCTGAAGCCGTATACGGAGGAAGTCCTCCAGTCCCTGCCGGCCGACGGCGTGAAGCACGTGCAGGTGCTGTGCCCGGGCTTCTCGGTCGACTGCCTCGAAACGCTGGAGGAGATCGCCCTGACCAACCATGCGCGCTTCCTGCGCGCCGGCGGAGAGCGTTTCGACTACATCCCGGCCCTGAACGCCGGCGACGACCACGTCGCTGCACTGACCGACCTGGTGTTGCGCCAGGGGCAGGGCTGGCCCGAGTTCGATCCGGCGTGGGACGCCGCTCGTGCGTCGGCCCAGCAGATGGCGGCGCGCACGCGCTACGAACAGTTGCGCGATGGCAGGCCGCGCTGAGGAGCGGACGATCCCGCTGGCGCAGGGCGTGCTGGCGGCGAAGACCTGGGGCGATCCGCGGCATGCGCCGCTGCTCGCGCTGCACGGCTGGCTCGACAATGCCGGCAGCTTCGATCGCCTCGCGCCGCTGCTCGCGCACGACCGCTACGTCGTCGCGCTGGACCTGCGCGGCCATGGCCGTTCCTCGCACCTGCCCGACGGCGAGTGGTACCACTACGTGGACCGCTTCGACGAATTGCGTGGCGTGTTCGACCACTTCGGCTGGGCGCGCGCCGACCTGCTCGGCCATTCGCTCGGCGGTACGCTGGCGAGCCTGTTCGCGGCGCTGTATCCCGAGCGCGTCGGCGTGCTGCTGCTGGTCGAGGCGCTCGGTCCGCTGACGAACGAGGCCGGGAATGCGCTGGCGCAGCTGCGTCGTGCGCTCGACCAGCGCGCCGCATACGCCTCGCGCCGCCCGTTGCGCATCTATCCGGATCTCGACGCCGCGATCGCCGCGCGCGTCGCCGCGAACGATCTGAGCGAGGCCGCCGCGCGTTCGATCGTCGAGCGTGGCGTCGTCGCGGTCGAGGGCGGCTACGTCTGGTCCAGCGATCCGCGCCTGACGCTGGCGAGCCCGGTGCGTTTCACCGAGGCGCAGGTGCTGGCGATGCTGGCCGGCATCCGCGCGCGCACCTTGCTGGTGCTGGCGGAGCCGGCGACGAGCTACCTGCCGGACGCGATGATGGCGGCGCGGGCTGCGCAAGTCCCCGGCATCCGCGTCGTGCACCGGCTGGGCAACCATCATCTGCATCTCGAGGATGCCGCCTCGGTCGCCGAGGCGATCCAGGCGTTCCGCGCGGATCGCGGTTGATCGCTCAGCGCCCCGCCGTCGCCGAGCGCGCGTAGTTCGCCAGTTCGACCAGGGCGGCCTTCTCGGCTTCGCCCGGCTCCATGCCGGCGGCGGCCCAGGTGAGGTCGATCGAATGGCCGTTCGCGGCGAACAGGACCGTGGCGCGAGGATTGCCGCTGCCGCAGGCGAACGAGAGCTTCGCGTCCTGGCCGAGCTCGGGGAGGTCGCGGGAGCGGCAGTCGCTGCCGCGCAGCGCATCGAGCGACAGGCCGTCCGGCATTTCCTGCACGGACACCATCAGCACGCGCGACTGCTTGTCCACCGCCATGCAGCTGTTCTCGCCGTAGACCTGCACCTCGTGCGGCTTGCCGCCGAAGAGCTTGTCGAGGCCCGCGGCATCGACCCACGGGCACGTGGAAGCCTTGCGTGCCGTCGCGGCATCGTCCGCGCCACGCAGCGCGAACTGCCCGAGCTTCGCGGCGGCGACGACGTCGGCATCCTTCACCGGGCGTTGCAGCACCAGCGAGATCGTCACTACCAGCGCGCCCTTCTGCGTGACGATCGAGGTCATGTGCGCGCCTCGGTCGCCGTCGTTCTTCGAGTCGTAGCGGAACGCGCGGTCGCCGAGGCCGGACACCGCCTTCGTCGCGTAGCCCTCGGCGACGCCCTGGCGCATGCCCTCGAAGATCGCGTCGGCATCGGCCTTGGACGACTTGAACTGCTGCATGAAGCTGACCGAATTCGGCGGGGCCGTTTCGTCGGACAGGAAGGTGCAGTGGCCGACGGCACCGCCGACCATCGTGTGCCAGGGGGCGAATTCGGTGAGAGTCTGGTCGACTTCGGCGAGCGGGAGGAACCCGCACTCCTCGGCGGCGTGCGCGGTCGCCGCCGTGCCGGCGAGGGTCAGCAGAAACAGTGAGCGTGCGGCGATGCGGAACATGGAAGCTCCTGAGCGAAGGGGATCAGGAGCGTAATATCACGGGAGCGCGGCGAAACCGCGCAAGCAAGACGAGCCGCTTCGTCGCCATGGCGCTCTGTCATGGCGTTCGATTCCACGCCGGATGGAGAATTTTCAGCACAGGCGAAAATGCGCCGAGCCCAAAAGCTTTCAAGGTTGCGTTGGAAGCTCCCCGTGTTATCTCGGCAGCAAGGAAAAATAAATACGCTGCACGAGTACGTTGTTGAGTCTGTAATTGACGAAAACGTAGGTGATCTGTATCTCGCCCCAACCCCCTCTATCCTCAAAGGGAGAACTTTCGACAACCGTACCCGTTCCGCCATTGGGAGGATTCGGAATCGAACTGATCTGGGCCCCGTCATTCGCGGTAGAGCCCGCCTGTTCCATCTGGGCATCGTGCGCTTGGGGTGAGGCATTTTTCGGCGCCCCGACCTTTGCGTTCGCGGTCAGATCCAGCGGGACCAGTTTGAACAGATCCCCCGTTTCGGGATCGCGAACGTTCAAAAATATTTGCGAACCATCTCGCAGCAATGAAATACAACTGCCGCCACAAGCATCCGATCGAATTACGGAACTGAGTCCCTCGGTGTGCTCGCCTGGTGCAACGATATTGGCGTAAGCGAGGCCATATCCACCCGCTGCCGCAAAAACCAATGCCGTTCTGGCCAGAAGCTCCTTCATGTCCTGACCTCCCCTGTTCCTCCTGCGGCATTTTTGCCGAAGAGGACCGTACCACCTGAAAAGGAGTCGGTCAAAACGCGACTATTCCGGTTCGGCGTGAATCAGCCGGTTCAGTTCGGCCTTCAGCGCCTGGCCGTTGAGGCGCAGCCAGTCGCGCTGTTCGCGCCATTCCGGATAGAGGCTTTCGACGAGTGCCCAGAAGCGCGGCGCATGGCTGCGGATGCGCAGGTGGCAGAGCTCGTGCACGACGACGTACTTCAGCGCAGCCGGCGGTGCCAAGGCGAGCGCGAGGTCGAGGGTGACGCGGTCGCGCGTGTCGAGGCTGCCCCACAGGCTCTTCAACGGGCGCAGCTTGACGCCGGTCGGCGCTCGGCCGAGCTCGGGACAGTAGCGCGCGAGATAGCGGCTGACGTCGCGGCGGATCTGCGCCTCGAGGAACGAGCGCAGCAGCGCGCGCGCGGCGGACAGCGTCGACTTGCCGTGCGGGCGCGGCAGGGTCAGCACGAGGCGGTCGTCCTGCTGTTCGATCGCCGGATAGGGGCCGTCGCGCCAGGACAGGCGCGTGGTTTCGCCGCGCAGCGGAATCACCGTCGCGGCGCCGGGCTTCAGCGGCGGCGGCGCCGATCCGAGGCTGAGCTCGTCGAGCTTCCGCTCCAGCCACTCGCCGTGCTTGCGCAGGAACGCGAACACCTGTGCCGGATGCGTGCCTTCGGGATAGGTGACGCGGGCTCCGCCCGACGTCACGGTCAGACGCAGGCGACGCGCCTGCGGGTGACTCTTGCGCAGCACCTTGATCGTTTCGCCGGCAGGAGTGGCCAATTCCAGATAGTCGTTCGCGACATCCACCGTTTCATCTCCTGCTTCAACCGCCGGCGCCGCGTCAGTCGCGGTCCCCCGGACGGGGCAATCCGAACCATTCTTCCAGCCGCGCGAACAGGTTCTTCAATTCGAGCGTCATCAGGGCGAAGTTGGCGTCCAGTTCGGCCTCGACCGATTCGAGATTGTCCTTGTCGAGCTGGTCGAGCACGACGTCGAGGAAGCGCAGTTTGCGCACGACGAGATCCTCGCCGAGCACGAAACTCATCCTGTCGTCGTATTCGAGACCGAGCTGGAACACCTGCTTGCCCGACTTCAGATGCTCCCGCACTTCGTCCGATTCAAGGTCCTGGCGGCGGCAGCGGACGACGGCACCAGCCTCGGCCGGGTCGCGCAACTCCACCTCATCCCCCAGGACCAGTCCCGCCGGCAGGTTGCCATGGGTCAGCCAGTCCGTCATCAGGGTCCGCGGCGACTCTTCCGGCGCCATCGGCGTGGCCGGGAAGCGGCCGATCGCCTCGCGGACCTGGCTGACCGCGTCCTCGGCCACCTTGCGGCTGGCGCTGTCGACGACGAACCAGCCGTCCTGCGCGTCAAGATACGCCGAGAGCCGTGACGGGCGTATGAAAGCACGCGGGAGGAGTTCGGAAATAACCTCTTCCTTCAAGCGCTTGCGTTCTTTCCCGCCGGGCCGGCGGCCTTCCTTCTCGGCGATCGCGGAGATTTTCTGGGCCAGGGTCTCGTTGACGACCGAACTCGGCAGCAGGCGATATTCCGATCCGACCGAGATCAGCGTGTACGCACCAACCTGGTGCATCAATTCCTCGCGGCTGCGGCCGAACGGCGACACGAAGCCGCGCGTCTCCATCTCCATCGGTCCGCATTCGCGCAGGCGCTGCGAATCGAGGTCTTTTTCCAGGGTTTCGAGTGACTTGGCAGTGCTTTCGGGAAAGCGGAACAGGGTCAGGTTGCGAAAGAGCATGGAAGGGCCGGGATTGGGGATTCGGGAATGGGAAACCGGTGAAAGCAGGGCGGACCGGATCGCACGGCGAAGCCATGGTCCTTCCTGCGGTCATCCCGACGATAGCCGGGATCCATCGGGATCGACGTGCGCGAAGGGATGGGCCTTCGCCGCAAAAAGAGCGCAGCACTTCAGGTCGAATCGCTGCCCCCGAGCCACCCGTGCGCGTCCGCACGCTCCGCCGCGCGCGCGCCGAGGCCGGCGAAATCGAACAGGCTGCGATCGGCGAGCTGGGACGGCGCGACGTTGCCGATCGCTCGGAAGATCGTCTCGGTGCGGCCCGGGAATTTCTTCTCCCATTCGAGCAGCATCGCCTTGATCGTCTTGCGCTGCAGGTTTTCCTGCGAGCCGCACAGGTTGCACGGCATGATCGGGAAACCCTGCTGCGCGGCGTACTCGGCGATGTCGGCCTCGGCGCAATACGCCAGCGGCCGGATCAGCACGTTGCGGCCGTCGTCCGAGCGCAGCTTCGGTGGCATCGCCTTCAGCGTGGCCTGGTGGAACAGGTTCAGGAACATCGTCTCGACGATGTCGTCGCGGTGGTGCCCGAGCGCGATCTTGGTGAAGCCGTTCTCCGCCGCGTACGTGTACAGCGAGCCGCGCCGCAGGCGCGAGCACAGGCTGCACATCGTCTTGCCCTCCGGAATGACGCGCTTGACGACGCTGTAGGTGTCCTGTTCGAGGATCTCGAACGGCACGCCGGTCCCGCGCAGGTAGTTCGGCAGCGTCTCCGGGTCGTAGCCGGGCTGCTTCTGGTCGAGGTGCACGGCGACCAGCTCGAAGCGCACGGGGGCCTTCGCCTGCAGCTTCCGCAGGATGTCGAGCAGGGTATAGGAGTCCTTGCCGCCGGACAGGCAGACCATGACGCGATCGCCGTCCTCGATCATGTTGAAGTCGGCGATGGCCTGGCCGACCTGGTGGCGCAGGCGCTTGGCCAGCTTCCCGGCTTCGTAGCTTTGCTTGCGGTCGATGACGGCGTTCATGCAGTGGGACGTGCGACCCGGGAGGGGCGCTTCTCGGTTTTCGCGTTCGGGGAAGCGCGCAATTCTAAACGCCCGCGTCTCAAGTTCCGAGAACCCGGCGAAATCCCCCGGAAATCGGCCGGATGCCATCGCTTCACTTCCGCCATCGCCGCCGATGCGGCAAAATTCGCCGCCCTTCCGCGCCGTCCGGCGCACCGGGATGGATCCCGGGGCAACCCCTTCCGCCTTCGTCCGCCGCGTTCCGCGAACACCGGGGCCGGGCATCGCACATTCCGGAGTGCCTCCATGAGCAGCCATCCTTCCGTCGACACGGCCCGCCTGGCCAATGCGATCCGCTTCCTCTCCGCCGACGCGGTCGAGCAGGCGAAGTCCGGCCATCCGGGCATGCCGATGGGCATGGCCGAGATCGCCGTCGCGCTGTGGACGCGCCACCTGCGCCACAACCCGGCCAACCCGGCGTGGGCCGGGCGCGACCGCTTCGTGCTGTCGAACGGCCACGGCTCGATGCTGCTGTACTCGCTGTTGCACCTGACCGGCTACGACCTGCCGATCGACGAGCTGCGCAACTTCCGCCAGCTGCATTCGAAGACGCCGGGCCATCCGGAAGTCGACGTCACGCCCGGCGTGGAGACGACCACCGGCCCGCTGGGCCAGGGCCTCGCCAACGCGGTCGGCATGGCGCTCGCCGAGAAACTGCTCGGCGCCGAATTCAACCGGGACGACGCACGCGTCGTCGACCACCACACCTACGTCTTCCTCGGCGACGGCTGCCTGATGGAAGGCATCTCGCACGAAGCCAGCGCGCTCGCCGGCACCTGGCAGCTCGGCAAGCTGATCGCGCTGTACGACGACAACGGCATCTCGATCGACGGTGACGTGAAGGGATGGTTCACCGACGACACCGCCGCGCGCTTCCGCGCCTACGGCTGGCAGGTGATCGGCCCGGTCGACGGACACGACGTCGCGGCGGTCGATGCCGCGATCGAGCAGGCCAAGACCAACCTCACGCAGCCGAGCTTCATCCTTTGCCGCACGACGATCGGCCACGGCGCGCCCACGCGTGCGGGCACCGCAAAGGCGCACGGCGAGGCGCTCGGCGCCGAGGAGCTGGCGGCGACGCGCAAGGCGCTGGACTGGAACTACGCGCCGTTCGAGATCCCGGCGGACATCTACACCGCGTGGAACGCCCGCGACGCCGGTGCGAAGGCCGAGGCGGAATGGAACGAGCGTCTCGCGGCCTACCGCAGGACGCATGCCGCGGAGGCCGCCGAACTCGAGCGTCGCCTCTCCGGCGACCTGCCGGCGAACTTCGCCGAGCTTGCCGCGAAGCTGATCGCCGACTCCAACGCCAAGGCGGAGACGGTCGCCTCGCGCAAGGCCAGCCAGTACGCGATCGAGGCGTTCGCGCCGGCGGTCCCCGAGATGCTCGGCGGCTCGGCCGACCTGACCGGCTCCAACCTGACCGCGTGGAAGGGCGCGCCATTGCTGCTCGGCGGTGGAACCGGCCGCCACATCGGCTATGGCGTACGCGAATTCGGCATGGCCGCGATCATGAACGGCATCGCCCTGCACGGCGGCTACATCCCGTTCGGCGGCACCTTCCTCACCTTCAGCGACTACAGCCGCAACGCGATCCGCATGGCGGCGCTGATGAATCGCCGCGTGATCCACGTGTTCACGCACGACTCGATCGGCCTCGGCGAGGACGGTCCGACGCACCAGTCGATCGAGCACGTCTCCAGCCTGCGCCTGATTCCGAACCTCGACGTCTGGCGTCCGTGCGACACGGTCGAGACCGCGGTCGCGTGGAAGCTCGCCCTCCAGCGCTCGACCGCGCCGACCGCGCTCGCGCTGTCGCGCCAGAACCTGCCGTTCGTGCCGCGCAGCGACGCGCAGATCGCCGCGATCGAGCGCGGCGGTTACGTGCTGGCCGACGCCGACGGCGGTGCGCCGCAATGTGTGCTGATCGCGACCGGCTCCGAAGTCGGCCTCGCGCTCGCCGCGAAGAAGCTGCTCGACGCCGAAGGCCTCGCGACGCGCGTCGTGTCGATGCCGTCGACCGAAGCGTTCGATCGCCAGGAAGCGGCGTATCGCGAGCAGGTACTGCCGCGCGGCGTGCGCACGATCGCGATCGAAGCCGGCTCCACCGCACTGTGGTGGAAGTACGTCGGCAGCGACGGCGCCGTCGTCGGCATCGACCGCTTCGGCGAATCCGCCCCCGCCGGCAAGCTGTTCGACGTCTTCGGCTTCACGCCGGAGAACGTCGCCCGCGTCGCCAAGGGTGTTTGACCCACAAAGGCCGGTGTCTCGCGAAGACGCGGAGAACGCAGAGGGAAGGGTTTTCTTTGCGTCCTCTGCGCCTCTGCGAGAAAAAACCCTCTGAAACGATGGCAGCGCTGATTCCCTCCATTGCGACGCCATGGAGCGCCACGGCCGCGATCCTGTGCGATCTCGACGGCACCCTGCTCGACACGGTGCCGGACATCGCCGAGGCGGTCGATGCGGTGCTGCTCGAACTCGGTCGCGCGCCGCTCGGCGACGCGATCGTGCGCGACTACGTCGGACAGGGCGTCGACGTGCTGCTGCACCGCGCGCTCGGCGGCGGTCTCGACGCGCGTACCGAAGCGGACCTGCACACACGGGCCCGGCGTCTGTTCGACGCAGCCTATGCGGCGACGAACGGGCGCCGCACGCGCCTTTATCCCGGCGTGCGCGAAGGACTCGACGCGTTCCGGGTCCTCGGGCTGCGCCTGGCCTGCGTGACCAACAAACCACAGGCACCGACCGATGCCGTGCTGGCGCAGTTCGGCCTCGAAGCGTATTTCGAGTTCGCGCTCGGCGGCGACGTGCTGCCGCAGCGCAAGCCGCAACCCGAGCCGCTGTGGCATGCGGCACACCGGCTCGGCGTCGACGCCGCGGCTTGCCTGATGCTCGGCGACTCGGCCAACGACGCGAAAGCCGCGCGCGCCGCCGGCATGCCGGTGGTGCTGGTCGACTATGGCTACACCGAGGGGCGACCCATCGGCGAGATCGACTGCGACCGCGTCGTCGCCTCGTTCGTCGACGTCGCCGCGATGCTGGCTGCCTGAACGTCGCCGCGGATCGCGCCGCCGGCTACACTGGGCGCAACGCAGTCGAGTCCGCTCATGTTCTCCGACGATCCCGCCGTCCTCGTCCGTCGCCTCGCCGAACTTCGCGTCGAACATCGCGACCTGGACGCCGCGATCGAGAACCTCGCGCGCGACGGCAGCGGCGACGAAGTCCAGGTCAAGCGCATGAAGAAGCGCAAGCTCCTGCTGAAGGACATGATCGCCTACCTGGAAAACAAGCTGATCCCCGATCTCGACGCGTGAGCGGCGAGATCGCGCGCGGCCAGCCTCCTTCAATGCAGTCCGACGAGGCGGCCGCCGGAGCCCACGTCGATCTCCCGTGATCCGTGCGCGACCGCCATGCCGCGGTCGTGGAACCACGCGACGCCCTCCTGCACCATGGATACTTCGAGTCGATAGCGCCCGGGCGCCATCGGCGCGTCGACGCGCAGACGCTGGCGCACGCGACCGTGCGCGGGGACGTCGCTGCGCAGTTCGCTCCGCGTGTCCCAGCCGACGGCGGCATCCGCAGCGGTGCCGGCCGCAAGGAAGCGCCAGGAAAAACGCACGGCCTGCCCATTGTCGGAGAGGGACCCGAGCGGCGTGTCCGCCGCGTTGTCGACCTCGACTTCGACGGCGAGCTGCCGCGGATCGACGATCGCCATGCCGACGACGGCGAGGTCGATCTTTCCGAAGACGTCCACCGGCAGTGCTCCGCGGACGACCGTCCGTACCGGCAACGCGGGCGGCAGCTCGCAATGCAGGGTCGCGCCGATCGGGACCACGCGGCGTGCGAGCGCTTCCACCGTCGCCATGTCGCCGTGCGTGAACCGGGCGTAGCCCGTCAGGCGGTCGACGAGATCGTCGCAGGGATCGGCGGTCTGGCCCTGGCCAGGCGGGCTGTTGCCGGAATAGCCGTTGAGCGTGTCACGGCCGAGTGCCTGCGCCAATGCCACGCCGTCGAGTTCGGTCAGGTAGAAGGGAACGCCGGGCTGGCGCGGCACGAACACGATCGCATCCGGCGGGAGGGTCGCGGGGGCCTGCGCCCGCAGCGCATCGAGACGCGCATGCCACGCGGTGAGCGGGACGCTGGCCGTCCCCAGCGTGGCGCACTCCCATCCCAATGCCGCTACCAGCAGCGCGGCGAGAAACCGTCGCGCGGGGACCAGCCTGCCGTTTGCCGTCACGAGGCGGTCGACACCGGCTGCGGTCAGGACGGCCAGTGGCAGCAGCAGGACGAGAATGATACGGCTGGCGGCTCGGATCGCGCTGGCCAGCGGCAGCCGTTCGACGAGCACGTAGAGCGAGTGGCCGCGGACATCGAGCGTGAGCGCGACGAGCAGGACCAGTGCCAGCGCCGAGACCCGGACCCAGGGCGTCGCACGCAGGAGGCCGATCAGGGCCAGCAGGCCGGCCGCGGCACCGACGAACAGCTGCTGTTCCTGGCGATTCGGGATGCCGGTGATGCCGAGGCTGAATCCGCCCCATGGGCGCGACGCGTCGGCCAGCAGGTAGCTGCCCGGTCTCGGCAGCAGGCTCGCGATCTCGGCCGGGCTGCGCGAGAAGCCGTAGAGATGAGCGTAGTACGCGTAGGGGACGAACAATACCGCCAGGGCCGCTGCGCTCGCCGCCAGCATCGCGAGGCTGCACCACCATTCGCGGTCGCGGGGCGCTCCGGCGAGCGAG
Organism: Rhodanobacteraceae bacterium UBA703; assembly: GCA_002297645.1. Classification (GTDB taxonomy): domain Bacteria; phylum Pseudomonadota; class Gammaproteobacteria; order Xanthomonadales; family Rhodanobacteraceae; genus Dokdonella_A. The sequence continues at coordinate 3,844 of DBMH01000220.1, read as the reverse complement.
GCGACGAGGCGATACGGCCGCAGGAATTCCGCTCGCGACGAGGGGACCAGGTACGACGCTGCCAGGTAGCCGCCGAGGAGCAGCAGCAGGAAGTACCCGATATAGATCGTGCAGTAGAACTGCAGCACGACCCACACCCCCAGCCACGCGAGATGGATCGGACGACCGTCGCGCAGCAACCGGTGCAGTGCGAGCATCGCGAGCGGCACGGCGAAGCGGTAACCGAGCTGCGCGTGGCCGGATTGCACCAGCGCCGGCATCGCGAACGCATACAGGAATGCGCCGGCGGCGCTGCCCGGCGCGGTGAAGCCGAAGCGGCGCAGGGCGTGATGGCAGCACAGGAAGTTCGCCGCGTAGGCGAGCGTGAACCAGCCGATGTAGGCCGGCTCCGGACCGAGGCCTCCCCAGCGCAGCAGGGCGTAGACCGCGACCGTTCCGAGGTGGTTGTCGCTGAACGTCAGCGCGCCGGGAAACGGATAGAAGACGCCGGGGCTCCACAGGCTCGGATCGACGCCGTGCAGCCAGCGGAACACGTGCTCCAGCAGCAGCCCGTTGAGTCGCGCGTCGCCGAGGTCGCCGGGAATGGCGCGGAAACCCTCCGATTGCGGAAGGGCGATCGCGACGAGGCCGAAGGCGAGCGCGAGCGCAGGCCAGAGCCGGCTCGCCGCCGCCACGCTCGGGCGCGGGCTAGGCGGAGGGCTCATTCGCGTCAGTCGCGAGGTTCCTGACCCGCGCGCGGTCGCCACGTCGGAAGACGTTGTATTTCACGATGCAGTAGAGCGCGCGGAAGCCGTCCTTCCAGCCGATCTTCTTGCCTTCCTGGTAGGTGCGTCCGTAGTAGGAGATGCCGACCTCGTAGAGGCGGCAGCCGGTGCGGGCGATCTTCGCGGTGATCTCGGGCTCGAAGCCGAAGCGGTTCTCCTCGATCGCGATGCCCTGGATGATCTCGCGCCGGAACACCTTGTAGCAGGTCTCCATGTCGGTCAGGTCGAGGTTGGTGAACATGTTCGACAGGAACGTCAGCAGCCCGTTGCCGACGCGATGCCAGAAATACAGCACGCGGTGCGGCCGGCCGCCCATGAAGCGCGATCCGTACACGACGTCGGCCTTGTCCTGCAAGATGGGTTCGACGAGCAGCGGATACTCGTTCGGGTCGTACTCGAGATCCGCGTCCTGGATCACGACGATGTCGCCCGTCGCGGCCGCGATGCCGGTGCGCAGCGCGGCGCCCTTGCCCTGGTTGACCTCGTGGTAGACGACCCGGTCGACGAGCGTGGCGAGCTCGTTCTCCAGGATCGCGCGCGTGGCGTCGCGCGAGCAGTCGTCGACGACGATGATTTCCTTGTCCGCGTACGGCGATGCGCGCACGGCGTCGACGATCGCGCGGATCGTGCGCTCCTCGTTGTAGCAGGGGATGACCACGGAGAGTTTCATGCCTGCATCAGCTTCCTGAAATAGAGGATCGTTTCCTTCAAGCCGTCCTCGAGCGAGACGCGCGGCGCCCAGCCCAGCGCGGATCGGGCGAGGCCGATGTCCGGCTGGCGCTGGCGCGGATCGTCGTCGGGCAGGGGACGCTGGACCAGCCGCGAGCGGCTGCCGGTCAGGCGCAGCACGGTGTCCGCCAGTTCGAGCATCGTGAACTCGGCCGGGTTGCCGAGGTTCACCGGTCCGGTGAATCCGGCCGGGCTGTCCATCGCCAGCAGGGTCGCGTCGACGAGGTCGTCGACGTAGCAGAAGCTGCGCGTCTGGCTGCCGTCGCCGTGGATCGTCAGGTCGTCGCCGGCGAGCGCCTGCACGATGAAGTTGCTGACCACGCGGCCGTCGTGCGGATGCATGCGCGGACCGTAGGTGTTGAAGATGCGCACGACCTTGATCTCGAGGTCGTGCTGGCGCCGGTAGTCGAAGAACAGCGTTTCCGCGCACCGCTTGCCCTCGTCGTAGCAGCTGCGGAATCCGATCGGGTTGACCCGGCCCCAGTAGCTTTCCGTCTGCGGATGCACTTCCGGATCGCCATAGACCTCGCTGGTCGACGCCTGCAGGATCCTCGCGCCGAGGCGCTTGGCCAGCCCGAGCATGTTGATCGCGCCGTGCACGCTGGTCTTGGTCGTCTGTACCGGATCGTACTGGTAGTGGATCGGCGACGCCGGGCAGGCGAAGTTGAAGATGCGGTCGACCTCGACGTAGAGCGGGAACGTCACGTCGTGGCGCAGAAGTTCGAAGCGCTCGTGGCCGAGCAGCCGCGCGACGTTTCGCTTGGTCCCGGTGTAGAAGTTGTCGACGCACAGCACGTCGTCGCCGCGGGCGACCAGGCGGTCGCACAGGTGCGACCCGAGAAATCCGGCTCCCCCGGTGACGAGGATCCGTCGACTGTCCGCGTACGGCATTGCGTCCCCCATCCCCCGGCTGTGCGCGGCGCGATCATGCCCGAATCCGTTCCCCGGCGGCAGGACCCGTGTACGGGACCACAGCCGCTTCGCGCCGGTTCACGGTGGCCGCTGCGCCACGGCCAGCAGGTTCTTGCCGATCGGCGGGCGGATGCGCGTTTCCAGCGCGCGCAGCCAAGGGACGACGTGGCGGTCGTAGATCGATACGGCGGCCGGCACGAGCGGCCGGCGCGCGAGCTTGACGAACAGCAGCCACGGCAGCAGGCCGGGTCCATCGACGTAGCAGTCCCGACGCAGCACGAATCCCGCCGTGCGCAGCTTGTCGCGCAGATCCCGGCGCCGATAGCGGCGGTGATGGCCGATGGCGCGATCGAAGTCGCTCATCAGCCACGGCAAGGCCGGTACGAAGACGCACAGGTTGCCGCCCGGACGCAGCGCGTCGAAGGCGACGGACAGTTCGCGCCCGTCGTCGGCGACGTGCTCCAGCACGTTGACGTAGAGCAGGCAGTCGAACGCCGGGCCGGCGCCGTGGTGCGCCTTCTCGAGCGTCGAATTGACACGGTGCACCGACGGATGCCCCGCGAGTTGCGGCGACTGCCGGGCCTGCATGGCGGCCGAGGGCTCGAACAACGTCAGCGAGCGCGGCGCCAGCTCCAGCAGCCGCTCGCTGAACGCACCGTCACCCGCGCCGACTTCGGCGACGTCGCCCCGGACGAATCCGGCGAACTCGTCGCGAATCCACGCGTGATAGTTGCGCGCGAACGCCATCGCTTCGAGATCGCGACCCTCGTACCCGAAACCGTCTTCGTCCGGCATCGTCCTGGGTTCTCCGCTTCGACAATCCGGCCTGGTGCCGCGCAGTACATGGGAATCGCGCGGTCGGCGAAGGGCTGCGCTCCCGGCGCTTCCGCCCCCGTTTTACTGAATGCGACGTCGACTGTCCAAGCGCGGCTGCGGGCTCCGTCCCTCGCCGATCGAGGCGAGAGCGCTTGCGCGTCGCCGGCGCAGCGGTCATCCTCCCGGACCCATTCGTTCGAACCCGAGGACATCGCCGCCATGCGCCTGACCGGCCCGACGCCATCCATCGTCCGCGCCTCCGTCTGCCGCAAGGTCCGCCATGCCCGCCCTCGTCGAACTGAATTCCGTCTCCTACGCCACGCCTGACGGCCACCTCGTCCTCGATCGTCTCGATCTTGTCCTCGGTCGCGAGTGTTGCGGCCTCGTCGGCCGCAACGGCGTCGGCAAATCCACGCTGCTGAAGCTCGTCGCCGGCGAACTCGCGCCAAGCGGCGGCGCCGTCGTGCGGCGCGCGCCCATCCGCTGGCTTCGCCAGGACGTCGACGCGCGACCCGGCGACCTCGTCGCCGATGCGCTGGGCGTCGCCGAGGCATGGCGGTGCCTGCGCCGCATCGAGGCGGGCGAAGGAACGGTCGAGGATCTGGCCGAAGCGGACTGGACCC
>DBMH01000223.1 GCA_002297645.1 Rhodanobacteraceae bacterium UBA703 | reverse complement strand
GCGGGTGACCATGCGGCGGCCGATCAGCGCGGCTTCCATCGGCACGATGCCGAGGGCGAGCAGCGCCGGCGAGGCGACGCCGCCGGTGAAGAGGGCGATCCAGCCGAGCACGAAGGCGGCGACGGCGGAAGCGGCGAGCTGGGCGCGGCCGATGTCGCCGCCGTGCGAGACCCACAGCGCGATCGGCGCGGGCGCGACGAGGCCGATCAGGGCGACGGTCTCGACGAGACCGGTCGGCCCGACCATGGCCCACCACGGCGGCACCAGGGCGAGCGCGGCGAGGCCGGCGGCGAGATTGGCGGCGATGAAGGCCCGGTGGCGGCTCCATTCGAGCCGATCGCCGGCCATCCCTTCCGGGACGAGACCGTCGACGAACCGACCGATCGGCGCTAGCGGGCCTTGATGACGATACTCGGACACTCGATCAACTCACCACCGATGTGGGCCGCGACGAACGCTCGGCGACGGGGACATGATGGCAGCGGCGACTTAACAGGCTGTTGAGGAGCGGGCGATGCACGCAGAGCGGAAGCCTCTGAAAACGCGCGCGAAATGCGGGTTTCCTCGGATTTCGCGCGATCGTGCCCGGCCAATCGCTTTCATGGTGAACGGAGGGCTAACGGAAATCGCGCAATTCGAACGCTCCGCTGAACCCGACCTTCAACCGGCCGTGCCATGATCCTCGACAGATCCGACGACAGTGGGACGTTCGTCGGACGAAGCTCTCGGGGAGGCTTCGATGTTCTTCATTTTCCGCGCCGTGTTCTGGATCTCGCTGGCGCTGCTGCTGGTGCCGGCCGACTGGCGCAAGGCGGTCGATTCGCTCGGCACGCCGACCCTCGCGTCGCGGTCCGTGACCGACCACGGCGACCGGATCGTCGAGACCGCCGTCGGCACGGCACAGGCGACCCTGCGCGAGGCCGATGCCTGGTGCGCCGACAATGCGATCGCCTGCGCCGCCGGGCGCGTCGCGGTCGACGGCGCCACGGCGCAGGCCGGACGCTGGGTGCAGGAGAAGTTCGCGGCGCCGGCCACCACGGCCTCGACCGCTCCGGCCGCGCCGCGCGTCGCCGATCCCGAGCGCCGTCGTGCCCAGGTCGTCCCCCTGCCGCACGCCCGCCCCGTCTCCTGATCCGCCCCACGCGACACTACGTCGTCGGTTCGGTTTTGCGATGCCGCGACGCACGCGCTAGAACGGTCGCGAGCAGGAGGCCGGACCCTTGGCGACCATCGACGACATCATCGCGGACTTCGACGTCATCGACGACTGGGAAGAGCGCTATCGCTACGTGATCGAACTCGGCAAGGCGCTGGCGCCGATCGACGAGGCCGATCGCACCGAGGCCAACAAGGTCCGCGGCTGCGCCTCGCAGGTCTGGCTGGTCACCCGGGTCGAGCCCGGCCCCGACGGGCCGCGCATGATCTTCACCGGCGATTCGGACGCCCACATCGTCAAGGGCCTGGTCGCGGTGATGCTGGCGATCTTCTCCGGCCGCACGGCGAAGGAGATCCTGACGCTCGATCCCGAGCCGATCTTCACCGCCATCTCGCTGCGCGACCACATCACCCCGCAGCGCGCCAACGGCGTCAACTCGATGATCGAGCGCATCCGCGCCGAGGCCCGCAGGGCGCTCGAGGGCTGATCGCCCTCGCCGGTCACGGCGCCGGCGAGCGGCGCTCGTTCGGCCGATGGTCGGGGGTGCCCCAGTGGCGCAGGCGGCCGGGCGTCTCCCGCCCGCGCGCCTCGTCGGCGAGGCCGTAGTGATCGGCGAGCCGGCCGAGCGCGATGTCGAGCACCACCTTGGCGGAGCGCGCCGGCCAGTGGCGTTCGCTCTCCACCCGCTCGAGCCCTTTGAGGAAACAACAGACGTCGACCAGCAGACCGCCGAGGTCCGATCCGGTCGCGGCGAGGGCCGCCTGGACGCGGTCGCGTGCGGCGATCGAGCGGTCGGTCAGGTCGGCGAGACCGCCGGTTCCCGAACCGCCGGTGATCCGGCCGGTCGACCAGTTCGACGTCACCGTCGGCATCATCCGGGCGAGGGTGAAGTCGCCGCGCAACCGTTCGCCGGCGGCGACGCGGGCGGGCGAGAGATAGGCCCTGCCGTCGCGGTCGCGGCGGCGGGCGAGCCAGGCGAGCGGGCTCTCGGCACCGTCGACGATCGCCGTCTCGCCCTCGCCGATCGCGTGTTGCGCGACCTCGCCGTGCTGCAGGCGGAAGCCGTCGCCGCCGAGGCCGCGGTCCGCCTGGCGCGCCAGCAGGTCGAGGAGGCGCGGGCCGAGGTCGAGGCCCGCATCATCAAGGCGCCGGCTGCCGGCCGCATCGTGCGTCTCGACGTCCACGTCGGCGACGTGGTGTCGGCTCAATCCGCGAGCGGGCTGTTCGAGCTCCTGCCCGATCGTCCGCGCATCGTGCGCGCCGAACTCAACGAGGCCTACGTGGATCTCGTGAAGCCCGGCATGGTCGCCGAGGTCGTGCGCGATTCCGGCCAGGGGGATGCGGTGTCGGCCCGGGTCCTGCGCGTCGGCGACGTGTTCGGTCCGAGTCGCCTCGCCGACGATCCGCTCGAGCGCGCCGGCGCACACGACGTCGAGTGCGTGCTCCAGCTCGACGGCGGCGAGTTCCGCATCGGCCAGCGCGTCCTGGTCCGTTTCAAGCGCTGACCGCCCGATCCCGGGCGTCGCGACCGGCCCCGGTGTGCGGCGTCCTCCGTCTCCGGCGCCGCTTTCCCCGTGCCGGGGTAGCTCCGCGTGCCGCGCCGTGTCCGCACGGGCTGGGGTTATCCCCAGATTCGCCGGCGGACGCCGGCCGCTAGGATCGCCCGTGCCATCGGGAGATCAGCCATGCGTATCGCAGTAGACGGAACCTCGGCCATCGCACGTACCGGCCTGGTGGAAACACAGCCGCCGAAAAATGCACCGGCCGAGGTCGCGCAGGATGCGCAGCGGTCGTCCGGGCCGGTCTCGTTGCCGTCCCCGACGCCGCGCCAGCAGCAGGTCGGCGACGACGCCGCGCGCGCGCAGCTCGCCAACGATCTGCGCTCGCAGCGGCAGTTGATCGACCAGGCCGAAGCGAAGGCGCAGCAGACCGGCAATCCCGAGCTGAAGGCGACCGCGGATCGTCTGCGCTCCGAATACGACGCGCTGCAGAAATCGAAGCTCGCGGCCGACGTCTATCACTTCGACAACATCGAGGGCGCCAAGCCGCCGGTGGGCTGGACCCGCGCCAGTTCGCTCAGCGACGCGCAACTGGCGCAGTACGGCCTCAGCCGGGCGGACCTGAATCCGGGTCAGGACGCGACCGGCTTCCGCGCCGAGCTCTATCTTCCGGACAAGAGCGTCTTCGGCGCCGATGCCAGGCCGGTTCTGGCGTTCCGCGGCTCGACCAGCGACCTGCGCGACTGGATGGCCAACGGCAAGCAGGGGCTCGGACAGCAGACCGACTACTACGATCGCGCGATGAGCGCCGCGATGAAGCTGAACGCGGCGACCGGCGGCGATTTCGAGATCACCGGCCATTCCCTCGGCGGCGGGCTCGCCTCCGCTGCCTCGGCGGTCACCGGAGCGAAGACGACGACGTTCAACGCCGCGGGCCTGCACGACGCCACGGCGGAGCGCTTCCTCGCGCCGTTCGGCCAGAAGCCGGCGGACACGTCGAAGAGCGTGACTGGCTACCAGGTACAGGGTGAGCTGCTGACTTCGCTGCAGGAATCCGTGCACGACGTCAGTCCGTCCGGCGCGCGCGCGATCGCCGACGGCGTCAAGGGGGCGGTCGACATCGCCAGCCAGCCGCTGATCGCCGCCCAGTTGAAGAAGCAGGGCATCGACCCGGCGGATTTCGCGTTCTTCGGCCAGGCCGTGCCGGGCGACCTGACCAGCCTGCCGCTCGCGGCCGGCCGGCAGCAGAAGCTCGATGCCTACGGCAACGACGGGCAGGCGCGCCCGCAGGTGATGCCGATGAGCGACGTGATCCACGGCCTCGACGTGGCCTCGCGCACGGCGGAACCGTTCGTGCGGCTCGGTGCCGCATCCGGCGAGGTCAACGGGACGATCGCGCAGGTCGCGATCACCGGCGCCGGTACGGTCGTCGGCGCCGGATTGTCCGGCACCGGCCAGGCCCTGCAGGGCGTCGCCGCCGGCGGCAAGGCGATCGACCAGGGACTGGATGTCGCGGCCGGGGCCGTGACGCAGGCCGGCGGCAAGGTCAACGAAGTCGTCAGCGGTGCCGGGGAGCGGGCCGACCGGGCGATCCGGCACGCCGCCGACGAGGCCGGAAAATCCGTGGCGGACGTGCCGTTGGTCGGCGGTCTGCTGAGCAGCGTGACCAGCGGTGCGGGCAGGCTCGTCGGCGGACTCGTCGACGGCGGTGCCCGACTCGCGGGAGGCGTTACGGACGTCGGCAGCCGCATCGTCGGCAAGGGACTGGACATCGGTGGCGACATCGTGAACGGCGCGACCGGCTGGGGTGCGCCGGCCGGTGCCGCGATCGAGAAGGCCGGTTCGGACGTCAGGCAGGCATCGGGCGTCGCCGGACAGGGAGCGCACGACGTACTGAAGGATCTCGGCGTCCTCGGCGGCGCCCTCGCGGGAGGCATCGCCGCGGACGGTCGCGCCGTCGCCGGCCGGATCGATCCGCGCAACCTGCTGCAGCCCGGCGGTGTGCCGGCGGAAATCGCCAAGGCCCAGGCGGCGGTCGTCGGCGATCTCGCCAAGGTCGGGCCGGCGCTCGGCGAGGCGACGATCCGTCATGGCGGCCCGGAGCAGGGAGCGGACGGGCGACTCTCGCTGCGTACCGTGGACGGCAGCCTGCGCCATCAGATCCAGGCCGACGAGCAGGCCCTGCGTCGAATGATGGGGAACTGATCGCGCGACCGTGGTCGCTTGCGCCGCCGTCGCGACAAGCGTCACGGCGATGCGCTAGCCTTGATCCCATGACTCTTCCGCGCATGCCGATCTGCGCGCACGCCTACCGGCCGAAGTCCGCCGGCCTCGTGCTGGCCCTGGCGGTGGTCGCGTGTTCCGGTGCGGCCCCGCCCGATTCCGAGGTATCCCCGATGAATTCGCCTCTTGCATCGCCACGGTCGCAGCAGACTCCCGGCCTCGCTTCCGACCTGGAGGCACATTTCGACGGACCGGCGCGCGAGCTCGCCGCCGCCGCGGCGAGCGGCGACACGGCGAAGGTGATCAGGCTCGTGCGCGAAGGGCGCGTCGATCCGAACCAGCGCTCGAAGAAGGGCATGCCGCTGCTGCTGTGGCCGGCGATGGCGCCTGCCAACATCGCCGGCACGCAGGCGTTGCTGGAGAACGGCGCCGATCCGAACGCGCTGACCGGCAATGGCGAGAACGCGATGGTCTACGTCGCGAAGTTCGCGCCACCGGAGGTCGTGCGGCTGTTCGCGCGGCACGGGGGCGACGTGAATGCGCGCAACGCCATCGACGAGCCGCTGCTGATCGTCGCGCAGCTCGCCGACCGCTGGGACAACGTGCAGGCGCTGGTCGAGTCCGGCGCGGACGTGAACGCGCTGGACAAGCACATGAGCCCGCATTCGGTGGCCTTCTTCTACGCCCACGGCGCATTCGACAAGCTCTACTGGCTGCTGCAGCACGGCGCCGACCCGGGGCTGCGCCAAGGCGAATCGGTCGCCGCCGACCGCACCGGTGCGCAGCCGATCCTCGAACAGATCTTCCACCGGCCGATCGACGCGACAGCGTTTCCCCATCTCGCCGAAGCGCAGAAGCAATGCCGGGAATGGGCGCTGGCGCATGGCTATGCGGAGCCGCCGATGCCGGCTTACCTGAAGAAGCTGCAGCCGTCCGGCGCCGGCTGACGCCGCCGCCACCGGCCAGGCCCTTCCGGGCCACCCGAAAGCCGGCCGAAAGACGCCCGCCGCTATGCTGGCCGGGCAAGCTTCCGGTTGCTCGGGAGCAGGAAATTTCCCGTGTCGCAGTGGACCATCCTGTGTGATTTCGACGGCACCGTTTCCGTCGAGGACATCACCGATTCCGTGCTCGAGCGCTTCGGCCGCCCCGGCTGGCAGGACATCGAGCAGGCCTGGAAGCGCGGCGAGATCGGCTCGCGCGAATGCATGGAGCGCCAGATCGCACTGCTCGACGCCAGCCGCGAAGAGCTCGATGCGCATCTCGACGGCATGGCCATGGACCGCGCCTTCCCGGCGTTCGCCGAGGCCGTGCGCGAGGCCGGCGTGCCGATGGCGGTCGTCAGCGACGGTCTCGACTACGCGATCCGCCGCATCCTCGGCAATTACGGGCTGACGGACCTGCCGATCATCGCCAACCGCCTCGAGGCCGTCGGCGAGCGCGGCTGGAAGCTCGATTTCCCGTACGCCAGCGCGAACTGCCGCAGCGGCAACTGCAAGTGTTCCACCTCCGGCAGCGCCCATGCCGCACGCCAGCGCGTGCTGGTGATCGGCGACGGCGCTTCGGATTTCTGCGTCGCCGGCGAAGCCGATCTCGTGTTCGCCAAGCATCGCCTGATCGAGCATTGCCGTTCCGCCGGCATCCCGTACGTGCCGATCACCAGCTTCGTCGACGCGCTCGACCTGCTGCCGACCCTGATCGCCGGCGAACTCGCCGTGCACGGCGGCGAGGTGCCGCTGGCACCGTCGCTGCAGGCGGCCTGACGCCATCGCCTCCCGGCGGCGCCGTCGCCGCCACGCCATCCACGCCGTCGTTCCCCGCTTGCGCGGGAATGGCGGCGACGAGCCGGCGTGCGGCAAACAACCAGCCTTTCTTCCCGAGGTAGTCCCATGTCCAACCCCCAACTCGTCCCCGGCCTCGACACGCACCGCAGCGCCGAACTGTTCGGTGCCGCCTGCACGCTCATCCCCGGCGGCGTCAACAGCACCGCGCGCGCGACGTGGTCGGGCTGGAATCCGTATCCGCTGTTCGTCGACAAGGGCGAGGGCTCGCACCTGACCGACGTCGACGGCAACGAATACATCGACTACCTGCTCGGCCTCGGCCCGATGATCTTCGGCCATCGCCCGCCGCGCGTGACGCAGGCCGTGGTCGACTTCATCCAGAGTCGCGGCACCGTGTTCGCGCTGCCGACGGCCGACGAAGCGCGCCTTGCGCAGAAGATCGTCGACGCGATCCCGAGCGTGGACATGGTGCGCCTGTGCAACACCGGCACCGAGGCCGTCCTGTACGCGACGCGTCTCGCGCGTGCGTTCACCAAGCGCAACAAGATCATCCGCTTCGAGGGCATGTACCACGGCTTCTCGGACGGCGTGTACTGGAGCAAGCATCCGAACATCGCCAAGGCCGGGCCGGACGACCATCCGATTCCGGTGCCGCAGGGTCCGGGCATGCCGAAGGGCGTGGAAGAGAATCTCATCATCCTGCCGTGGAACGACGCCGACGTGCTCGCCGAGACGATCGCGCGCCACGGCGACTCGATCGCGGCCGTGCTGACCGAACCGGTCATGTGCAACACCGGTTGCATCCTGCCCAAGCCCGGCTATCTCGAGGCGATGCGCGAGCTCACGGCGAAGCACGGCATCGTGCTGATCTTCGACGAGGTCATCACCGGTTTCCGCCTGGGACTCGCCGGCGCGCAGGGACGCCTCGGCATCACGCCGGACCTGTCGGTGTTCGCGAAAGGCATCGGCGGTGGCTTCCCGGTCGCGGCGATGGGCGGACGCGCCGACATCATGGCGCTGGTCGCCAACGGCACGGTGTCGATGGCCGGCACCTACAGCGCCAACGGCATCGCGATCGCGGCGGCGAATGCCGCCCTCGACGAACTGCGTACGCCGGGCCTGTACGAAAAGCTCGACGCGGTGTCCGACGCGCTGCGCCACGGTCTGGAAAAGGTGTTGAAGGACGCCGGCCTGCCGGCCTACGTCGTCGGCATCGGCCCGCTGATGCAGGTCTGGTTCGCGAAGGATTCGATCCACAACTATCGCGACGCCGAGCGCCACGCCGACCAGAAGATCTTCGATGTCTGGTGGCGCGGCATGCTCGCGCGCGGCGTGCTGTTCCATCCGGGCGCCTACGAGAACCTGTTCGTCTCGACCGCGCACACGCATGAAGACGTCGCCAGGACGCTCGAGGCGGCGAAGCAGGTTGCCGCGGAGCTCGCGCGCTCGCTCTGAGCGCGCGCGAAATCCGATCCGTCCGACGCCTGCCGGCGCACGCGGGCAGGCGCGGAAGGCCTGTCGCCGGAGTGCGCCGTGCAGTCCGACGTGCGCGGTGCGCTCCAGGCAGGCGTCACTCCGCGAATTCGTAGTCGAACTCGTAGGAGTGCTTGCCGCCTTCCGCGATGACGATCTTCATGGAGCCGCTCAGGCCCGTGAGCCCCTCGCTGCCGGAATCGGGCACGACGACGATGTTCAGATGCGGCTCGCCTCGCGTCATCGTCGCGAAGTGCTGCAGCGTGAAGCTGCCGCGGCGACCATGCAGCGTGCCGGTCACGCGCTCGATCGCGACGTAGCCGGCGGAGCCCTTGACCGCGCCACCGGCGCTGAGCATTTCTCCCCGGCTCGTCGCCTCGAGGTCGCCGTGGAACCGCTTGTCGATCGAGCGTCGTCCGAGGCCGGCGTCCTCGTCCGTGTTGTAGGCTTCGAGGGCTTGCAGCGTCACGTCGAACGGACCTTTTGCCTGGTGCTTCATCGGAGTTTCCTGCGGGTTTCGTGAGAGAGCGGATGCGGACGCCCCAAGCAGCAGCGCGAACGCGAGAGGGAAGGCGCCGGAGGGACGCATTGTGACTTCCTTGCGTGACGACGGGACATGTGCGGGCCGATGTTCGCGCGGGCGATCTCCGGGGGATTGAACAAACGCGACATGGTCAGCCGGAAGCACGACAAGCCACGCGGGATCCTGTATTCCGGCGACGTCGTGCCGGCGATCAGGCACTGGCGCTACTGGCCGTCGCCGGACCTCGCGCCGTTCGTCGAGCACTACTGGACCGTCGAATGGGATCTCCGCGAAGCGCTGGTGCGCGAGACGCTGCCGCATCCGGTCGTGCACATCGTGCTCGAAGGGGAGGACGCGATGCTCGCCGGTCCGGCGACGCGACGTTTCACGCGCGTGCTTGCCGGAAAGGGGCGTGTGTTCGGCATCAAGTTCCATCCGGGCGGCTTCCGGCCGTTCATCGACGGGCCCGTCTCCGCCTATGCCGATCGTACGATCGCCCTGCAGGCGGTATTCGGCGAATCCGGCGGGAGTCTGGCGCGGCAGGCGCTCGCCGAGGTCGATCATCGCGGCACGGCGGCGGTGCTGGAGCGTTTCCTGCGTGCCCGGAACGCGCGAGTGAACGACACCTGCGAACGCATGATGCGCATCGCCGGCCGCATGGCCGCCGATCGCGGGATCACGCGCATCGAGCAAGTCGTTCGCGAGTTCTCCGTCGGCCTGCGTACGCTGCAGCGCCAGTTCCGGGACTGCGTGGGCGTGCCGCCCAAGTGGGTGATCCAGCGCTACCGGCTTCACGAGGCACTGGCGCGCATCGACGAAGGCCTCGGCTGCGATTGGGCCGCATTGGCGTTCGACCTCGGCTACGCCGATCAGGCGCATCTGATCCGCGACTTCCGGAGGCTCGTCGGACGTACGCCAGCCGACTACGCGAAGGCGGGAGAACGACATGGCGGCGGAAGCGAATGATCCTTCCGGCGTTCTTTGCAAAAGCAGAGGGAAGCCGTCACCATTGAGGTTTTCGCGTCCACGACAGGGGGAGACTCATGAATCCGAATTTCGCGCGGAAGGCGCTTTTCGTTCTGGGGGCGGTGGTCTGCTGCGGCTCGGCTCACGCCCAGTCGCCGGCGCTCGATCGCATCAGCGTCTGGGTGGGCGGCTCCGATCTCGACACCAAGGCCACGCTGGAGTCCAGCGTGCGGTCGGTCGGCTCGCTCGGCAAGCTCGACCTGGGCGAGGGCAACCAGTCCATCGCGCGTGCGCGGCTGGACCTGCTGCTGTTCGACACGCAGGGTTTCAGTTTCGACTACTACTCGCTGAGCCGTACCAAGACGCGCGCGTACGACGGCAGCTTCGAGTTCGAGGGCGTGCCGTTCGATCTCAAGGCGAGCTTCCGCAGCAAGTTCGACATCGACCTCGGCAGTGCCGCGTACCACTGGTGGTTCGGCAGTGGCGCGGACGTGTTCGGCTTCGGCCTCGGTGCCGCGTACTACCGCGCGAAGCTGGGCCTGCAGGGCAGCGTCCTGCTCGAAGGAGAGCCCATGTCGGCGGAGGCGAAGTGGAGCGACAGCGCCGTGGCCCCGGTCGTGACGCTGGCCTACAAGCACGCGTTCTCCGACGCGTTCCGCGTCTATCTCGACGCGGACGGTTTGAAGAAGAACGGCGGCAAACTGTCCGGCCACCTGTACAACGTTCGCGCCGGCCTGGAATGGTTTCCGTGGAAGAACGTCGGCCTCGGTGCCGAGTACGGCAAGAGCAAGCTCAGCCTGCGCCGCGACCGCAGCAGTTCCGATGCGACGCTCGACATCGACTTCCATGGCCCGTCGCTGTTCGCGCGCTTCCGCTTCTGACGCGGGAAATTCTCCGGACAGGAAAAGGCCCGCTCGCGCGGGCCTTTTTCGTTGCCGCTTGCTGTCGTCGGGTCAGCGCCAGTAGCCGTCCCTGCGATGCCAGCCGCGACGGCCGTGTTCCCAGCGCGGCGGCATGTAGTGGCGGCCGTGACGGGCGCGTGACCAGTAGCCGGGACTCCAGTGGTAGCGGCCGTGCGACCACGTCCACGAGCCGCCGACCCAGACGTAGCCCATGCGCGGTGGCGGCATCCTTTCCGCGCGCAGGGGCGGGGGCGCGACCGGTGCGTAAATGACCACTCCGCCGCGCGCTTGCGCCGGCGAGGCCGTTACCGCGCAGCCGGTGGCCAACGCCAGTGCGAGCAGCAGAGGGGAAAGGATCGAACGATGCATGGCTTCTTCCTCTTCGAGGCGCTCGATGGAGCGCGAGACCCGGGAAGGAAGCTATCGGCTCCGCGCTGAATCGGGGCCATGCAAACCGAAGTAAAGGGTTCGGTACCGTTCGGGAAAGCCCGCGAACGAAAGCGTGCCTCGTCACTCGAGCGGGCCGCCGATGGAAAAATGCGCGTTCCGCGGTCCGTTCAGGATGGGCGTCGCAACGCGACGACCGCATTGAGGCCGCCGAACGCGAACGAATTGCTGAGCACGGCGCGCACTGTCTTCTCCCGCGCGACGTTCGGGACGTAGTCGAGATCGCATTCCGGATCCGGATCGACGAAGTTCGCCGTCGGCGGCACGACGCCGTCGCGCACCGCGCCGAGCGCGGCGATCAGCTCGACCGCGCCGGCGGCGCCCAGCGCATGGCCGTGCATCGACTTCGTGGAGGAGACCGCGAGCGCATCCGCGTGGGAGCCGAACACCCGGCGGATCGCCTTCGTTTCGGTCGGGTCGTTCGCCGGCGTCGCCGTGCCATGCGCGTTGACGTAGTCGACGTCGGTCGGCGCGAGGCCGCCGTCCTTCAGCGCGCGCTCGATCGCACGCGCCGCACCGGCTTCCGACGGGAACACGATGTCGCCGGCGTCGGCCGACATGCCCGCACCGGCGAATTCGGCGAGGATCGTCGCACCGCGTCGCTGCGCGCGCTCCAGGGTTTCCAGCACGAATACGCCGGCGCCTTCGCCGAGCACCATGCCGCGCCGCTGCTTCGAGAACGGCCGGCAGGTGTCGTCGGCCATCACGCGCATCGCTTCCCAGGCCTTGATCGTGCCGAGCGTGATGCAGGCTTCGCTGCCGCCGGCGATCGCGGCATCGGCGATGCCGCTGCGCACCATGTGGAACGCCTGGGCCAGCGCGTGGTTGGCCGACGAGCAGGCGCTGGACGTGGCGAAGGCGGGGCCGTTGAGGCCGTATTCGATCGCGATGTGCGACGCCGGCGCGTTCGCCATCAGGCGCACGATCGTCAGCGGATGGAGGCGCAGGTTGTTCTCGGCATAGAGACGCCGGCTGGTGGCATCGTGAGTCTGTTCACCGCCGATGCCGGTGCCGATGACGACGGCGGTATTCTCGCCGAGCCCGTCGGCCGCGAAGTCGATGCCGGACTGGGCGATCGCTTCGCGCGCCGCGACCAGCGCGAACTGCGTGAAGCGGTCGAGCAGGATCAGGCGCTTCTCGTCGAAATGCGCGGCGGGATCGAAGTCCTTCACTTCCGCGGCGATGCCGAAACGCAGGTCCTCGCGCGCGAGGCTCGTGATCGGGCCGATCGCGGAGCGACCCTCGCGCATCGCCATCCAGGTATCGGAGGCGGTGTGTCCGAGCGGCGTGACGGCGCCGGCGCCCGTGATGACGACGCGATGCATGGCGTGAGGTCTGTTCCCGGCGATCAGGCTTGCGCCGGCTTTTCGGCGACGAGCTTCTCGACCGCCTCGACGAGGCCCTTGACCGACTCGGTGTCGAAGTTCGGGTCACGGTCGGGCATCGTGATCTTGAAGTGGTCCTCGATCTCGAAAATGATCTGGACGGCATCGAGCGACTGGATTTCGAGATCCTTCAGCGTCGCTTCCGGCGTGATGCGCGCGCGATCGATGCCCGACTCCTTCGCGATGATGTCGAACACGGTGTCCTGCACGCTGCTCATTCGGTTCTCCTCGTTTTCGATGTCTTTGCGGAGCGCAGACGCGACCCGCCCGCGGCATGATCGCTGTCCGCACCCGGATGTTCAAGAACGTTTCCGGCGGTCGACGCTGTCATCGCGCGCGGGCATACTGCGCGGCCTCCAGACGTCCCGATGCCGCATCGGCGGCGCGTTCCCGAAATCCGTTCCCTCAGGCTGCCGATGTCCGCGACCGTAGTCACGCTGTGGCTGATCAATGTATTGCTCGATACTTTCGGGCAGCTTTCGTTCAAGGCCGCCGCGGCAGGACACGGCCTCGGCGAGGGCGCGGCGCGCTGGAAGGCGATGGCGCGGCGGCCGTGGATCTGGATCGGCGTCGGCTGCTACGTCGCCGAGTTCGTCGTCTGGCTGGCGTTCCTGTCGCTGGTGCCTCTGTCGGAGGGGGTGCTGCTCGGCTCGATCAACATCGTCGCCGTGATGGTCGCCGGCCGCGTCCTGTTCAACGAGAAGTTCTCTCCGCTGCGCACGGCCGGCATCCTCCTGGTGGCCGCCGGCGTCGCCGTCGTGGGGTTGTCCTGATGCGCCGTTTCTATCTCATCGGTTTCCTCGTGCTGGTGTCGTTCGACACCTTCGCGCAGGTGTGCTTCAAGCTGACGGCGAACCACGCCATGCCGCCGGAGGCGACGCTGGACTGGGTCTGGCGCCTGCTTTCGACGCCGTGGGTGTACTGCGCGATCGCGTGCTATGTCGGCGCGTTCCTGACCTGGATGACCCTGCTGGAGCACGCGCCGATCGGGCCGGCGTTCGCCGCCTCGCACCTGGAGGTCATCAGCGTGATGGCGCTGTCGGTCGTGCTGTTCGGGGAGAAGATCGGCACGCCGCAACTGATTGGCAGCGCGCTTATCATTGCCGGCATCGTGTGTCTGGCGATCAGCGAGACCGATGCCGAAAAGCCACCTGCCACGACGTAGGGAAATTCCCCCGACCGCCGGCCTGCCGCCCCGCTGGGGCGATCTGCTGCCCGGCGCCGGCGCGACGTTCGCCCGTCGTGCCGCGGATTTTCTCGGTGCGGAAGCGGTCCAGCTCGAGTGTTCCGGCACGGCCAGCCTCGTCGTCGCGCTGACGGCGATGCATCGCCTCAGCGGGCGCCGTGCCGTCGTCGTGCCGGCCTATACCTGCCCGCTCGTCGCGCTGGCGGTCGTGCATTGCGGCCTCGAGCTGCGCTTGTGCGACCTCGCGCCGGGATCCATCGACTTCGACGCCGCGCATCTCGCGAGCCTGTGCGACGGCGACACGCTGGCGGTCGTGCCGACGCACCTGGGCGGCCGTGTCGCCGACGTCGCCACGACGAAGGCGGTCGCCGCGAACGCCGGTGCGTTCGTGATCGAGGATGCGGCGCAGGCGCTCGGTGCGCGGCACGGCGGCCGTTCCGTCGGTCTCGGCGGCGACGCGGGGTTCTTCAGCCTCGCCGTCGGCAAGGGGCTGACCACGTTCGAGGGCGGCCTGCTCGTCGCACGCGACACGACGCTGCGACGCGAATTCGAGCGGACGAGCCGCGAGATCGTCCCGTTCCGCCTCGGCTGGGAGCTGAAGCGCTCGTTCGAGCTGTTCGGCTACCACCTCGCCTACCGGCCTTCGCTGCTCGGGGTCGCCTACGGCGCACCGTTGCGCCGAGCGTTGCGCGCGGGAGATCCCGTCGCCGCGGTCGGCGACGATTTTTCGCCCGACATTCCGCTGCATACGCTCGGCCGCTGGCGGCGGTCGGTCGGCGCACGTGCGTTCGCGCGCCTGCCCGGTTTCCTTGCCGCCTGCACGGCGCAGGCACAGCGGCGCATGGCGCGGCTCGCGCGCATTCCCGGTGTCGACGTCGTCGACGATCCGGCTGGCGCAGAAGGCGTCTGGCCGTTCTTCATGTTGCGCCTTCGCGACGAAGCGGCGCGCGATGCCGCACTGCGCGTGCTGTGGGCTGCGGGTATCGGCGTCAGCCGCCTGTTCATCCACGCCTTGCCCGACTACGGGTACTTGCAGCCGCTCCTCGGCACGGCAGGCGAGGGAGGCAGCGATGTGCCGAACGCACGCGCCTTCGCCGCGACGATGCTCACCGTGAGCAACAGTCCCTGGCTCGACGAGGCGACGTTCGAGCGGATCTGCACGCAGTTGGCCGCGGCGGCGTGACGCTCCCACGCGCGATTCGGTGCATCGTGCTTGTCGATCTCGTGCCTGCCCGATCGTCCAGTCTTCGACGGCAGCGTCCCGTCCACGACTCGGGGCGCTGACCTTCGACGCCATCCTCGAACGGGAGAACCGACAATGATTCCCAAGAACACGATCTGCCTCTGGTACGACGGAGCCGCACTCGATGCCGCGCGCTTCTACGCCGAGACGTTCCCGGACAGCACGGTCGGCGCGATCCATCGCGCGCCTGGAGACTACCCCGCAGGCCGGCAGGGTGACGTGCTGATGGTCGAGTTCAGCGTCGTCGGCATCCCGTGCATCGGTCTCAACGGCGGACCGGGAGTCCGGCACAGCGAGGCGTTCTCGTTCCAGGTGTCGACCGCGGACCAGGCCGAAACCGACCGCCTGTGGAACGCGATCGTCGGCAACGGCGGCGAGGAAAGCGCCTGCGGCTGGTGCAGGGACCGCTGGGGCGTGTCGTGGCAGATCACCCCGCGTGTCCTCATGGAGGCGGTCACCGATCCGGATCCTGCGGTGGCCAGGCGCGCCTTCGAGGCCATGATGCAGATGCGCAAGATCGACGTCGCCGCGATCGAGGCGGCGCGGCGCGGCTGAGTTCCGAAGGGCGCGCCCGCGCCTGCGAGTGGCGGCTGTCGGGTCCGGGTCCGGTCCGGCGGTGGCCGGTTGCCTCCGCTGCGGCGGCGTGCCGCGTCACGGCCTCGCGCCGTGACGTGGCGGGCTCAGGCGCTACGCGTCGCCGCGTCGATGCGCGCCAGCAGCCGCAGGTTCAGGGCGTGCTGCTGCGCCTGCCACTCGGCCAGTTGCGCGGGGTCGATCGCGGGTTGCTCGTCGAGCGCGCTGAGCTTGCGCTTCCACCACGTCGAGTAGCGGTATTCGGACACGTCGCCGGTGATGTCGCTGCCGATGATGCGGCCGGCGAGCGCGTCGATGCCAAACACGAGGTCGCGCTCGAGCAATCGCCCCTGGTCCCAGTTCGTGCGGGCGACCTCGGGGCTGAGCGCGTCCTTGTCGATCGTCAGGTAGACCGGCGTGGTCGAGTCGCGCTGCTCGTCGACGAAGCGGTCGAGGAGGGCGCCGGGCGTGTCGAAGTCGCGGAACGCGGAAGCGAGCCCGAGCCGCCGCGACCAGCCGGTGTCCACGCCGACGGTCCAGTATTCGAGCTTGCCCTGCCGCAGTGGCGTCAGGTAGTTCTCCCACGCATGCGCGGCGCCGACGTCGCCCGAGCTGATGCCGAGCACGCGCACGCGCACGACGTACGGCAGCAGCGCGACGCGGCGCACCCACGAGCCGCAATGGATGCCCCACGGGAAGCGCATGTTGTCCGGATGGTTGTCGAACACGACGACCTCGAACGGACCCAGGGCGCGCTTGCGCTCGATCAGCGGCCAGCTGAGATGGTGGTAGTCGCCGCTGCCGAGGAAGGCCGTACCGTAGTCGTCCGGCAGCCGCGATTCGATCGCACGCACGGCCTCGCGGAAGCGGCGCAGCGTGCAGCCGAAGCGGATCGCCTCCTGCCAACCGCCGAGGTCGAGGCGCGCCTCGCCGTCGAATGGGCCGACCGAGCGGTCGAAGTCAAGGACCAGCGGCGCCGGCATCGTCGTCCGTCTCCGTCGTCTGCGCGCTGCCTTCCAGGCGCCCGCGGTCGCTTTCGAAACGCCCGGCGATGCGTTGCAGCAGCGCGCGCAGCAGGCGGCTGCGCGGCCGCACGGCGTGGCGCGTGAAGGTGAAGCGCGCGCCGAGGTAGGACTTGATCTCGGGATCGGTCCAGCCGGCGACGTAGCAGCACAGGTCGTGGCGCAGCGCGATGTCGAGGTTGTGCATCCAGCTGACGAAATACAGGTTGTGCTCGCGCGCGGCGGGATAGCGGAAGCCGACGTACTTGTCGACCAGCGCGTCGCCGACGACGAAGCAGAGATTCCAGCCGATCAGCTCGCCCCGATGGCGGTAGGTGACCACGATGCCGCCGCTGGAGGCGTCCTGCAGCACCGCGTCGAAGAATTCGCGCGTCAGCCGGTCGAAATGGATCTCGCTCTGCGCGTAGACATCGAGGTAGCGCGCGTAGAATTCCTCGCGTACGGCGGCCTCGGCGAAGCAGGCGTCGCCGGTCGGGATTTCCGCGATCTCCAGTTCCGCCCGCGCGCGCAGCTTGCGCCGGATGTCCTTGCGGCGGCCGGAGGACAGGCGCGCGAGATAGTCGTCGGTCGACTCGAAGTCGATCGGAACCCAGGCCAGCGCCTGTCCCTCGAGCAGCACGAAGCCTTCACGCTCGCAGGCGCGCGCGACGTCGCGCGCCGCGGCGTTGCTGGCCTGGTCGAGCAGCGGCGATTCCTGCGGCAGGTCCTTGACGATCAGGAACGGCTGGCGCGCCGCCGGCGCGGTACGCCATTCGCGCACCAGGGCATCCGCGTCGGCACCGCGCGGCAGCAGCGCATATTCGGACACCGTCGTGCCGACGAAGCAGGTGCGCGGACGCAGCAGGCGGCTCCACCAGCGGAACAGTGGCAGCCGCGAGACGCGCCGGCGCAGTTCGTCGTCGGCGGTGGTCAGGAGATCGAAGCGGGCGACGAAGGCGGGCGTTCCGGACGGCAGCAACTTGGCCCGGAACGCGACGTCGAAATCGTCGACCGGCGGGTGCGCCAGGAAATGCCGTACCAGCACCGGCGGTTCGAGCAGGGCGTGGTACGTACCGTCCGCACCGGACATCAGTCGAGGGCGCTGGCGATCGCGGCGCCGTGCGGCAACTCGGCCGGAGTCCGGTCGACGATGCCCTGGAAGAACGCAGCCGAGCGCTCGATCAGCTTTCCGCGCTCCTGGTCGACCGTGATCATGTGGTAGCTGTCGTCGAGCAGCAGCGTGTCCACCGGCGCATTCACGCCGCGCTCGATCGCCCGCACGTTGCGCAAGGAGGCGACGTCGTCGTTGGACGAATGCGCGACGAGGCACGGCGTGCGTACGCGGCCGAGGCGGTTGCGCACGTGCAGCGACAGGCGCTGGAACTGCGCCAGCGAAGGCCACGGGAAGCCCGCGAGGCCGGCCGCCTGGCTGTCGCCCGAGAGCATCGCGCCGACGATGCGGTTGCGGATGCGCTCGTCCTTGATGCCGTAGGGCTCGACTTCTTCCGAGACGCGGTCGCGGCCGAAACCGAGGCCGGTGATGAGCGGCAGCAGGAACGCGAAACGACCGATCGCCGGTGTGGCCCAGCCGTCGTGGAAGAACGTGGTGCCGTAGAGGCCGAGGCCGTCGACGTCCTGCGGGCGGTCGATCGCGAGCTTCAGCGCCAGCACGGCGCCCATCGACAGGCCAGCGACGAACAGGTGGTCGACGTGCTCGCGCAGGCGGTCGGCGGCAGCGTTCACGCTGCCGACCCAGTCGCGCCAACCGGTGGCGAGCAGGTCGGTCTCGTCGCCGCAGTGGCCGGCGAGCTGCATGCCGAGCACGGTGAAGCCGGCGCGATTCAGGCCGTTGCCGACGAAGCGCATCTCGGTCGGCGTGCCGGTCAACCCGTGGATCAGCAGTACGCCGGCACGGCCGCCGCGCAGATGGAATTCGGAAGGCTTGATCATGGAATCGTGGGCAAATCAATCAATTGGGCAGCGCTCGGGGCATCGCGCGCAGGCGGCCGCCGGACTTTGCCGATAGCTTGATGGGAGCGTCTTTCGGGCGGCTTTCGCGCTGCCTGAACGGCCCCTGCGCGCGGATGTCCCGATCGACGGCTGGGCTGCGTACTCCCATGGCAACCCTTTCCTGAAGGAACGTCATGAAACGCGCAACGCTCGCCTTCTGCCTGTTCGCAGCGGCTTCGGCCCAGGCCATGGACATCGACAAGGACATCCTCGCCGCCGCGGTGCTCGGCATCGACCTGCAGCCGGCGTGGACGAACGCGATCAACGACCTGCTGCCCGATCCCGTGTTCGGCAGCAACGGCAGCAAGCCGTACTTCTTCGACGACGGGGCCGGCAGCAACGAGGCCGCGATGCGCATCTTCCCGAGCAGCGACGGCGGCTACTGGCTGGCCGGCTGGCACAGCGGCCTTTCCCTGGCGATCGCCAAGCTCAAGGCCGACGGGACCTACGACACGGCCTACGGAAGCGGCGGCAAGAAGACCATCCCGACGACGATGCTGAACGTCTACGACGTCGCCAAGAGCGGCAACGACACGCTCTATTTCGTCGGCACGCGGCACACCGGCTCGAATGCGGATCTCGACATCGAGGTCGCCTGCATCGACAGCAGCGGCACGCCGTGCAGCGGCTTCGGCCCGGGAGGCAACGGCATCAAGGGCGTGTGGCTGGATCTCGGAACGGATGCGCAGAACAAGGACGACGTGCCCTACGCCATCACCTGGTTCGCCAGCCAGCTCTTCATCGTCGGCGAAACCGATACCGGCTCGGGCGCGCTGAAGAACAAGGCCGCCTTCGCGATCAACCTGAACCCGACGACCGGCGCGCAGAACACGGCATTCGGCAATTTCCCCGCGCGCCCGGGCGTGTTCGTCCACAATCCGGATCACGCGACGAACGGCCGCGACACCGCGCTCGGCGTGCTGGCCTATGCGCCGTCGCCGTTCGCCTATCGCCTCGTCCTCGTCGGCGAGACGCAGCGTGCGCAGGCCGGAGGCGAGGACACCGACGGTTTCGTGCTGAGCCTGAACGGCGTCACCGGGCAAGTGGACGACTTCCTCGACGACGACGTGTTCGCCGACCTCGGCACCCGCGGGAAGGACAAGCTCACCCAGGTGATGAGGCGCCGCAACGGCGGCTTCATCGTCGCCGGTACCGCGGCGGACGACAGCGCGACACCCACGCAGTTCCAGTTGCTGTTGGCGGCGTACAGGGCCGACGGCTCGGCCGACAACGGCTTCAATGCCGGCTCCAACAAGCGCCATGCGCTGGTGCTGAGCGGCCGCAACGTTCCCTACGGCCTGGCCGAACGGGCCGATACGCGCGACCTCGTCGTCGGCATCAACGCCAGCGACGACCTGTTCGGCGACGGCCATGCGCTGCAGGCCGTGGTCCAGTTCGACCGCAACGGCGGTACGCTGCACGCGATGTCGGTGCTCGACTTCGCGGCGAGCACGACCGCGGACAAGGGTTCGTGGGGCAGCCACCTGTTCCTGGACGGCGGCGGTCGCGTCGTCACCGCCGGCTACCGCTGCTGGAAGAAGGGCGCGGTCGGTCCGCTCACGTTGTGCATCGACCAGGACATGACCGCCGCCCGCTTCATCGCCAACGACACGCTCTTCGCCGACGGCTTCGGCAAATCCGACTCCGATTGACGAGCCGGACGAACCGGGGCCGACCGGCGCCCATTGATCCGTTTCGAGTGTGCAGCGCCCTCCGCGGCGCCGGCCGGCAGCGTATCGGCCGGTGCCGCGGGTCTTGCGCAGGAGCGTCAGTGGGGCGCGAGTTCGCGCGTCAGTTCGGCGGCGGAGATTTCGCGGCAACCGAGCGTGTTCTGGCCGGCCCACAGCGGAGAGAAGTCGCCGCTCCCGCTCGCTTCGGCCCAGGCGCGGAGCGGTGCCAGGGCGCTGGAGGCGAGCGGGAACTCCGGCGCCTCCGCGCGCATCGGCCCGAGTTCGCGCATCAGGCGATTGACGATGCCGCGCGCCGCGCCGCCGCTGAACAGGTTGGTCAGCATCGTGGGCGCGTCGGTGTCCTTCAGCGCGGCGCGATGCGCCGGGCGTGTGGTCGCTTCGGGGCAGAGCAGATAGGCGGTGCCGACCTGGACGCCCGCGGCGCCGAGTGCGAGCGCGGCCTCGACGCCGCGCGCATCGGCGACGCCTCCGGCCGCGATCACCGGCACGTCCACGGCTTGCAGCATCCGCGGCAGCAGGGCGAACAGTCCGNNGGGACAAAAAGTGTCCGCGATGGCCGCCGGCCTCGAGCCCCTGCGCGACGATCGCATCGACGCCGCGTGCTTCGAGCCAGCGCGCTTCCGCCACGGTCGTCGCCGAGGACAGGATCCTCGCACCGGCGGCGCGCACGCGCGCGAGCAACGGGGCGGCCGGGAGGCCGAAGTGGAAGCTGACGACCGGCGGACGCAGTTCCTCGACCAGTGCAGCGGCCTCATCGTCGAACGGCTTCCGCGCCGGCGCGGAAGCCGCGGCGGCGGGATCGAGGCCGGCCTCGCGGTAGTACGGCGCGAGCAGTGCCCGCCATTGCGCTTCGCGCGCCGCGTCGGGTCGTGGTGGCTCGTGGCAGAAGAAGTTCAGGTTGAAGGGACGATCCGAGCGTGCGCGGATCGCGGCGACTTCCGTGCGCACGGCGTCGGCCGACAGCATCGCGCAGGGCAGGGAGCCGAGTCCGCCGCCTTCGCAGACGGCGATCGCGAGCGCGCTGCCCTGCACGCCGGCCATCGGCGCCTGCACGACCGGTCGCTCGATGCGGAACAGGGTTTCGATCATGGCGGTACGGCCCCGCGGGAATCAGGCAAACGCGACGGCGTGGATCGGCGGCAGCCGCATGTCGGGTGCGCGCCAGTGGTCGCCGCCGTCGTCGCTGGTCCACAGGCCGCCGGTGGTCGAGCCGAACGCGAGGTGCGTGCCGCCGTCGTCGATCGCGAGGCCGTGCCGGTACACGAGGTCGTAGGCGTGTCGTTGCGGCAGTCCGTCGCCCAGTACCTCGAATGCCGTTCCGCCGTCGCGCGTGCGCGACACGACGAGACGGCCGTCGACCGGTATGCGGCGCTCGTCCTTGATCGCCGGCACGAACCACGCCGTGTGCGGATCGCGCGGGTGCACGGCGACCGCGAAGCCGAACACCGACGGCGGCACGTCGGCGATCTCGCGCCAGTGCTCGCCGCCGTCCTCGCTGCGGAACACGCCGTTGTGGTGCTGCACCCACAAGTGGTCCGGCGCGCCCGCGCACTGGACCATGCGGTGCGGGTCCTGGATCGCCGGATCCTCGCGCCGGTCCGGCGGCATGTAGGTGGCGAACATGCCGCGCGTGGTCACGCGCCAGCTCGCGCCGCCGTCGTCGCTGCGCCAGACGCCGCCGCAGGAGAGCGCGACACGCAGCACGCGCGCGTCGCGCGGGTCGACGCAGATCGAATGGATGCCCGGCGCGTCGTAGCCGCCGCCGAACCATTGCGCGCGCTCCGGGCGATCCCACAGCGAACGCACCAGCTGCCAGCTATCGCCGCGATCGTCGGAGCGGAACAGGCCGCCTGGAATCGTGCCGGCCCAGAGCCGCCCGGGCTCGTCCACGCCGCCGCCGGCGAGCGACCACAGCAACTGCAGCCGGGCCTGTGCCGGCGGCTTGCCGTCTCCGGTCGCGCAGGTGTCGCCTTCGGCGTAGGCGGGCACGGCGACTTCGCTCCAGTTGCGGCCCTGGTCGTTCGAGCGGTGCAGCTTCACGCCGAAATGACCGAGGTTCAGCGCCGCATACCAGTGGCCGTCGCGGCCGTCGGCGAAGGCGAGCGTGACGTTGTCGCCGAGAAAGGCGTGGCGCTCGAACGTCCATCCGCCGTCCGCGCGGACGAGGACGAACAGGCCCTTGCGGGTCGACACCAGCAGACGATCGGACATTTCAGCCTCCGGACAGTGCCTGCATCACGTAGATTTCCGACTGCGCCGACAGCGGCTGGTGCAGGTCGCGCTTGTCGGCGATCGCGAGGCCGTCGACGAAGATCGCGACGTGGTGGCGCACCGTGCCGTGCTCGTCGAGCACGTAACCGCGCAGGCGCGGATGCGCCGCGAACAGTTCCTCCAGCGCGGCGTCGAGATGCTGGCCGCGTGCGGCCAGCGTCACCTCGGCTCCCTGTGCCGGAGCCGGTTCCTGCAGCCAGCGCGCGAGCGCCGGCGCGAGCACGAGTCTCGCCATGGGAAGGTCCTCGCCCGAGGCGTCGATGGGACTCCCGCTCGGCACCGGCGACGAGCGCCGCGCGGACTTCCGGCCAAGCGTACTCCTTCCGCATCGCCTCGGCCGCAGCCTCCGGCGCGGCCGTGCCATTCCGGCTCCGGGATGGCGCACGCGAGCCGCCGCCGCAGCGGCGTTTCGCGTCGGGCGATGCGGCATCCGTCGCCCGGCGCCGGTCTATTCCTTCGCCTTCTGGACGGCTTCGACCTGGATGCGCAGCGTGACCTTCATGTCGAAGCCGTACTTCTTGCCGGCGTCGATGCCGAACTCGGAGCGATCGAAGGTCGCGAGCGCGTCGGCGCCGCAGACCTCGCGCTTCAGCATCGGATGCGGCATGCACTTGAACGACAGGATCTTCAGTTCCAGCGGCTTCGTGACGCCGTGCAAGGTCAGGTCGCCGACGACGCGCGACGGCGCGCCGTCCTTGAATCCTTCGAGGCGTCCCTTGTAGGCCGCTTGCGGAAATTTCGCGACGTCGAGGATGTCGTCGCCGCGCGCGTGCTCGTTCATCTTGTCGAGACCGTAGTCGACGCTGGACGTGTCCACCTTCACGTCGACGAGGCCGCTGCCGGCCGTCTTGTCGAGCACGACCGAGCCGGACGTCCGGTCGAACTTGCCGCGCCAGACCGACAGGCCGCCCATGTGGTCGGCTTCGAAGCTCGGGTAGGTGTGCGAGGGGTCGATCTCGTAGGTGACGGGGGCGGCGACGGCGCTGCCGGCGGCGAGGGCGAGCAGGATGGCGAAAGAGGTGGCGCGGGACATCGGGTTCTCCTCAGCGGTAAGGGTGTCATTCAGACCGGAACGGGCGCGCGCGTCAACTGCGATCTCTAGACGTTCTGAACCCGTATCACGGCGTCGTGCCTACGAATGCGGGCATCCAAAGAAACTGTGGCCTGGATAGTCCGCCTTCGGCTGTCGAAGAGTGCCTCGCGGGACTGCGCAGGCAGGATGCCGTAGCGACCCTTCGCGAAGTGAAGGGCCGAAGGGGCGAGCCGCAGACGCAGCGAGCAATGACGACTTGTTCAGGGTTTCCCTTGCGTGCCCGGTTTTCCGTTCTTGCTTCGAGGAAAACGAACGGGCGCGCGCGGAATCGACACCCTCGCGTCAGCCGGATCCGAGTGCCGTGTCCACCATGGCCTGCGCCTCGCGCAGCAGCTCGTCGAGGTGCGCTTCGTCGCGGAAGCTCTCGGCGTAGACCTTGTAGATGTTCTCGGTGCCCGACGGGCGCGCAGCGAACCAGCCGCTCGGAGCGACGACCTTTATGCCGCCGATCGCGGCGCCGTTGCCGGGGGCGCGGTCGAGCACGGCGTCGATCCTTTCGCCGGCGAGTGTGTCGGACCGTACTTCGCCCGGTGACAGTTTCGACAGGCGCTTCTTCTGCTCCAGCGTCGCCGGTGCGTCGATGCGGCGGGCGTACGAGCGGCCGAGTTCGGCCGTGATGCGCTCGTAGCCTTCGCCGGGGTCGCATCCTTCGCGTGCGGTGATCTCGGCGGCGAGCAGGGCGGCGGTGATGCCGTCCTTGTCCGTGCTCCAGGCGCGGCCGTCGCGGGCGAGGAAGGAGGCGCCGGCGCTTTCTTCGCAACCGAGACCGAGCGAGCCGTCGGACAGGCCGTCGACGAACCATTTGAAGCCGACCGGCGTCTCGTGCAGGCGGCGCCCGTGGCGCATGGCGACGCGGTCGATCAGCGCGCTGCTGACCGCGGTCTTGCCGATGCCGGCGTCGCTGCGCCATTCGGGGCGGCAGCGCAGCAGATAGTCGGCCATCACGGTGAGATAGTGATTCGCCGGCATGAGTCCGCTGCTGCGCGCGACGATGCCATGGCGGTCGTGGTCGGTGTCGCAGGCGAACGCGACGTCGTAGCGGTCCTTCAGCGCGATCAGTCCTCGCATCGCATACGTCGACGACGGGTCCATGCGCACCTGGCCGTCCCAGTCCAGCGTCATGAACGAGAAGCTCGGATCGACGCTTTCGTCGAGCACGTCGAGCGCGATGCGGTGGCGTTCGGCGATGCGCGCCCAGTAGTGCACGCCAGCGCCGCCGAGGGGGTCCACGGCGAGTTTCGGTGCGGCGGCGCGGATCGCGTCGAAGTCGACGACGTCGACGAGTCCGTCGACGTAGCGGCCGAGGAAGTCGTACTCGCGCGTCGTCGTCGCCGTCCGCGCACGGGCGAACGGCATGCGACGCACCTCACGCAGGCCGTCGGCGAGCAGCGCGTTCGCGCGCGCCTCGATCACGGACGTCTGCGCCGTGTCGGCCGGCCCGCCGTGCGGCGGGTTGTACTTGAAGCCACCGTCGGCGGGAGGATTGTGCGAGGGCGTGACGACGATGCCATCGGCGAGACCGCGTTCGCGCCCGCGGTTGTGCGCGAGGATCGCCTGCGACACGGCCGGTGTCGGTGTGTATTCGCCGTCCGGCGCGATGCGCGCCTCGACGCCGTTCGCCGCCAGCACCTCGAGCGCGGTTTCGAACGCCGGCGCCGAGAGAGCGTGCGTGTCGATGCCGAGGAACAGCGGCCCGTCGATGGCGTGCGCACGGCGGAACTCGCAGATCGCCTGCGTGATCGCGAGCACGTGCGCCTCGTTGAAGCTCGCATCGAACGAGCTGCCGCGATGGCCGGAGGTGCCGAACGCGACGCGCTGCGCGGCGATCGCGGGATCGGGCTTGCGCGCGCAGTACGCGTCGACCAGCGCGCCGACGTCGATCGCCGGCGCTTCGGTGGCCGGATGCCCGGCCAGTGGGGAAATACGCGACATCACGACGGGCTCCGGTGCGAACGGTAGCGGCGGATCAGGGCATTGGTGGAGCTGTCGTGTGCGAGCACGGGCTCGTCCTCGCTCGCGAGTTGCGCAGCGGTCGTCTTCGCCAGGATCTTGCCGAGTTCGACCCCCCATTGGTCGAACGAGTCGATGTCCCAGATCACGCCCTGCACGAACACCGCATGTTCGTACAACGCGACCAGCGCGCCGAGCGTGCCGGGCGTCAGGCGTTGGGCGAGAATCGTGCTGCTCGGGCGGTTGCCCTCGAACACGCGATGCGGCACCAGCGCTTCGGGCGTTCCTTCGGCGCGCACCTCGTCGGCGGTCCTGCCGAAGGCGAGCGCTTCGCCTTGTGCGAACAGGTTGGCGATCAGCAGGTCGTGCTGGTCGCCCAGCGGCGCGAGCGCGTCGCAGAAGCCGATGAAGTCGCAGGCGATGCCGCGCGTGCCCTGATGGATGAGCTGGTAGAACGAATGCTGGCCGTTGGTCCCCGGCTCGCCCCAGTAGACGGGGCCGGTCGCATAGTCGACGCGCATGCCGCCGCGCGTGACGCTCTTGCCGTTGCTCTCCATCGTGAGCTGCTGCAGATAGGCCGGGAAGCGCTTGAGGTATTGCTCGTACGGCAGCACGGCGACGCTGTCGAGCCCGAGGAAATTCGTGTTCCAGACGCCGAGCAGCCCCATCAGCACCGGCAGGTTCTGTTCGAATGGCGCGCTGCGGAAATGCTCGTCCATCGCGCGGAAGCCGGACAGCAGGTCGCGGAAGTTCGCCGGACCGATCGCCAGCATCGTCGACAGGCCCACGGCCGAGTCCATCGAGTAGCGGCCACCCACCCAGTCCCAGAAACCGAACATGTTGGCGGTGTCGATGCCGAACCGGGCGACTTCCTTCGCGTTGGTCGACACCGCGACGAAATGGTTCGCGACGGCGGAAGCGTCGCCGCCGTAGGCGGCCAGCGTCCACGCGCGGGCCGCGTGCGCGTTAGCCAGCGTCTCGAGCGTGGTGAAGGTCTTGGAGCAGACGATGAACAGCGTCTCGCGCGGGTCGAGGTCGCGCGTGGCTTCGACGAAATCGGTGCCGTCGACGTTCGAAACGAAGCGGAACGCCAAGTCGCGGCGGCTGTAGTGGCGCAGCGCCTCGTAGGCCATGACGGGGCCGAGATCGGAGCCGCCGATGCCGATGTTGACGACCGCGCGGATCGGTCGTCCGTCGTGCCCCTTCCAGTCGCCGTCGCGAACGCGCTCGGCGAACGCCGACATGCGCGCGAGCACGCCGTGCACGTCAGCGACGACGTCGACGCCGTCGACTTCGATCACGTCGTCCTGCGGCGCGCGCAGGGCGACGTGCAGCGCGGGACGACTTTCGGTTGCGTTGATGTGTTCGCCGCGGAACATGGCCGCGATGCGCTCGCGCAACCCCACGGCGTCGGCCAGGTCGCGCAGCGCGCGCAGGACGTCGGCGTCGACGCGCTGCTTGGCGTAGTCCAGGTACAAGCCTGCGGCTTCGGCGGCGAAGCGTTCCCCGCGCAGCGGATCGGCGGCGAACAACTCGCGCAGAGGGCGGCCGGCGAGACGTTCCGCATGCATCCGCAGGGCGCGCCATTGCGGGCGCGAGGTCAAGCCCGGGCCGATCGTCGGCGAAACGGTCATCAGGCAGCCTGCTGCGGTCCGGTTGCGGCGGTCTTGTCGGCGATGCGCTGCATGAGCTGCCGCCAGGATCCCACGAAGGACTCGGCGCCTTCCTTCTGCAGCCGGGCAGCCAGCGCATGGATGTCGATGCCGGCGCGGCCGAACTCGGCCAGCACGGCCTCGCAGTCGCCGCCGTCGGCCGGCATCGCGCCCTTGATCTCGCCGTCCTCGGCCAGCGCCAGGAGCGTCTTCTCCGGCATCGTGTCGATCGTGTCCGGTGCGGCCAGCGCCTCGACGTAGAGCGTCGCGCGCGCGCCACTGTCCTTCATGCCCGTGCTGGCCCACAGCAGGCGTTGCGGACGCGCGCCTGCGGCGGCCAGTGCCGCCCAGCGCGGCGATGCGTACAGGTCCCTGCTGGCGCGGTAGGTGCGGCGACCGATGGCGATGCCGAGGCGATTGGCGAGGGCAGGCGGCACGGCGCCTGCCACGGCGCGGTCCCACCGGCTCACGAACACCGACGCGACCGAGCCGACGCGCGGATCGAGTCCGGCGGCGAGGCGGCGCTCGATGCCGCGCAGATAGGCTTCGGCGGCGGCGAGGTAGTGCTCGCGCGAGAACAGCAGGGTGACGTTGACCGGCACGCCGGCGAAGATCGCCTCCTCGATCGCGACGATGCCGGCCGCGGTGCCGGGGATCTTCACGAACAGGTTCGATCGTCCGGCCTGGGCGTGGATCGCCTTGGCCGCTTCGAGCGTGCCGGCCGCGTCGTCGGCGAGCAGCGGCGAGACCTCCATCGACACCCAGCCGTCCTCGCCGCGGCTGGCCTCGTGGATCGGGCGGAACAGGTCGGCCGCACGACGCAGGTCCTCCAGCGCGAGCTCGGTGAACAGCGCTTCGCCCGCGAGGCCCGTGCGGGCCTTCTCGGCGATCCCGGCGTCGTAGGCGGCGGTCTTGCCGATCGCCTCGTCGAAGATCGTCGGATTCGAGGTCAGGCCGGTGACCGAGAGCTCGTCGATGCGGCGGCTCAGGCTGCCGTCGTCGAGCATGTCGCGGGTGATGTTGTCGAGCCAGAGGCTCTGGCCGAGTTCGTGCAGGAGGCGGGTCGGTTTCATTCGGGGTCCTGGAAGCGTCGCCGGCGTCGCCGCGGCGCTGAACGAGGGAATTCGACGATGCCCGTGCGCGGGCGCCGCGCAGCGGACGCTACGGCGGTTGTGTGTCAGTTGGGCGCGCGCGGGGAGGGCAGCCTCATGCGCCGACGATACAACGGCAGCGGCGAATGCCCAACAGGGGAAGACCCCGGGCCGGACAGGGAAGTCGAGGGGCACGTGCCCGGGACGTCGGGTGGGATGGGAGCCGGCGCTTCGTGGCAACGGCGGCGTTCGTTCGAACGCTGGGTGGTTGCGTGTCGTGTGGTGATCCGGCTTGCGCGACGCTTCCTGCGCCGCCGTGCGTCGCGGGTGTCGCGCTTCGCCGGCGTGCCGCTGCCGCCGGTCCTTCAGCGTGGTTGCAGCGCGGCCAGCGAGGCGCGCGCGCGTCGGGGGCCGGTGCGCAACAGTTCCATCGTGTCCCGGTTTTCCTCCAGGACCGCTTCCGGTGCGAGCGCGATCAGCGTGCCGGCCTCCTCGAACCGGCGCAGCGATTCGCGCTTGAGCGCGAGGCGCTCGGCCTGGGCGAGGCCGGCTTCTTCGCTGCGGCGCAAGCTGAACTCCGCCTCCAGCGTGGCGACCCAGGCGCGCAGGGCGGCGAACTGGCGCTGGCCGGAGATGTGGTCGGGAAGCCCGGCGATGAGCCGCTCGACCTCGGCGATCTCCGCGAACTGTTCGAGAGGGGGTGCGTGGGCGCGCATCTCCATGTCGATCTGCCCCAGGCGCATCACGATCCGGTTGATCGCCGCGACCGGCTGCTCCGGATCCAGACGCCGGATGTTCTCGTCGTAGCGGCGCGCCGTTCGATAGTAATCGCGAGCGCGTTCGTAGTCGCCGTGGCCCGCGGCGATCGCCGCCGCGGTCGTCGCTTCCATCACGAGGTTCACGTTCGTGGGCATGTCGTTGGGCAGGCGCGCGTGCAGGACTTCCTGTATCCGCAGCGCTTCATCGGCGTAGGCAAGCGCCACGGCAAGTCGTCCGGGATCGTCGACATCCTCGTTCTTCACGCGTGCGAGGTAGATGAGGGTGGTCGCCAGCGCGTTGTCCGCCGCGTCGCGGTCGGTGTCGCTCGCGGCCAGCGACCGCGCGACCTCGTAGCTGGCGCGGGCGCTTTCGACCAGGCCCAGGCGCCGTCGTGCCGGAATGTCGATGCCGGCGGCCTTGCCGTATTCGGTGAACAGCTCGGCACGGGATACGGCGAGCTCGAACGATTCGCGCGAATGCAGGGTTTCGTGCGCCAGGACGGCAGCGGATTCGAAATACGCCCGGGCGGCATCGAATTGCTGGGCGCCGAGCTCCGCGGTGGCCAGCAAGGTCAAAGCCCTCAGTCGCCAGCGCAGGGAGGTCGCGTCGCGTGGCGCCAGGGCATCGGCGCGATCGAGCGTGGCCTGTACGAGCTGGGCCGTCTGCCTGCGCTGCTCGGGAAGGGCATGCATGCGCTCCTGGGTCCGCGCGAGCGAGACGTAGCCTGCAGCGATTTCGAGCAAGAGCGCGCGGTTGTCACCTGCATCGGTGGCGAGACGGCCGAGATACTCGATGCCCGTGTCGAGCAGGATCGTCTGGGCGCGGCTGGTGCCCGGTATGTCGGCGATTTCCCGGTACACGTCGTGGACGAAGCGATTGGCGAGATCGCGCACGCTGGCGAAATGCCGTTCGGCGCGCGTGGCCTGGAGGCGGGTCATGTACGCCTGGTGCAGGGCCCAGGTCGATGTCGCGAACAAGATGGCGACGGCGAGCAGGCCGAGGCCGACGCTGACCCGATTGCGCCGTACGAACTTGCGCAGGCGATAGCCGGCACGGTCCGGCGCCGCCTGGATCGGACGCCCGGCGAGATAGCGTTCGAGGTCGTCGGCGAGGGCGGCGCCGGAGTCGTAGCGCCGCTCCGGATCGGGATGGGTCGCCTTGCCGACGATGATGTCGAGCTCGCGGTCCCCGGCGGGCTGGCCAGCCGTGTTGCGCAGCGTGCTCGGCGGCGGCAGCCCGCCGTCGGCGCGCGGTTGTGGAATCGCGTCGGTAAGCAGGTGGTGGAGCAGGGCGCCGAGACCGTAGATGTCGGTGGCGGTGCTGACCGCACCCCCTGTTCGTTGCTCCGGGCTGGCATAGGCCGGCGTGAACCACGGCAGCGCGGTGCGCGTCTCCTGCGGTTGTCCCGTGTCGGTGTCGAGCAGCTTGGCAATGCCGAAGTCGAGCAGGGCCGGAGTGCCGTCGGCTCGCATCAGTACGTTGGCGGGCTTGAGGTCGCGATGGATCACGAGGCGCCGGTGCGCGTAGTGCACGGCATGGCAGACCTGCTGCAGCAGGCGCAGGCGCCGGTCGAGCGGCAAGCCGTGCGAGCGCGCATGGTCGGTGAGGCTCTCGCCGTCGATGTACTCCATCACCAGATACGGCTGGCCGGCGTCGCTGGTGCCGCCATCGAAAAGACGTGCGATGTTCGAGTGATCGAGACCGGCCAGGATCTGGCGCTCGCGCCGGAGCCGATGGCTCATGTCCCGGGTGGCGATGCCGCGGATCAGCTTGATTGCGACGCGCTGGGCGAACTCGTCGTCGACGCGTTCGGCGAGGAAGACGGTACCCATGCCGCCGCTGCCGATCTCCCGGATCAGCGCGTAGGCGCCGATGCGCTGCCCCGCGGATGCCGGGGTGGCGATGTCGGCGGCGGCGCGGCCGAGGGGCGAGGTGAGGCCGGCACCACCGGAGGCGTCATGCTCGCGAACGAGCCGGGCCGCTTCGGCTCGCAGCCCGGCGTCCGGTTCGTAGGCGTCGAGCCATGCGGACCGGTCGTTCGCGGGCAGCTCCAACAGGCGATCGAACAGCTCCTGCAGGCGACTCCACCGGCTTGCGGTCATGTCCGCAGCCGGTCGTGCAGCCAGGTCTTGGCGAAGCGCAGGTCGCGGTCGACGGTCGGCACGGATACGCCGACGATCTCGGCGATTTCCTCGCGCTTGAAACCGAGCAGGTAGTGGAGTTCGATGATTTCGTGCTTGCGTTCGTCGAGCGCGCGCAGTTCGCGCAAGGCGTCGTCGAGCGCCGTGGGATCGCGGATCTCCTCGGCTACGTCTTCGGCGGCGGACAGGGTCACGTGCAACGCATCGCCGCCACGTTTCTCGCTGGCGCGCGCGCGCGCGGTGTCGATCAGGAGGTTGCGCAGCGCGGCGCTGACCACACCGTAGAAATGCCGGCGATCGCGCCAGGCGATGCCGGCATCAAGCAGCTTGACGAACAGTTCGTGCGCGAGTTCGGTCGGCTGCAGGCTGATCCTCCCGGAGGCCTGGCGCAGGTTTCTGCGGGCCATGGCGCGGACCTGCGCGTAGACGAATTCGGTCAGGCGTTCGGCCGCGCGGGAGTCGCCTTCGCCCCAGGAGCGCAGCATCTCGGTCACGTCCTTGCGGTCCGCCTCGACGGAGCCATCCCCATTCATGTGTCGTCCACTGCGTGCATCGTGCGTGATGGTCAAGCCTGCCGTGGGAGGTGGAACAAGTCCACTTGTCGACGCACCGCATGCTTCCGCATGCCGCGTCGGCGCATCTCCGGTGATCCGCGGATTGATAGGTTCGCAAGCGGGGTTTCGTCATCCGCAAGTGGCGCGAGGCATATCGCCGCGACCTGTGCGATGGAAGACTATCCAATGAGAAACAATATATTGCCGGCTCTTGTCTTGTCTCTGGCCTGGGGCGTTCCGGCACGTGCGGCCGACTACGTCGTCACGACGTTGGCGGATACGGGGGACGGCAGCCTGCGCCAACGGGTCGAGACGGCCAACGCCACGGCCGGCGCTCCGCATTCGATCACGTTCGACTCCGGGTTGCGGGGCAATATCGCACTGACCAGTCCGATCCGCATCCGCGAGAGCATGACGATCACCGGTCCCGGTGCCGACGTCGTCGTGCTCGACGGCGGCGACGCGACGCGCCTGCTGCACGTGCAGAACACGAACGGCGTGCGAAGGACCGTGACCGTCAGCGGGCTCGCGTTCGTGCGCGGCCATGCCGTCACCGACGGCGGCAACGGCGGTGCCCTGTACGGCTACGGCGACGATCTGCGCATCCACGACAGCCGCTTCGAAGGCAACCGCGCGACGCGCGACGGAGGCGCGATCTGGTTCGCCGAGGGAGATCTCGAGCTGAAAGGCGTGCATCTGGTCGGCAACCGTGTTCCCGCGACGGATACGGGCCAGGGCGGCGCGGTGTATTTCTCGGCCGGCACGATCACGATCGACGACAGTCTCGTCAAGGACAACCATGCCTACGCCGGCGGCGGCCTCCGCCTGCTTTCCCCGCGCGCGCATGCCCTTGTCCGGAATTCGCTGATCGAAGGCAATACGGCGGGAAGTTTCGGGGGCGGCATCAATGCCACGACGATGACGAGCTTCCGGCTCTCGGGCAGCGCGCTGGTCGGCAACAAGGTCGACGAGACGCTCGGCGGCGGCCTGTACTGGTCCGGCTCCGACGGCGTGGGGGCCAGCGAAGGCATCATCGAGAACACGACGTTCTCGGCCAACGAGTCGCTGCACCGATCGGGGGTCGGCAGCGCCCTCGCCATCGCGAAGGGACTCATGACGATCCGGAACTCGACCTTCGCCAGGAACCGGGCCGCACCAGACCATCCCATTCCCAGCAACTCCGGCGCGGGCGCTTTGTGGGTCGCCTCGACGGCAGCCACGGCGACCTTGCACAGCACGCTGTTCGACGAGAACACGAACGGTATGACGGGACAGTTCGGCGACATCGTGCACCAGTCGACGTCCACGACGAACCCGAGCGTCGTCCACGCGAAGAATTCCTCGTTCCGCACGATGCCGGGAAGCGGCACGATCAACGGCGACGACCAGGACAACCTGTTCGCGACGGAATCAGGCCTCGGGCCGCTCACGACCATGCACGGCGGCGGTTTCGTCCCGGTCCATCCGATTCCGGCGGACAGTCCCGTGGTCGACCGCGGCGGCAACCCGGCCAATCTGGCCTGGGACCAGCGCGGCACCGGTTTCGTACGGGCGGCATGGAGCGACCCGATCCGGCCGGGGATCGGTGGACCCCGGCCCGACATCGGCGCCTATGAGTTCCGTGGCGACGGCATCTTCTTCGATTCCTTCGAAAAAAACGCAGGTGTCCAGGCGCTCCGGCAATCCGCTGCCGTATACCACTTTCCTCCTGCGAGCGCCGTGGCCGTAGGGGCATCCGGCTCACCCGGCGCGAGTCGCCCGGAAACCTCGTCGGCCGACCGCGAGAGCCGACAGAGCGGATACCTGACCGGTGTCGTGAGGAATTTCGCGGGCCGGCCCCTGTCGGGCGCGAAGGTCATCGCGGACCACAGCATCTTCTTCAATTCCAACCTGTCCACGACGACGGGGGCCGACGGCAACTATGCGATCCGGCTCAGCGTCGGGTCGTGGTATGCCTTTGCCCAGCATCAGGCCAACTACAACGGGAAGGCGTACACGCTCTGGCTCCATCCGGACGACAGTTCCGGTTTCGGCGGCGAGGGCGCCGTTCGCAACTTCACCTGGAAGCTGGCCGGAGTGATGCCAGAGCCCTTGTCGGGGCACTATGGCGGCCTCGTGACGTTCGATCACTATCCGGGCGTCTACATCGAGGACGACCAGATCGAGTTCACGTTCCGGCCCGTCGGGCCGCTGATCGACGGCAGCGCCGGCACCGTGCTCACGCTGCGCGCTGCCGACGGATACCGCATCAAGGACGTTCCCATCGGGCGATACGACGTCAGCGCGACCTACCAGGGCAGCCGGCTGCTGCTTCGGACGTGGAATTCCGAGGAAGCCTTCGTGTCCTCCTATCGCCTGGATTTCGAGCCGCAGATCCCGGCCCAGTGCGACAACTGCGCGATGCTGGAATACACCCTTGCAGGGGATTCGATCTTCGGGAATGGCTTCGAGCCGTCGTGAACGGCTGCTCCTGTTGGATTCCATCCGATGCTTCGCCGCGTGCAGCGCCGGCGATGGGCATCCGGCATGGGGCCCGTGAGGCATGCGCGCCGCGACGGCACCTGGCTCCCGTGAATGTTGGCTTATTCTGGCGAAGTTAGGTCTCGCCCAGTGAGACATGTACAGGAGGGCGCGGCGGAGAGCTTCCAGCGCCTGCAAGCCGCAATCTCTTCGTCGGTCATCACGGCCGAGTATCGGCACTCGACATCGGCTTCAGGGGGCGCCTTTTCGTCCTGCCCCCCGAGTCCCTTGGCCCAACTGGTGTCGTCCTGAAAGCCGCTGAAGTCCTGTGCGTCAGCTTCGAGGTCGATCGATGAGGCGTCAGATGCCGAGTTCCAGGTCCTGCCCGATGAGGAAGCGCCGGGCTCGTACGTTGATCGGCCTGCGCTGCTGCCGCCGCCTCCACGGCCCGCGGGGCGCGCGCCAGTAGCCATTGACCGGCTCCCATCCTTCCTTACGTATCCCTGGACGTGCTGAGTCTTGGGAGCGCCGGTGCTCCCCTTGGCCTCAGCCGGGCAGTTCCGTACCGCAAGAGACGGGGCTAGCAGCACAAGGAGCATGCGCAGCATTGGACTTCCCCGAAGTCGATGGCGAGCGCGAACGGCTCAAGCTGGAGGGTAGAAGTCGCTCGCCGTCACTTGGCCTCCTGCGAGCGTCCCCGCATCTTGCAGGGCGCGTGTCGCAGACAGCGAGCAGGGGCACATGGTGCTGCGGCTGCTCCGGCTGCGTAGAGGAAATCGCCGCGTCTGCGCGTGGGAAATTTCTTACGCGTTCTGACGCAAGCATCCGACTGAAAGCTCGCGGCAGAATCGCTACTCTGTGCGGAGAAAATCAACGATATTAGTTGCAGCCTTATGATAGGTTTGAGCGCCGCTCGGTGCGGCTAAGGGAGGGTTGAGATGACCGTTTTGAGAAATGTTTATGCGGAACTTGGGGTTATATTGTTTGGAATTTTTTTGTTTGCATCAAATGTATTCGCGTTTCCTCCTATTACTAGCGTTCATGGGATTTGTGGCGCTCCATTAAGCGTTGCTGAGCAGAAAGTTGTCAATGCTACCGGTGCCATGATCCCAAAATCTATGCTTTTCAATAACGGAAATGGGACATATTCCATATCATGGAATCCTTTGACGCAGTATTACGGATATCCAGTTGATCCAGGTCAATCATTTTATGGAATAAACAGCACATCGGCTGGGCGTACGGCTGTTTTGCTTGGGCGCACGATGTTTATTACGGCGGCGCATAAATTTTCTTTTGATCCGTCGCAATACGCGGTAGTGTTTGCGCCAAAATACTCGGCGGCTTCTTGTTCCGAGTTTGCTTGGTCAAACATTCCATCAGATAATGTCTATTTTGGAACCCTTTCAGGCAAAAACAACTTGATCGAGGTCGATAGCTCTAAAGACTACATGACATTCAATGTGGATAGATATGTGGTTGATAGAAAGCCTGTTAAGATCAGAAGATCTGGCGCTCCTAGGAAATCAGACAAATATATACTTGTTAGTAATTTTCTTTGGGGTGGATTGAGGGTCGAAACGTCTGGTAGGTATGTATGGTTGAATGATACTGTCGGTAGCAGTCAGATTGGATACTACTTTTTTGAGGGGCTCAATCCTCTTGATGGAAGCTCTGGCGGTGCTGTCTTCAATGTTGATGACGAAGTTATTGATGTCGGTGTGGCAGGATTAATGAGTGGAATTTCGTACGTTAATGCCGGGATGATTCAGTTCATCGATATGGGAGTTATGGCATCAACAAACACACCACTAATAATGGTTAAAGATGCGATCCCTAGAACTGAGATTCTCGTCGATCCCGTCGTTGATGTGCTTCATGTCGGTGATATTGGTGGAGCGGTAACGAATCCGGTCTCGTCATACACGCTGACCGCGGCGCTCGGCGGAAACCAGTACGATGTGTCCGTTACCGACCCGCCATATTTGGGGTCTCCAACGCTTTCCACGAATCCATCGATCGGAAGTCATCTGCTTAGCTTGATCCACCCGACGACCATGACGGTTACGGCGAGCACGGCGGGCGTAACGCAATGCGGTATTTGGGACTATGTTGTCAATGTCAAGGATGTTTACAACGATCAGAACAACTATTTGCGCCACCGCTTTGAGATCGGCGTCGAACAGGTATCGGTGAGTGATTCAGACCCATGGAACGTGGAGATATTTGGAAGCTCGGTGCCCGCGTCGAAGACCATCGTAGTCAAGAATGTGCGCCCGACTCAGACGGCGGTCCGTGTCGGTCACGAGCATGTTGGTGTGCCGAATCAAATGGTGCTCTTTGATGGAGGCTTGACCTCGGTCTTTACGCTAGCTCCCATGGGGCAGCCTGGTGATACGCGTAACGTCGTAGTTAGCATCAATCCGGCCACATCATTTCCTGTTCCCGGTGTAACAAGCACCTCAAAGATTACGATCAGTCCGACGAATCTTGGCTGCACTGTTGATCCTGTCCTAGAGATTCCAGTGTCTCTGAAGACTGGCTCGCAGGTTGGTTTTGCAGTTGGTTCTGGTGACGATCTGCAACAGCCATCGGGTGGCACCGCCCTCGGTGCTGTGCAGACGATTTTGATACCGATGACCGGAACAAGTGGCTGGTGCGTCAATGGGATGGGACTTGATGTCGGCTTCCTCGATGACAATGGTTTTGGTCCCGCATTCCCTGGAGGTGCCACCAACTTGAACGTTGTCGTCGAGTCCCCTGGCGGTATCCGATCAAATATCTGGAATTTGAACGTCATCCCAGCTGGAAGTGAGGCGGCGTATGTTGGATCAGAACAAGTCAACTATTGGGGATATCCGATCAATTCAGCAATTTTCCATATCGATCAATCGTCTGCCCCCCCATTGGGGCCTGGAAACTTCTCCCCATTCATTGGTGTCCAGGCAACGGGCACATGGAAGCTAGAGTTGAGTCGAAGCAATGGAATGTGGGGCTTCGCGCCGACGCATGCACGGCTGAGGTTCAAGGGGCTGGCTTGCCCTTGATCTAGGCTCATGCAGGATGAACAAGGGCGGCTTTGGCCGCCCTTTTCTTTGGGCGATGGCTTGGGCAGGAAGTCCCGCTGAACTCCTACATACTGTTGCGCTGATTTCTTACATGATCTGTAGATGATCGAGTATTGACCACCCGTTTGGGTGTAACCATTCTGCCAAGTGCGCTGGTGTGTGCCCATGAGAGGAAGGTCATGAAGATCGGAACGATTAGTGTCGTGCTGGTTGTGCTTGTACTTTGTTTCCTATTTGTCGCGAACAGCGCTATTGCGCAGACCTGTCGCTGGGATGGGGCCTCGCCATGGTGTAACGGATCATGCGGGGGAGGCGAAACGGAAGTTACACGTGTCAGTTCGATCCCGGATTTCTGGGTAGCACCCTATGTAAACGTGTCGCCACCATTTGGAGCCGCCTGCGTTCTTGGCTCCAAGGCACTTTGCTGCTCATCTCCAAGTTACAGCTGCCGATGGGATGGAACCGCCCCCTTTTGCGACGGCAGTTGCAAGGCGGGAGAAACACCCGGCTCGCCACCTGCGGGATCTTCCAGTGGCATGGGGTGCTGGACTGGATCCAAGAAATACTGTTGCCGCAGCGCCTCACCCAGCGCCGTTCCGGGCACTGTCCGCATGAGCCTGAGCATTGCGTCAGTTCGAAGTGGGGCTGGAAAATGTCTGGATGTGAATGCCAGTGCCCAAAAGAACAATGGTGCAACAGTCCAAGTCTGGGGATGCAACGGTCAGCCGCAGCAGTCCTGGATGCTCGTCGACAACACAATAAGAAGTCAGGCCGGGAAGTGCCTGGATGTGCACGCCCCCGATC
Source organism: Rhodanobacteraceae bacterium UBA703 (assembly GCA_002297645.1). Lineage (GTDB taxonomy): Bacteria > Pseudomonadota > Gammaproteobacteria > Xanthomonadales > Rhodanobacteraceae > Dokdonella_A. Next base: position 8,591 of record DBMH01000223.1, on the reverse strand, counting down.
AGTACAGAAATGGTGGTCGAGTCCAGGTCTGGGATTGCAATGGCTCGAAACAGCAGACATGGGCCTTCGACGGCAAGGCTATTAGATCAGCGGCAGGGAAATGCTTGGACGTCCATGCACCCGATCAGTACAAGAATGGCGGGCGTGTTCAGGTATGGGACTGCAATGGATCTCTACAGCAGTCTTGGAAAGTCCAATAGTCCAGATGATCGCCCGCAGGGGACAATGACCGACGTATGTTGTCGGTCATTATTTTTCTATCAATTGGCCGGACGTCAACTCCCCAGAAGGGAAGCCTAATGATGCGCCCCTGCGCACCCGTAGGTCTCTCCGATTGCTGTCGCCCCGACCCGAACTGGAGTTCGTATTCGTTCGCGACGGACTGCTGGGTCCGGAGGCTTTGCCCTGCACGCGGGGAGCCGGCGCAGTGGACCCGGCGGCCATGCACGCGAACAGTGGCGCGGTCGCCGGCACCTACGACCGCGTCACGATCAACGTGGCCGGTCACGTCACGTCGGGAACCTACAACTACGGGAACATTTTCATGAAGAACGTGACCGCGGCGGCCACGTTCTTCTCCGGCGACTTCTCGACCATGACGACGCTGACCGACGTCGTCCGGGTCACGGGAACGTCCGCGGTGGCGTGCTCGCTGCGCGGATTCTTCGGCAACGCGTGCGCCGGCCAGACGGTGATGCTCGTCAACGCAAGTGCAGCGACGCTCACCCTGTCGAATGAATACGCCGGCGAAGGAACGGCGGCGGCGCGCTTCGCCATCGGCGCCGATTTCGTGATCGCGTCGAATCACAACGCCTTGCTCTGGTTCGACGGCGGCTCGCAGCGCTGGCGGATCGTCGGAGCGTACTGACCTCGACAGGCTGGGCGAGGTGCCGTTGAGGGGGCGGGTCAAAAGTTCAGGGCCTTCCCGCTACGACACGTGCGCCCAGGTCCTTTTTCGCGTGGGCATTTCAGAAAAACGGTTTCTTGATCGATGCTAGATGCGACTTCGATCTGAAGCGCCGCTTCCTCAATCAGGTGCCATGAAGGCGGGAGACGCGACTTCCGTCGTATCGCGACTTGCATTGCGGGCATATGGCGGCGTCGTTCAGGCGCCCACCGAGCGTTACGTGGAAAAGCCGATGATCAGCCTCGAAGCAGCGCATGCAGAACGGATCCCCCTTGGGATTGCCATTTTCATCGGACTCGTGGTAGGCATCTAAACGCTTCACCACTTTCGCCTTCAATTCGAGAGCATCACGCAAGGTGCCGATTTCCTTGTCCCTTGCTTCGATGACTTCATTCGCCTCGATCACTTTTGTCTGCACGTCAGCTAGCGAGCCCATCAACTGAGCCACTTGCATTTTCAGGGCGGCTACTTCGATGGCATTTTCGGCAGCCAACAGCGCTTTTGCGATTTCCATCGCAGATTTGACGCTAGCTAGCGCCCCTGTGACATCTGCAATCACCATTAACCGATCCCTCATGGATAGCCTTCGGGAATTGTAGATGAGTGCGTGAAGCGTCTAGCAGTCCAGCCGAGCGGCGAGTGGGCCGGCACCATACGGGCACCAGAGGGCCTTCGACGGAAACAAAAACGGCCTGCATCGCTGCAAGCCGTTGTTTTGTATGGTGGCCGAGGACGGAATCGAACCGCCGACACGGGGATTTTCAATCCCCTGCTCTACCAACTGAGCTACTCGGCCGCAGGCATGCGATCCGTGTGGGTCGCTGCGGGGCGCGTATTAGAGCGGTGCGGCCGGATTTCGTCAAGCCGTTCGTCGCGACGGATTCGTCTTCGCCTCGAACGGGATCGCTCGGTTGGTGTCGGCGTGGCGTTCCATGGGCATGACTTCCGGCTGGTTGCGGGGCTCCGTTCTTTCTACTACAACTGTAGTACTACAGCCGTAGACGAGGCGGGCATGGGGAAGGTGCGGGACGTGAGCCTGAGCGAACTGCAGATCGCGCTGATGCGCGTGCTGTGGGAGCGCGGAGAGACGAGCACGGCCGACGTCGCCGCGGAGCTTGCGGATGCGCGTGGCCTGAAGCACACGACGGTGGCGACCTTGCTGTCGCGTCTCGAGAGGCGCGGTGTCGTCGCGCAGCGTCGAGACGGGCGACAGCTGTTCTATCGCGCCCTGGTCGAAGAATCGGACGTGCGGCGTTCGATGGTCGCCGACCTGGTCGGCGCGTTGTTCGCCGGCGATGCGCGCGAACTCGTCGCGCATCTGGTGAAGGAGTCCGAGATCGCCCCGGACGATCTCGCCAAGGTCAGGCGCCGGCTGGCGCGCGGAGGCGGCGATGACGGCTGAGTCGATGGTGGTCGCAATGGCGACGTTCTTCGTTCATGCGCTCGTGTTGCTGTCGATCGCTTGGGCGGGCGACCGCGGTTTTCTGCGTCGCCGGCCGGCGTGGCGCGAGCTGCTGTGGCGCGTGGCCTTGTTCGGCGCCGCGGCCACAGCGAGCGTGCAGGTGCTTTCCAACGCGGAACTGCCGCTGCGCGTTCGTTGGCAGGTTCCTGCCGGGCAGGTTGCGGTTCCGGCACCGGTGCATTCCGTTTCCGCGAGCGGGCACCCGCATTCCTTCGTCGCCGCCGTCGAAGGGAAACGCGACGCCCGCCTCGTCTCAAACGGGCCGGTGCTCCCGGTTTCCGTGCGCGTCGGTGCGATGGATGCGCCCGTCGTCGAGCGTCCGCTTTCGTGGGCACAGCTGGTGCTGGTCGTCTGGCTGGCCGGTGTGGCGCTCGCGCTCGGACGGTTGGTGCTGCTCCGGAAACGTCTGGGACGCATGCTCGCCCGGGTCGAACCGCTGGATCATCCCGGCGTCGCGGCCGATGCGGCCGCACTCGCGCGCCAGGCCGGAATCGCCGTACCGCGCCTGGGCATCCTCGACGATCTCGCCAGTCCCATCGCGGTGGGAAGGCATTGCATCGTGCTGCCGCGCTGGGCGGTCGAACTGCTCGATCGCGAGCAACTGCGCGCGATGCTCGCACACGAGACCGCGCATCTCGCACGCAACGATCCCGGATGGAAATTCGCGACCATGGCGTGGTGCGCCGTGCTCTGGTTCCTGCCGCTGGTTGCGTTGGCGCGCCGACGCCTCGACGAAATCGCCGAACTGGCCTGTGATGCCTGGGCCGCGCGTCATCTGGGCAGCGGTCGCCGCTTGGCGGAGTGCCTGGCCGAATGTGCCGAGCACCGTTTCGAGGGGTTCGGAAGCGTGCTGGCACCTGCCATGGCGCAGCGAGAATCGCCTCTTCTTCAACGCATAGATCATCTGATCGGAGACTTGCCGATGGACATCACCCTGTCGCGCATGCGCGCCGTTGCGGCCGTTGCGTCCTTCCTGGCCGTCGCCAGCCTCTCGTTGCCGGGCTTCGGCCTCGCCGTGGCGCAGGAGCCGCCACCGCCGCCGTTCGCGCCTCCCGCACCGCCCGCACCTCCCGTACCGCCATCGCTACCGAGCGACAGCGGGAGGCACGTGCGCATGTCGGGCGACATCAGCTTGTTCGGCGGAAAGCGCCAGTACACCAATGTGCAGATCCGGAACGGTTCGCACGAGATCAGCGCGAAGATCAAGGGGCGCATCGAGTTCAACGAGCGCGAGGACGACGTCGCCAGCCTGGGTGACGACGGCAGCGCGAGCTTCGCCGAGACGAAGGGCGGCGTGGAGCATCGCGTCGACTACGCGGTGCGCGATGGCAAGGTCGAAGCGCGCTATTTCGTCGACGGACGCGAGCGGCCGCTGGATACGGAAGGCCGTACGTGGATCGCGGCGTTCATTCCGGTCGTCATCCGCGACACCGCGATCGGGGCGGAAGCGCGCGTCAAGCGCTTCTACTCGAACGGCGGCGCGGGCGCGGTGCTCGACGAGATCGCTCACATCCAGTCCGGCTACGCGCGTCGCGTGTACCTGGAACACCTGTTCGCGCTCGGCAAGCTGGCGCCGGCCGAGGTGACGCGAGCGATCCAGCTGATCGACGGGCTCGATTCGGACTACGAGCGCCGCAACGCGCTGGGCGCACTGGCGGCGGTCGCGCCGTTCGACGAGGCGCAGCAGCGGCTCGTCATCGCACAGGCCGAGAAGATCGGTTCCGACTACGAGCGAGCCGAGCTGCTGACCGGCCTGCTGCCCCGTCTCGCGGCCAAGCCGGAACTGCGCGCGATCTGGGTCGCGGCGGCGCAGAAGATCGGATCGGACTACGAGCGCCGCCGCACGCTGAGCGCGCTGCTGGATTCCGGCGCGCTCGACGACGGTACGCTGGGCGAGGTCATCGCAGCATCGAACGCGATCGGGTCGGACTACGAACGGCGCGAACTGCTGGTGGCGACGCTGCGCCGCGTCGGCGACGGCGAACGTGTCGCCACGGCCTATACGAGGGCGGTCGACGGTATCGGATCGGACTACGAGCGGCGCGAGGCGCTGAATGCGCTGATGCGTGCGCCGAACTTCGGCCGGCTGGGTACGCAGGGAGTACTCGACGTCGCCGGCAACATCGGCTCGGACTACGACTGCCGCGAAGTGCTCGTGGCGCTGGCGCGCGTCATGCCAGCCGATCCGGCGCTGATCGCGCGTTACCGCGAAGTCGCCCGGCGCCTTTCCGACCACGAGCGCGGCGCCGCCGAGCGCGCGCTCGATCGCTTCGCCAGCTGACCGGCGGCGCATGAATGCCGACGAAATCCCCCGGCTCCGAGGCGCAACTTTGGCCGCCCGCGCTCCGTCCCAACGACTGCCGTTGCGGATGGAGAGCGCTCAGGCCGAGGCGTGGAATCGGCGTTCGGAGACTCCCATGAAGAGGCTCGCAGGAGTGGTCGTGGCATTGCTGGCGGCCGGTGCGGTGGTGGCATCCGCCGCGGATCGGCGCATCGAGGGACAGCGCGACATCCAGCGGTACCAGAATGCGGCCGAGGGCGAGGTGCAGCAGATGGCATTGCCTTCCCTGGTCGACTGGCAGGCGCTGGACGACAGTTCGCTCGCGGTCTGGACGGCGAACGACAAGCCCTGGCTGGTGCGCACGCAGGGCCCGTGCAGCGGCCTGGCGACATCGGAAAGCGTCGCCCTGACTTCGCGCGACGGCAACGTCAAGGTCGGCACCGACTATGTCGAGCTCGGTGCGACGCACTGCAAGATCGAGTCGATCCAGCCGGTCGACTATGCGAGGATCGTGGCGAGGCCGCATCACGCCATGCATCGGATGCACAAGGCCGTCGAGAAGAATACGGGCGCGTAGTCGCCACGCATCGGCGGGTCGGGAATGGCGCGGCGGACGCGAGTCCGCCGCTGGCGGTGCGGTGCGGACCTGAACCCCGGAGGAGCCCGGACATGCGGCATTTCATGGCACTGGTGCTGGCCGCCCTCGTCGCCGTCGTCGGCGAGGCGCGCGCGGATACACCCGAGACACAGAAGAAGCATCTCGACGAATACACGCCCTACCTGATGGCGCCGGTCGACGAATTCCGCTTCTGGTCGCTGTACAAATGGCAGCTGGTGGGGCCGGACAAGATCGTCGTGTGGTCCACGATCAAGGAAGCCTACCTCCTGACCGTCGAGGAGCCGTGCACGCAGCTGCAATGGACGAAGAACGTCGGCGTGACCTCGCAGGCGAGCCACAAGGTCCTGCGGCGCATGGATGCGGTCATCGCGGGGAACGATCGCTGCCGCATCGTGCAGATACAGCCGATCGACTACGCCCGCATGCAGCAGGGCGACTGAGCCTCAGTCTTCCGGCGCGACGTAGCCCGAGGGTTTTTCCGATCCCTCGCCGAAGAAGTATTTTTCCATCTCGCTCGCGATGAAGCCGCGCGTCTTCGGATCGAGCGGATTCAGGCGGTTCTCGTTGATCAGCATGGTCTGGTGCGCGAGCCAGCCCGCCCAGGCTTCCTTCGACACCTGCTCGTAGATGCGTTTGCCGAGTTCGCCCGGCCACGGAGCGAAGGCGAGTCCTTCCGCTTCGCGTTGCAGTTTCACGCAATGCACGGTGCGCGTCATGGGATGTCCTCCTGGAGGGTTTCGAGCAACCGGCGCACCGGTGCGGGCAGGCCGAGCGTGGCGAGGTCGCCGGGCGCGTACCACCCGCGACCTTCGACGTCGGCGACGCGGCCGGTCGATATCGCGCGCTCGAGCAGCAACGGCACGACCTGCAGATGATAGTGGCTGAAGGTGTGCACGAACGGCGTCAAGGCAATGCCGTCTGCGGTGCGCACGCCGTAGTGTTCGCGCAGGCGCTGCGGGGCGTCGCGCGGATCCCCGATCTCCGGCAGGCTCCACAGGCCGGCCCAGATGCCTTCCTGCGGGCGCCGTTCGAGCAGCACGCGCGAACGGTCGTCGCGCACGACCAGCATCGTGGTGTCGCGTGTGGGCTTCTCGCGGGAAGGCTTGCGCGTGGGCAATTCGGCGGTGAGTCCGTCGCGCAGGGCGACGCAGCCGGACGAAACCGGGCAGCGTGCGCAGTGCGGCCGCGAGCGCACGCACAAGGTAGCGCCGAGGTCCATGATCGCCTGCGTGTAGTCGGCTACCCGCACGTGCGGCGTGTGATCCTCGGCGAAACGCCACAGTTCGCGTTGCGTAGCCGCTTCGCCGGGCCAGCCGCGCAGGCCGTGCCAGCGGGCGAGCACGCGGCGCACGTTGCCGTCGAGGATCGCGTGGCGCTCTCCCCAGGTCTGCGCCAGGATCGCCGCGGCCGTCGAACGGCCGATGCCGGGCAGGGCGGAGAGCGCGTCGAGGTCCCGCGGAAGATCGCCGCCGTTCGCGGCGACGCAGATCTGCGCCGTGCGATGCAGGTTGCGCGCGCGGCTGTAGTAGCCGAGCCCGGACCACAGGGCGAGCACCTGGTCCTGCGGCGCGGCGGCGAGGTCGGGCAATGCCGGCAGCGCCGCGACGAAGCGCTCGAAGTACGGGATGACCGTACGCACCTGGGTCTGTTGCAGCATGACTTCGCTGAGCCAGACGCGATACGCCGTGCGCTCGCGCTGCCACGGCAGGTCCTTGCGTCCGTGACGGTCGTACCAGTCGAGCAGGGCGCTCGCGAAGGTGTCGGCAGGCAGTGTCATCGTTTCGGCGCCGGCTCGTCGTCGCGCACCTCGACCTCCAGCCCTTCCACGTGCGTCGAGCCGATCTGCATCCTGGCTGCCGCCGCCTTGCCGGCTAGCGGCGGCAGCAGCGCCGATGCCGGCTCGCGGACCTGCGCGAACCACGCCGCCAGGTCGCCCGCATTGGCGAAGTCGAGGTCGAGGCCTTCGGCGACGGGCTTTCCCGAGGCGAGCAGCACGCCGCCTCGGATCGTGATGGAGAAGCGTACGTCCGGCGACGTGCCGCCCGACGGGCGCGAGGCGAGCCAGCGCGAGAGCGCGTCGAGGTCGAGGCGCGGGCGGTCGATCTCGATGTGCTCGATCTCGATGCGCTGGCCGCGCAGCGTGCGCCACGGAACGAGCACGTCGATCGCGTCCGCGTCGAGCAGCGCATCGCCACCGGACTTCGCACGGGGTTTGGGCAGGCGCAGGTGCAGTTGCGGCAGGAAGCCGAAGCCTGCGCTGCCGTCGAGCGTGAGCGCGAGGCCGAACTGCGAGTGCGCCTCGCCGATGAGCAGGGCCGTGAGCCGTTCCGGCTGGGTGTAGTGGCGCAGCGCGAGCACGCCGACGCCGGCCAGCAGCGCGAGCGCGAGAAGCACGAACGGCCAGCGCCGCCGTCGGCGCGGCTTCGCGACGGCTTCAGCCACGGCCGCCCAGCGAGACCGGCAAGAGGCCGTCGACGAAGGCGGTGGCGTCGAACGGGCGCAGGTCCTCTGCGCTCTCGCCGAGGCCGACGTAGCGGATCGGCAGGCCGAATTCGCGCGCCAGCGCGAACACGACGCCGCCCTTGGCGGTGCCGTCGAGCTTGGTCACGACGAGGCCGCTGACGCCGATCGCTTGCTGGAACTGGCGCACCTGGCTGATCGCGTTCTGGCCCGTGGTGCCGTCGATGACCAGCAGGGCCTCGTGCGGCGCTTCGGTGTCGAGCTTGCCGAGCACGCGGCGGATCTTGGCCAGCTCGTCCATCAGGCCGGACTGCGTGTGCAGCCGCCCGGCGGTATCGGCGATCAGCACGTCGGCGCCGCGCGAGCGCGCGGTCTGCAGCGCGTCGAAGATCACGCTGGCCGAATCCGCGCCGGAACCCTGTGCGATCACCGGCACGCCGTTGCGCGTTCCCCAGGTCTGCAACTGTTCGACCGCGGCGGCGCGGAACGTGTCGCCGGCNNNTTGCCGACGCCGTTGACGCCGACCATCAACAGCACGAACGGCTTGCGGCCGGTCGTGTCGAGCGGCTTCTCCACCGGTTTCAGGCGTTCGACGAGCTCCGCGCGCAATGCGGTGAGCAAGGCGCCGGCATCGGCGAACTCGCGCTTGTCCACGCGCCGGCGCAGCTTCTCGATCAGCTCGGTCGAGGCGGTGACGCCGACGTCGGCCGTGATGAGGCAGGTCTCGAGTTCGTCGAGGAAGGCGTCGTCGAGGGCCGGGTTTCGCGTGAACAGCGAGGAGAGACTGCGCGCGAAGCCGCTGCCGGCGAGCCGCTCGCGCCACGACCGCTTGGCCGGCACGGCCTCGGCCACCGGCGCGCCT
>DBMH01000150.1:219-9424 GCA_002297645.1 Rhodanobacteraceae bacterium UBA703 | reverse complement strand
GAGCCGCTGGCGCCGGCCAGCGGCATCCGCGAGGTCGCCGCCGCGCTGGCCGCGGACGACGCGCCGATGGCGACGCTGGCGACGCCGGTCGGCTCGGTCGAGGAACTGTTCGATCCGAACTGCGTCAAGCTCGCGCGCGCCGAGTCCGGCCGCGCGCTGTATTTCAGCCGTGCGCCGCTGCCGTGGCCGCGTGACGCGTTCGCGCACGATCGCGCACGCCTGCCCGCGGGGCCGTTCCTCCGCCACATCGGCATCTACGCGTATCGCGCCGGCTTCCTGCGCCGCTTCGCGACCTTGCCGCGCACGCCGCTCGAGTCGCTCGAGGCACTGGAACAACTGCGCGCGCTCGAACACGGCCATGCGATCGCCGTGCGCATCGCACCGGAACCGTTCCCGCCCGGCGTCGATACCGCCGAGGATCTCGCGCGTGTCGAACGGCTGCTCGCCGGTCGCCAGTAGATCGAGCGGGCGTCCGGGCGCCGTCGCGCGTCGGCGTGCATGGCGATCGAGTCCCATTTCCCGAACAGCGCCGGACCCGCCGCCCGCGCCAGGGCCGTGGAGGCGCGGTTGTCGGGCTGGCTCGACACTGCGGCAGTATCCCTGGCCGACGACTTGCCGCCTGACCGCCCCTACCGCCGCGCGGGCGTGATCCTTCCGCTCGAACGCGGGCAACGTCACGTCGCTACGGCGCGACGGGATGCAGGAGAGGGCAGGGAGGCGTTCCTTGTCGAGTCGTCGAATCCCCGGCGGTCCCCGCGTGCTGTTTCGGTGCGCGAGTTCGCCCTGCTCCTTCCCGAACGGTGTCGGGCAACACGTCGAGCAAGCCGTGGCGGACAGGCCAATGTCGGTTCGCCATTTTTCGGCACATGCTTTGCGCCGCCTTCATCGGTCGATCACCGAATTCATCGGATGGCCGGCGCCGGGGACTGATCCTCGGTCGGGTCCGGTTCCCTGGCCCGCCTCATTGCGTTCGCCAGGTCCGACCTTCCGCGGTCCTCCAGGGCCCGGACCGTGCTTTCGAAATCCCGCCTGTCCCGATTCTGGCTCAGCTTGCGCTTGCCCTCGATCCGGGTCAGCTCCACTTCGATGCCGACGATCTGGCCCAATGCGTCGGCCAGGTAGTCCGCGGGGGCATCGCTCATGCGCCATGGCGCGGGCTGGCCAGCCTCGTGCGCTCGCGTCAGCCGACCGACGACTCCACGAAGGAATTTCTCGTCGTCGCGCACCCGGAGAGTGCCGTGAGCATGGACCACTTCGTAATTCCAGGTCGGGACATGTCGATGCGTCTCCTGCTTGCTCGGATACCAGTTGGGCGAGATGTAGCCTTGCGGGCCGTGGAAAACCACCATCACCGCGTCACCGTCCCGGACTTCGCGCCAGACCGGGTTGGAGCGCGCGACATGGGCCAGCAAGGTGCCCGAAGGCCCCCGCCCGGCGTCCAGCAGAAAGGGGAGGTGGTCGGCCTCCAGGCCCGTCGCTCTGCACGTCACCAGCATGCCGAAAGGGTGCTCGCGCACGATTCGGTGGAGTTCTTCGGGGCGTGATTCGGCGAACAGGCGGGGCGAGTACATGGCGGTCGCTGGGTGCGTTGAGCGGATGAAGCAGCAGAAGCAGGCACAGCATAACGTCCACCCAGCTATCGAAGTTGCCGGCTCCGCGTCCCTCGAGTTGCACCAAGCAGGCAGACCCGTTGCCGCAAGCGGCTGGACAAGGCTCATGCCCTTCACGGGCGAGGTTGGTTTCCCGCGACAGGCCCGACCGCGACGCCGGCCGTGATTGGTTCCGATGCGTTTTGCCGGAGCAAATCGGCAATTGCCCGGACTCGGAATGACGGCGCACGTCGAGGCACCGTTCTGTGCCGCGCTGCTCCGGCATCGTGTCCGCCGTCCCTGTGGGAGGCCGTCGAGGCCGGGAATGCCTGCAAATGCGTCGACGTACTCGGAATTCTTCCGTTGTACGATCGTATGTATTTGATTTTATTTACGGTCGATGCCATGGTCCGCTGTTCTCGGAGTGGCGGGTGCGGCAACCAAGTTCATGAAAAACCATAGGAATCCATCATTTCTCTATGTGTGCCTCGGCAACATCTGCCGCTCTCCGACCGTGGAGGCGGTCGCACGGACGGAGTTCGCCCGTGCCGGACTGAGCGTCGAAGTGGCTTCGGCCGGAACGGCCGGCTATCACGTCGGCCACGGTGCCGATCCGCGCTCCGTTCGCTTCGCGGCGGCGCACGGCTACGATCTTTCCGGGCATCGCGCGCGTCAGTTCCGTCGAGAGGACTTCGCCGCGTTCGACCACGTGCTTGCGATGGATCGCGAGAACCTGCGCGAGCTGCGCAGCCTCGCCCCGGCCGATGCCGTGCCGATGCTGTTCCTCGGGGACGCGGAGGTGCCGGATCCGTACGACGGCGGCGACGAGGATTTCGAGCAGGTCATCGCGCTGGCGCGCTCCGGCGTCGCTGCCTGGATCGCTCGATTGCGCGGCTAGCAGGTACCGGGCCGATTTCGTACTGTCCCGCATGACCGCGCTTTCTCGGTGCGCGCAACGGGATTGCGCCACGGTTTCGGGAGGCTTCCCTTGCAGGCGCGCTGCGGGACCCGCATTGTCCCGCCCCGGCCGGATCGTCGCGGCACGAGGCGACGGAGCCGCGCGCCTCCCTGCGGGCGTCGATCTATGGTGGCGGCGTGGAGAATCCTCCGGATTCGCGATAGCAACAGTGGTGGATCGACTTTGAACGCAACGGCCGAGCCTTTCGACGGCAAGATCTTCGTCCGTACGCTGACCGGTGCGCCGGGCGTGTACCGCATGTTCGATGCCGCGGACGAACTGCTCTACGTCGGCAAGGCCGGCAACCTGAAGAAGCGTGTCGGCAGCTACTTCCTGAAGCCGGCGCTGCAGCCGCGCATCGCATCGATGGTCGCGCAGATCGCGCGGATGGAGACCACGGTCACGCGCACCGAGGCCGAGGCGCTGCTGCTCGAGGCCCAGCTGATCAAGACGCTGAAGCCGCGCTACAACATCGTCCTGCGCGACGACAAGAGCTATCCCTACATCCACCTGACGGTGGGCGACTATCCCCGGCTGGCCTTCCATCGCGGCGCGCGCAATGAGGCCGGACGCTATTTCGGTCCGTTTCCGAGCGCGGGCGCGGTGCGCGCGACGCTCGACCTGGTGCAGAAGCTGTTCCGCATCCGCAACTGCGAGGAAAGCTATTTCAGGAACCGCTCGCGGCCGTGCTTGCAGTACCAGATCAATCGCTGCACGGCGCCGTGCGTCGGCCTCGTGTCGGTCGAGGACTATGCGCAGAACGTGCGTCATGCCGAGATGTTCCTGGACGGGCGTGCCGGCGCGATCATGGACGAGCTCGTCGCGTCGATGGAGCGCGCCAGCGCGGAACTCGCGTTCGAGCGCGCGGCGCAGATCCGCGACCGCATCGCGGCGGTCAAGCGCGTGCAGGCGAACCATTTCGTACAGGGCGCCAGCGCCGACATGGACGTGATCGCCTGCGCGATCCGCAACGGCGTGGCCTGCGTCAGCGTGCTGTTCTTCCGCAACGGCGTGGCGCTCGGGTCGCGCGACTTCTTTCCGCGCCTGCCCACGGAGGCCGACGAGGCGGTGATCCTCGCGTCGTTCGTCGCGCAGTACTATCTCGAACGGCCATTGCCGTCCGAGTTGATCCTGAGCCACGCGATCGAGGATGCGGTACCGCTGTCGGAGGCGTTCAGCGCGCAGGCGGGACATGCGGTCGAGATCAAGACGAGCGTGCGCAGCGAACGTGCGCGCTTCCGCGACCTGGCGATCCGCAATGCGGAGGCCTCGCTTGCGTCGCGCCTCGCCAGCCGGCAGACCCAGCTCGCGCGCTTCGAGGCGCTGCGGGACCTGCTCGGGCTCGAGGAGACGCCGAAGCGCATCGAGTGCTTCGACATCAGCCACACGATGGGCGAAGCGACGGTCGCGTCCTGCGTCGTGTACGGCCCCGAGGGGGCGGAAAAGTCCCAGTACCGGCGCTTCAACATCACCGGCATCACCGGCGGCGACGACTACGCGGCGATGCGCCAGGCCTTGCAGCGTCGCTTCCGTCGCGCCGCCGCGGCGAACGATGCGGTCGCCGACGCGATGGCGGGCGAAAGTGCCGCCAAGCCGCTGCGCATCGACGAGTCGCTGGTGAAGCTCCCGGACCTCCTGCTGATCGACGGCGGCAAGGGCCAGCTGCAGCAGGCGATCGAGGTGCTCGACGAACTGGGCCTCCAGGGCGTGCCGGTGGTCGGCGTCGCCAAGGGCGAGGCGCGAAAGGCCGGCGACGAAACCTTGATCATCGGGCGCACAGGCCGCACCCTCTGGCCCGGGCCCGAGTCTCTGGCCTCTCACCTGGTCCAGAGCGTGCGCGACGAGGCGCACCGTTTCGCGATCACCGGCCATCGCGGCCGTCGCGAGAAGGCGCGCGAGACGAGCACGCTGGAAGAGGTCGCCGGTGTCGGCGCGCGCCGCAGGGCGGCCCTGCTGCGGCACTTCGGCGGCCTCGGCGGCCTGTCGAAAGCGGGCATCGAGGAACTCATGCAGGTGAAGGGCATCAGCCGGGACCTGGCCGAACGGATCTATGCGAGCTTCCATGGATAACAGCACGAACCCATCGTTGAAGATCACGCTGCCGACGGCGCTGACACTGTTCCGCATCGCGCTGCTGCCGGTGATGGTGCTCGTGTTCTACGCCGACTTCCGCGGTTCGAACCTGGTCGCCGCGGGCATCTTCGTCGCCGCCGCGGTGACCGACTGGCTGGATGGCTGGATCGCCCGCCGCTACGGCATGACGTCGGCGTTCGGCGCCTTCCTCGATCCCGTCGCGGACAAGCTGATGGTCGCGGTCACGCTGTTCCTGCTCGTGCAGCAGAACCACACGCCGATGATGGCGGTGACCAGCGCGGTGATCGTCGGCCGCGAGATCAGCATCTCGGCGTTGCGCGAATGGATGGCCGAGATCGGGCAGCGCGCGCGCGTCGGCGTGGCGATGATCGGCAAGGTCAAGACGGCGATGCAGATCGTCGCGATCGTCGTGCTGCTGCACCAGCGCGATTTCCCGGAGCTGCGCTACTACCGCATCGGCGAAGGCCTGCTCGTGGTCGCGGCGATCCTGACGATCTGGTCGGGCCTGCAATACGTGCGTGCGGCATGGCCGATCCTGCGCGGGCACAAGTGAGCCCCGCGGGCCGTCGCGCGTCCGGCGTTGCGATACGTCGCACCTTCGAGAAAAGTGTTGACTCTGTGACGCCAAACCGTATCATGCGCGTCCCACGCGGGAATAGCTCAGTTGGTAGANNAGTCTCGTTTCCCGCTCCAGATTGCAGACGAAGCCCCGGTACGCCGGGGTTTCGTATTTTCAGGTTGGACGTGGGGCCTGGTGGCAGAGTGGTCATGCAGCGGACTGCAAATCCGCGTACGCCGGTTCGATTCCGACCCAGGCCTCCACCAAGACAATTCAAGCGGGAATAGCTCAGTTGGTAGANNGAGTCTCGTTTCCCGCTCCAGATCGTCGAAGAAACCCCGGCTTGCCGGGGTTTTCTTTTTTCCGGCTTCCGCCGTTGCCGCCGAACGCGGCGCCCGTGCGCGCCCGGCGAACTTTTCCGCATGGCCACGGAGACCTGCTGCAGGTTCGTCCTCCGCCTGCAGGCGCGGGCCCTCCCTGTTTTCCGCCGCATCGCGGTCCCGCACCTTGCCGGTGCGGCGATGCGTGCTCCCGTTCGGCCTGCAGGATGATCATCGGTCGGCGCCTGGAATGAACGTGCATTCATGCCGCGGGGACCAGTGCGCGGGAGTATGTTTTTCGAGTGTCGAACGTTGCAGCGACGTGCTACGGTGGGGAAGGCGCCGGGTCGCACGTGGAGCGATTCCGCGCCTCGTCCGATGCACGCTCGCACGCTTGCATCCGCCCTCGTCCATCGTCGAACGGCCAGCTTCGCGAAAGCAAGGCTCCGTCGAGGGTACGGGCCGTTGTTGGTGCGCTGACTCCGTTGCAGCGCCGTCTCGACCGAGGCTTCATCATTTTTTGGGGACAATCGATGCGTAACCTTCTTTCTCTCGCGATCTTGCTCGCGTTGCCCGCCACGGCTTCGGCCGGCGAGCAGGACTGCCTGGTGTCGTTCTCGGGCGCGCAACAGAACGTGTGCACCAACCGATCGTCGGCGGTCACGTCCGACATGGCCAGCCTGCTTTCCGTCGCGGCGGTCAAGGATTCGTCGCTGCGGCTCGTGAAGTTCGGCGGCCCGATCACCCAGCAGCAGCGCGAGGCGGTGGAATCGGCCGGCGCCAGGATCATCAGCTACGCGCCGTACTACGCCTACATCGTGCGCATGCCGGCGGACCGGGACGACGCGATGCGCGCGATCGACGGCGTGACCTGGAGCGGCCCGCTGATGCCGGCACTGAAGGTCGACGCGAACATCTACAACGAACTGAAGAGCGGCGGCATCGTCGACGGGCTCGGCATCGAAGCGCTGGAAATCAGCCTCGACACGCAGGCCGGCCGTTCCGCCGTGCAGAGCGCGATCTCCGCCATTCCGGGACTGACCGTCGCGCAGTTCGTCGAATCCGGCGGCGAGACGCGCGTGCAGGCGACGTTCGCGCGCGCGCAGCTCGCCGGCGCGGTCGAGCAACTCGCGCTGCGCGACGATGTGCTCGCCGTCGGCTTCCGCAAGCCGATGCGCCTGTACAACTCGCAGGGCCACTGGCTGCACCAGAGCGGCGTCAACACGCCGACGCCGCAGAAGCCGATCTGGGACAAGGGCCTGTACGGCTGCGGCCAGATCGTCGGCGAACTCGACACCGGCATCTACATGGACAACGTGGCGTTCAAGGACGCCAGCCAGCCGATGCCGATCGACATCTGTACCGGCGGCACTTCGTGCCCCGTGATTCCGATGCCGAACTACCTGGCGCGCAAGGTCGTCGCCTACTACAAGTGGTCGGGACTCGCGGGCACCACCTGGGCCGACAACCACGGCCACGGCACCCACGTCGCCGGCTCGATCATCGGCAACGACAACGTCGCCAACCCCGGTACCGACTGCGTGAACTTCACCACGCCGGGCGGCGACACCAACCTCGACGGCATGGCGCCGGGCGCCAAGCTGGTCATGCAGGAGAGCGGCGGCAACCTCGCCTATCTCAACGACTTCGGCGGCACGCCGTACCATTCGGCGGACGTGGCCTACCAGAACGGCGCGCGCATCCACAGCAATTCCTGGGGCGGCGGCTGCACGGACATGTTCGGCCGCTGCGTATCCAACTGTACGGTGACGTACGACGAGACGGCCCGCGACGCCGACCGCGTCATGCAGGACCACGACGACCTCCTGATGGTGTTCGCGGCCGGCAACGACGCCTCCGCCTGTCCGAACGGCAACAACGTCGGCAGCCCCGGCAACGCCAAGAACGTGCTGACGATCGGCGGCAACGGACGCGGCACGAACGGCAACAACACCTATACGTCTTCCTCGCGCGGTCCGACCATCGACGCCCGTACCAAGCCCGACCTCACGGCGCAGGCGGTCGGCATCATCTCTGCGGCGCGCAACGCGAGCGGCACGACCTCGATGAGCGGTACTTCGATGGCCACCCCGACGGCAGCCGGCAATGCAGCGCTGGTGCGTGACTACCTCGCGCGCGGTTTCTACCCGAGCGGCCAGAAGAACCCCGCCGACGCGATCACCAATCCGTCCGGTTCGCTGATCAAGGCGATCATGACGGCCGGCGCGTTCAAGATGACCGGCACGGGCGTCGGCGTGAATCCGGGCCAGGCGCAGGGCTACGGCCGCGTCCTGCTCAAGGATTCGCTGTACTTCGCCGGTGACCAGAACCATCTGTTCATCCACGACGAGACGACCGGCGTGCAGACCGGCGGCGTCAACAGCTACCCGATCACGGTCCTCGGCAGCCAGCGCCTGACCGTCGTGCTGACGTGGCCCGACATCGCCGGCGCGGTCGGTGCGAGCCCGGCCACCGTCAACTCGCTGCGCCTGGAAGTGCAGGCCCCGAACGGCGACGTGTGGACGCAGAAGCTGCCGGCCGGCTACGGCGTCAACAACGCCAACCCGACGCAGGACACCACCACGTCGAACTACGACGACCTCAACACGATGCACCGCATCCAGTTCGATGCACCGGCGACCGGCGTCTACCAGATCCGCGTGCGCGGCACCAACGTGCCGACAGGACCGCAGAAGTACGCGCTCGCCGCGACGGGCAACTTCCAGGTCCAGGGCGTCCAGCTCTACACGGTCGGTGGCAACGTCGGCAGCCTCAGCGGCAGCGGCCTGAAGCTGAAGCTCAACGGCACCAACGAGCTCGCGGTTTCCGGCAACGGCCCGTTCACGTTCGCCGGTGGCCTGGCCGATGGCGCCAGCTACGCGGTCACGGTCGGTACGCAGCCGTCGAATCCGCCGCAGGAGTGCACCGTCGCGAACGGCAGCGGCACGATCAGCGCGGCCAATGTGACCAACGTGTCCGTCACCTGCGCGACCCTGTCGACGTACACGGTCGGCGGTTCCGTCGTTGGCCTGACCGGTGCGGGGCTGAAGCTGAAGCTCAACGGTGGCGCCGACCTGCCGATCTCGGCGAGCGGTCCGTTCACGTTCCCGGACAGCCTGACCTCCGGCGCGTCGTACGCCGTCACGGTCGGCGCCCAGCCGGCCGGCCAGAGCTGCACGGTGGCCAACGGCAGCGGCACGATCGCCGGCGCCAACGTGACCAACGTGTCCGTCACTTGCGCGACGCTGCCGACGTACACGGTCGGTGGTTCGGTCGCCGGCCTGACCGGTACCGGATTGAAGCTGAGGCTCAACGGTGGCGCCGACCTGCCGGTCTCCGCGAGCGGTCCGTTCACGTTCCCGGACAGCCTGAACTCCGGTGCGTCGTACGCCGTCACGGTCGGTACGCAGCCGACCGGCCAGACCTGCACGGTGGCCAACGGCAGCGGCACGATCGCCAGCGCCAACGTCACCAACGTCACGATCAACTGCGCCGATCTGCCGCCGCAGAGCTACACCGTCGGAGGACGCGTCCGTGGTCTGACTTCGCCCGGTCTGGTATTGCAGCTCAACGGTAGCCCGACGATGACGATCAACGCCAACGGCCTCTATGCGTTCACCCCGGGCGTGCCCTCGGGTTCGGCGTATGCGGTGACGGTGCAGACGCAGCCGACCGGCCAGACCTG
>DBMH01000150.1:0-185 GCA_002297645.1 Rhodanobacteraceae bacterium UBA703 | reverse complement strand
GACGACACGATCTTCAAGGACGGGTTCGACGGAACCTGATCGTGCCGGTACCCGCCTTCGTCACGAAGGCGGGAATCCACGGGAACGCCGCGGCTCCTTCCGGACCGCGGCGTTTTCTTTTGCGCGCGATGCGCCGAGGAGCGGCTCGCAAGATGGGACCCGGCTGCTCACGGATGAGGAACCGG
>DBMH01000063.1 GCA_002297645.1 Rhodanobacteraceae bacterium UBA703 | reverse complement strand
GCCGCTCCCCGCTGTCGCCGACGTCGCCCCGCGCTTGCAGCAGGCGCTGGCGTCCGGCGGGCGGCTCGACTTCGCGATCGAGTTCCACGAGCGCGCGGATCTTTCCGCCGCCTATGCGATGGACTGGATTCCGCGCGGTCGTTTCGTCCACGAGCGCCTGCGCGAGACCGCGGCACGCAGCCAGTCCCGCGTGCGCGCGATGCTGGATGCGCGCGGTGCGCGCTATCGCCCGTTCTGGATCAAGAACGCGATCGTGGTCGAGCGCGGCGATCTCGCGACGCTGCAGGCGAGCGCCGCGTTCTCCGAAGTCGCGCGCATCCGCGAGTTGCCCAGGACCGCGCTGATCGAGCCCCGACCCGCGACGCCGGCCAAGGCGGCCGTCCTGGGGGCCGACGGCGTCGCACCCAACATCGCTCGGGTCGGCGCCGACCGGGTATGGGCCGAGGGAACCACCGGCGACGGCGTCACCGTCGGCCTCATCGACGACGGCGCGTTCGCCACGCACGAGGCGGTGAGGCGCCAGTATCGCGGCAATCTCGGAACGGCCGGCTTCGATCACGACTACAACTGGTTCGCTCCGCTCGGCCACGGCAACGTCCCGGAGAGCCTCGACGGCCACGGCATTCACGTGCTGGGGACGATCGTCGGCGACAACGGGGCCTCGGACCCGGCGTCGCGCAAGCGCGTCGGCATGGCGCCCGGCGCGAAATGGATGGCCTGCCTCGGCATCGTCGAGGACGGCTCCCACATGGCGCTCCCGGCCTGCGGCGAATACATGCTCGCGCCGACGCGGACCGATGGCACCGCGGCCGATCCGGACCGTCGTCCGCAGGTGGTCAACAACTCGTGGGGCAGCGGGACCTGCGACGGCACCGCCAACGACTTCTATCGCGAGATCGGCGAGAACTGGATCGCCGCCGGCCTCTTCCCGGTCTTCGCGGCGGGCAACGCGTCGATGTGCGGCTTTCCCGAGCCGGCCGGTCTTTCGACCGTGCTCAGCCCCGCCTCGCTCGGCGCGGCGTTCGCGGTCGGTTCGAGCGGCAACCACGATGGCCACTATGCGGCGCATTCGTTGTGGGGGCCAAGCGCCGAGGCCAGCCAGGGACTGCCGCGCTATCCGGATCCGCGCGGCTGGCCGACGCTGAAGCCGCAGGTGGTCGCGCCGGGCGTCGACGTCGTGTCGGCGGTCGACGGGGCAGGGACCTACGCGCCGATGACCGGCACCTCGATGTCCGCGCCGCACATCAGCGGTCTCGTCGCACTCATGCTCGAGGCCGGGGAATGCCTGCGCGGCGACTACGCGACGCTGGGCACGATCCTCATGCAGACGGCGCGGCCGATCGCCTACGACTCCGGTGGCAGCCCTCCGCCGGGCCCCGGCAACGTGCCCAACTACGCGACCGGCTGGGGCGAGATCGACGCGCCGGCCGCGGTCGCCGCTGCCGCCCATGCCTGCGGTCCGCACGGGATCGCGCGTGGCCGTGTGACGAATGCGGCCGGCCAGCCGGTCGTCGGCGCGAAGGTCGAGATCTTCGTCGACGAGAACGTGCGCATCTACCAGGGCGTGACCGAGACCGACGGCGGTTACGTGCGTCGCCTGCCGGTCGTCGCGAACGGTACCTACACCGTGCGCGTCACGGCGTACGGCTACCTGCCGTCGGCCGAATCCGGCGTCGTGGTGCGAGCCGACGCGACGACGGTCCACGACGTGCAGCTCGCGGCCGCGGCGGCCTACAAGATCAACGGCCGCGTCACCGACGCGACGACCGGGTGGCCGCTGCACGCGAGGATCGTCGTCAGCGGCTACCCCGGCGAACCGGTCTGGACCGATCCCGCGACGGGCAGCTACTCGATCCGCCTCGCCGAAGGCACGACCTACCGTTTCGACGTCGGCGCCGGCGTTCCGGGCTACCGGACGCAAGGGCGCGACGTCGTGTCGAGCAGCGGCGGCATGCAGGACTTCGCGTTGCAGGCCGACCTCGTCGCCTGCACGGCGCCCGGTTACGCCTACGCCTCGACGCGCCTCAGCGAGGGCTTCGAGGACAACGGCTCCGTTCCGCCCGCCGGCTGGACGCGGTCGAGCAACGGGCTGGGCTGGCTGTTCGGCACGCAGGCCGAGCTGGCCAGCTCCTACTTCCCGGTGACGCCGCACGGTCGCTTCGCCGCGTCGAACGACCAGCTCGGTGCCGGCGAAGGCTGGGAGAACGACGCCAGCGTCGATTACCTGGTGACGCCACCGTTGAATCTCGTCGGGCTGGCGGATCCGGTGCTGACGTACCAGAGCTTCTACTTCAAGGAAGGCTGGGCGTCCGTTCGCGTCGAGGCCAGCGTCGACGGTGGCGCGACGTGGCAGGCACTCGGCGTGCCGAAGGGCGTCAGCTGGGATCAACCGTGGACGCGCGAGGCCGTCAGCCTCGCCGGTGCGGTGTCCGCGGCTACGCGCATCCGCTTCCATGCCAGCGACGGCTCGACGCCCGGCAACGGCCTGTTCGCCACCGGCTGGGCGATCGACGACGTCGCCGTGGTCGGTGCCTGCAGCGCGCCGGCGAGCGGCGGTCTGGTCTACGGGCATGTGCGCGATGCGAACACGGGCGTCGGCCTGGACCGTGCCGAGGTGCGCGTCGACGGTGGTGGCGCGACGACGACGGCGACCAGCGCGGACCCGAACCTCGGCGCGGGCATCTATTTCCTGCACGCGCCGGCGGGCCATCCGGTCGTCGTCGCCACCCGTGGTCGCCAGCCGCCCGGCTACGGCGAGGCGAGCGCTTCGCCGACCGTCGGAACGGGTGCGAATGCGCTGGCCGATCTCGCCCTGCCGGCCGGTCGCCTGCGCGTGTATCCGCGGGAACCGTCGGCCAGCGTCGAACTCGGCACGGTGCGAACGATCCCGGTCAGCGTCGGCAACACCGGCACTTCGCCGCTGCGCTTCGGTTTCGAGCAGGCGTCGATCGAGGAGCATTTCGAGACGAACGGCTTTCCTCCTGCGGGCTGGACGGTCGAGAACGGCAACGGCGGCTGCGGCTGGACGACGATCGACTTCGGGCGCCTTCAGAACTACGCCGGCGGCGACGGCCGTGCGGCCGTCGTCGACCTGTACCCGTGCTGGGGCGGTGGTGCCGATTCGGATACGTCGCTGGTCTCGCCTCCGCTCGATCTCCGCACGAGCCAGACCGCCTCGATCGGCTTCTTCCTCGCCCTGTTCGACGGTGCCGACAGCCATCCGCGACTCGACGTCGACGTGTCCGCCGACGACGGTGCGACCTGGACGACCGTGCGCAGTGACACCCGCGACAACAACGGTGCGGGACCGGGGGCCCTGATCGAGATCGACATCAGCGCCTTCGCCGGCCACGGCGACGTGCGCGTGCGCTTCCACTACACGGCGACCCCGCCGTGGGGCTGGGTCGTCATCGACCAGGTGCACCTGTTCAATACGGTCAATTCGAGTCCGATCTTCGGTCTCGAGCCGGAGGCCGGCACGCTCGCCGTCGGCGAGACGCGCACGTTGAACGCGCGCTTCGACGCGCGTTCGGTGCCGCAGCCCGGTCCCTACGTCCTGCCGATCCATACCGCCGAGGACACGCCCTATCCGTGGTCGTTCGGCGACGTCACGGCGGCGATGATGGTGACGCCGCCGGCGTCCTGGGGCTGGCTCGCCGGCACCGTACGCGGTCTCGGGCGTTGCGAATCGGACCCGCGCGCGCTCGGCGGTGCGGCCATCACGATCTCCGACCGCAACGGCACGACGCACGCGACGACGAGCGCCGCCGACGGCACGTACCGCTACTGGGTCGATTCCGCGCTCGGTCCGTTCACGCTCGACGTCGCCGCGATCGGCCACGTCGGAGCGGGGGGCGAGTTCACGGTCGCCGCGGGAGCGCAATCGACCGCCGACTTCGGGCTGCGCCCGTTGCTGGCCTGCGTCGTGACCGATCCCGCGGCACTGGCCGCGCAGGCGGATCCGGGACAGAACGTGCAGCAGCCGTTTTCCCTTCTGAACACCGGTGCCGTCGGTGCGGACTGGACCTTGCGCGCCGGCGGAGATCCGACCGTGAAGACGCTCGTGCCGTGGATCCAGACGTCGAGCCAGGAGCCCGAGCAGGACGTCACGTTCGGCTGCCGCGCCGCGTTCACCGGCCAGAACAGCTGGATGCGCAAGTTCGACCTGTCCGAGCGCAACGAGGCCGGAAGCGACGTGTCGATCACGCGTGTCAACTTCGTGGTCAATTCGGCCTCGTCGCTGTCGGGCACGCAGCCGCTCCGGATCCGCGTGCATCGTCTCGACGGCAGCGAGTTCACGTTCGCCAACCTGCACCTGCTGGGCGAGAAGTCGCTCGATATCCCCGACACGATGATGCAGCCGATGAGCGTGACGTTCGATCCGCCGCTGACGGTCGCCGGCGACAGCGTCATCGTCGCCGAGATCGACGCGCCGGACGGCATCGGCATCGGTGCCTCGTTCTATCCCGGCGGCAACCAGGCCGGCGAGACACAGCCGGCCTACTGGGCCTCGACGAGCTGCGAGCAGCCGGAACCGATCACGTACGAGGAAGCGAACTTCGGCTGGATCCACCTGTTGCTCGACGTGGAGACGCTGGCCAGCGATCCATGCGGCGCGAACGCGACAGCGGTGGATTGGCTCACCGTCTCGTCTGCCGGCGGCACCATCGCCGCCGACGCGGCGGTGCCGCTGCTGGCGACGTTCCGCAGCGGCGGCCTGCCCGACGGAAGCCACCAGGGGTCGATGTGCCTGACGCCGGGGCGAAATCCGTCCTATCCGCTCGCGGTGCCGGTCACGCTGCGGATCGGCAGTGGCGGCGACCGGATCTTCGAGAACGGCTTCGACGGCCCGTAGTCGTGACGAGGCGACGCGCGGCCGGCCGGGCCGCGCGTCGCCGATGAGGCAGTCGCGTGCCACGTCGTCGTCCCCGCAGAAGCGGTCCGGCGGTTGCGTCTCGGCGCGCGCTCGGGGAGCATAGCCGGCCTTTTGCACGCGCCAGTCCATGTCCTCCAGCACCGATCCGGTCCACGCCCGCCTCGAAGATCTGTTCCGGGCCTACGGTGCGCGCGTGAAGGGCCTGCTCTCGACCTACGGGCTGGACAAGCACGGCATCGACCCGGCCGACGTCGAGCAGGAAATCCGCATCCGGCTGTGGAAGGCGCTCGAGCGTGACCGGTCCGGCGCCTTTCATGCGTCTTATGTGCAGAGGGTGGTTGCGAGCACGGTCATCGACGCGCTGAGGCGCGCCGAAGTCCGCGCGGCGGAGCCGCTGCCGGAGGAGGACGACGACGTCCCCGCCGATCTCGGCGAAGGTCCCGTCGGACCCGAGCGCAGTGCCGGCGATGCCGAGCGCATGCAGGGCATCGAGCGTTGCCTGAACGAGATCCCGGAACGGCGGCGTCTGCCGATCGCCCTTCATCTGCAGGGATTTTCCCTGCAGGAAATCGCCGATCTGGCCGGGATTCCCTCGGCCGAAGCGGCGAGAAAGCTGGTTTCGCGCGGGCTGGAGGAACTCAAGGCCCGCCTGCGCGAACTGGGTCACGGTGATTTCGAAGATTGATCGGCGGCGTGGTCCCGATGGCCATCCTGCCGGCGGCCGCAGGAGGCCGAGAGGAGCGGACATGAACGGCAAGCCATTGAATGGGAAGATTTCTCCGGATGCGTCCCTGTCGCGTCTGTACCGTCGGATGACGGCACAGGGCGCGTCCGCGGCCGAGATCACCGCCGACGATCTGGTCGCGGCGGCTTCCGGCGAGGCGGACGAGGCGATCGCCGCGAAACTCGCCCTGTCGCCGCGCCACGCCGATCTGGCGCGTCTGCTGCGCGAACTGGAGCCGGCTTCGGCCGAACTCGCCACCAGCGTACGCCGCCAGGGCTGCGCGCATCCCCACAAGGCGCGCGAAGCGCAGCGCCCGTCGCAGCGCGAGCGTCCTGCCGCGCGCCGTCGCGC
>DBMH01000047.1 GCA_002297645.1 Rhodanobacteraceae bacterium UBA703 | reverse complement strand
ACCGATCGCGCCCACGGCGAGGCGCAGGAAGTCGCGGCGGCTCTGGACGGGCATGGCGCGTTCCGGACGGTCCGCGGGAGGGCGGATCGGGCGCGCGCAGCGTGGCGGCCGTCGATGACGCCGCCGCGAAGCGTACGTGACGGTACGCGTGCAGCGCGATGACGGTTCGCTGACGTGGCTTCCGTTGCGGCTTTGCACGAAAGCGTTTTTCTCGCGGAGACGCAGAGGGTGCGGAGAAGAGCGGCTCTTCCTTTGCGCTCTCCGCGTCTCTGCGAGAAGTTCCTCTTGAAAGAGGCGCGACTGAAGTGGAAGAGCGTCGTCGCCGGCGACGCGGCCTGGAATGATTCTCGGGAACCGCGCTTTCCTCGCGGAGACGCAGGGAAAACTTCCCTTTCCTTCGCGTTCTCTGCGTCTTTGCGAGAAATCCTTCTCGAAAGGCATGGCCCGACCGACGACGAGCGCCGGAGCACGCGCGAATGCCGTGGGCGGCAGGCCGGGCGCCTGCCGCAACCGCTTCCGGGGAGTTGCCGAGACTACGGCTTGCGCAGTTCGTCCTTCACGACGGCGCCGCCTTTCATCACGAAGCCGACGCGCTCGAGCGCGGTGACGTCCTTCAGCGGATCGCCTTCCACCGCGACGAGGTCGGCGTAGTAGCCGGCCTTCACCGCGCCGACGCGGTCGGCGCGGCCGAGCAGGTCGGCCGCGTTCGTCGTCGCCGCCTGGATCGCCTGCATCGGCGTCATGCCCCATTCGACCATCTTGGCGAACTGCTTGCCGTTCCAGCCGTGCGGATACACGCCGGCATCGGTGCCGAAGGCGAGTTTCTCGCCCGCCTGCACGGCGCGGCGGAAGCTCTCGCGCTGCAGGCGGCCGACCTTCTTCTCCTTCTCGGTCATGCTGGCGGGGAAGCCGAGGCGGGCGTACTCGGCCAGGATGTAGTCGTCGTTGTAGACGTCGAACACCAGGTACGTGCCGCGCTGCTTCGCGAGCTTCAGGCCGGCGTCGTCGATCAGGCTCGAATGCTCGACCGAATCGACGCCGGCCTCGATCGCCATGCGGATCGCCTCGGCGCCGTGCGCGTGCGCGGCGACCTTGCGGCCCCAGCGATGCGCCTCCTCGACGAGGGCGTTCATTTCCTCCTGCGAATACTGCGGCGCGCCGACCGATTCCTCGGCGCTGAGCACGCCCGCGCTGGCCATGAACTTGATCACGTCGGCGCCGCGCTTGACGTTCTCGCGCACGCGTTCGCGCACGCCCTCGACGCCGTTGGCGACGCCGCTGGCGCCGTGGAACTCGATGTCCGGCGAGAAACCGGTGGTGTCGTCGGCGTGGCCGCCGGTCGAGCCGATGCCGAGCGTCGCGGCGACGATGCGCGGGCCCTCGATGCGGCCGGCGTCGATCGCGTTGCGCAGGGCCACGTCGACGTAGGCGCCTGCGCCGAGGTTGCGCACGGTGGTGAAGCCGGCATCGAGCGTGCGCCTGGCGAACACGTGTGCGATCACCGCGTCGTCGATCGCGCTGCGCTTGAGCACGTCCTCGTAGTAGTTGCCGGACGACAGCGTCGGGTCGGAGGTGAGGTGCACGTGGCAGTCGATCAGGCCGGGCAGCAGGGTCGCGCCGCCGAGGTCGACATGCGTGTAGCCGTCGGGGACCGCGCCGCCGCTGCGCACTTCCCGGATGCGTTCGCCGTCGATCAGGACCATCGGATGCTCGATCGCCTTGCCCTGGTCCGGTGCGATCAGGCGCGCGGCGCTGAGGGCGATGCGCGCGGGTGGCTGGGCGGCGTCGACGGATGCGGTCAGCGTCAACAGGCAGGCGAAAGCGATCAGGCGCATGGCGGTCCTCCGGAGCGGGGCGCCGAATCTAGCAGCATCGCGCCGCGTCCGCGGTGCCGTCGCGGCCCGCGGAGGCCACCCGGACGGGCGGCCTCCGGAACGCGCGGCTCAGATCTGCAGTGCCTGTTCGACTTCCTGCGCGGCGCGGCGCGCCAGCGCGAGGTTGGAGCGGTTCTTGTCGAGCACGAGATAGAGGAAGAGTCCGGGCTTGGACGCGACGGGGCGGATGATGTGGTACTGCTTTCCGAGCGTGATCAGGATGTCTTCGATGGCGTCGTTGAGCCCGAGCGACTTCATCGTCTTCATCTTCGCGCGCACCACCTCGGTGTTGCCCGCGGCAGCGAGGTCGAGGTCGAGTCCCGAGCCCGCCTTGCCGAGCAGCATGCCGCTGTTGGCGTCCACGAGCGCATCGCACATCGCACCGTCGACTTCGAGCAGCTTCGCGAGACTTTCGTTGATGTTGGCCATGAGCGTCTTCTTCCTCGTTGTCGAGACATCGGATACGGGACTGCGGGAGGTGTCTCGTCCTGCCCCCAGGTTCAGGTATGCACGGCGGCGGCCAGCGCCTGGCTGCAGCGCTGCGTCGCCCACAGCAGCTGCCCCAGCACGGCGTTGCGTCCGGCGACGACGGCGAGCGACATCGCGCCGTCGTCGCCCACGCGCATGATCGTGACGGTGCCGCTCTTGCTCTCGATCGTCGTGCGCTCGAACTCGTCGAGTCCTGCTTCGGCGGAAATCGCGCTGCCGAGCGCCGCGAGCGAACTGCCGATCGCGGCGAGGCGCGCCGCCGCCGCCTCGTCCGCGGCATAGGACGCCAGCTCGAAGCCGTCGGCGGAGAACAGCACGGCGCTCTGCACGCCGACGACGTCGCGGTAGTTCTGCAGCACCTTCGATGCGACGTCGCGCAGGACGCGCTGGGCGGACGAACGTTTCATGCGCAGGCTCCGGCGGGCACGCGGGATTCGAGGATGCAGGTCAGCGTGTGCACGAGCAGGCGCACGTCGCGCGGCTCGCGGGCGTCGATCGTCAGCACCGGGGCCACGAGGCCGCGGGCCTCCATGCGGGTCGCGAAGGCATCGGTGGCGACCGCGCCCGGCTCCGCGTTGCGGCCGATGCCGACGACGATGGCGCCCGGAGGCACCAGCGGCAGGAAGGCGTCCACGAACAGGTCCAGTTGTTCCAGCGCGTCGGCGCGCGTCGCGTCGAGCAGGATGATCACGCCGGCGGCGCCGCGCCCGAGGATGCTCCACATGAACCGGAAGCGCGCCTGGCCGGGGGTTCCGTACAAGCGCACCGGATGGCCGCCCGGGAGCGTGATGCGGCCGAAATCGAAGCCGACCGTCGTGTATTCCTTCTCGTGGTTCTCGCGATCGCTGTTGTCGACCTCCGTGCGGACCGGCTCCACCTCGCTGATGGCGGCGATGGCCGTCGTCTTGCCGGCTCCCATCGGCCCGGTGAAGACGATCTTGAACTCGCCCTCTTCGGGGGCCGTCACGTGAACAGGCCCAGGTGACGGCGCAGGTCGCCGACCAGCCGCGTCCAGGCGCCCCGGCGCGGCGTCGCGGCGGGCG
>DBMH01000241.1 GCA_002297645.1 Rhodanobacteraceae bacterium UBA703 | reverse complement strand
CCCCCGGCGCCGCCGCCGCCGCCGGCCGACATCGCGCCGAGCGAAAACATCAGCTACCGTAAGATGCGGCCGCCGAAGTACCCGCCGCAGGCGGTGCGTCAGCGCCAGCAGGGCAAGGTGCTGCTCAAGGTCCTCGTCGGACTGGACGGCACGCCGGAAGAAGTCACGGTCGAGAAGTCCAGCGGTTCACGTCTGCTGGACCAGGCCGCGATCGATGCAGTGAAGACCTGGAAATTCAATCCGGGTTCGAAAGGTGGGCAACCCAGTCGCGGGTATGCTCTGGTTCCCATTGAATTCAATCTGAGCGAGTAAGGGTAGCGCCATGCAGCAAGATCCATCCCAGACCCCAGCTAGTATTCCCGGTGGCGGGAGCAATGCCGCCGCCCTGAGCCAGATGGGCTTCGACCATCTGATCCACAACTTCGACGCGATGGGCTGGATCGTGTTCATCACGCTCTGCGCGATGTCGGTCTCGTCGATCTACTTCATCGTGGCGAACTTCCTTCGCAACTCGATGATCCGCAGCCGTATGGAGCGTGTGATCAACACGTTCTGGGACACGCCGTCCGCCCAGGACGCCGTGCGCTTCCTCGAGGAACAGCCGAAGGGCGAACCGTTCTCGAAGATCGCGCTCGACGCCGCCCAGGCCGCCGCGCACCATCAGCGCAACGAAGGCAGCCGCCTGGTCGAGGCGCTGAACCGTTCCGAGTTCATCGATCGTTCGCTGCGCCAGGCCGTGGCTCGCGAGAGCCTGCGTCTCGAAGGCGGCATGACGGTGCTCGCGACGGTCGGTTCGTCCGCTCCGTTCGTCGGCCTGCTCGGTACTGTGTGGGGCATCTACAACGCGCTGATCAAGATCGCGGCCTCCGGCAACGCGTCGATGGAAGCCGTCGCGGGTCCGGTCGGCGAGGCGCTGATCATGACCGCGTTCGGTCTGTTCGTCGCGATCCCGGCGGTGCTGGCCTACAACTTCTTCGTCCGCTCGAACCGCATCATCTATGCGCGCTTCGACGAGTTCGCGCACGACCTGCACGATTTCTTCGCTACGGGTTCGCGCGTCGAGTCGAGCGCCTCTCCGGTTGCCGCGAGGAAGTAAGCCATGGCGATGAGTACGGGTGGTGGTGGTGGCGGCGCGCCGATGGCGGAAATCAACGTCACGCCGCTCGTCGACGTGATGCTGGTGCTGCTGATCATCTTCATGATCACGGCACCGCTGATGTCCCACAAGATCCGCATCGACCTGCCGCAGGCGAATCCGAACACGGTTCAGGAAACGCCGCCGGAGCCGATCGATCTCGCGGTCAAGGAAAACGGCGATCTGTTCATGAACGACGAGCCGGTCACTGCGGCGATCCTCGAAGCGCAGCTGCGCGTCGCGGCGCAGAAGAACCCGCAGCCGGAACTGCAGATCCGCGCCGAGAAGACCACGCAGTACCAGAAGGTCGCCGAAGTCATGGCCTCCGCCAAGCGCGCGGGCATGGTCAAGATCGGCTTCCTGACCACCGGCGGTGGTGGCGAATAAGCCACCGCTCCGGATTCGGGCAAGTCTCGACGGCGTCACGGCAACGTGGCGCCGTTTTTCTTTGGCGCCCCTGTGGATCGTTCCAGTGATCGCCGTGCCGACACGGATCCGGCGAGTGCGCGGAGGATCGCGTCGTCGGCTATAGCCCGGCGGCGTTTCGTACGACGCCATGCGGGAACGCTTCCGCGCAAGAATCCCGGGCACCGATCTCACGAATTTCTTGAAGCGCGCCGTACGTCGGCGGCGTAGGCTGGAGTCGTCCGTCCAGCAGGGGAGATCGTGCGATGAGCGTCCGTTCGCTGCAGGCCTATGCACCGATGCCGGTGCGCAACGAAATCAACGTCACGTCGCTGATCGACGTGCTGCTGGTCCTGGTCCTGATCCTCATGCTGACGGCACCGGCGGTGGTGCATCGCATTCCGTTGCCGCTCGGGTCGAACTCCGGGGGAACCGAGCCGACGATCCTTGGCCTGTCCGTGAAGACGACCGGCGAACTGTATCTCGAAGGCAGTGCGGTCAATCGAGCGCAGCTTTCGACCCTGCTCGCGGCCGCCGCCGACAGCGCGATGCCACCCGTGCTCGAGATCCGGCCCGAAGCGACGACCCGCTACGAGGAAGTCGCCGACGTGCTTGCGCTCGCCAAACGCAGCGGGCTCCCGGCCATCCGCATCGAAGGCACGCGCGCGGAATAGCGGGCGGCGGAACGCGCGTCAGCGTCCGCCGCCGTTCGCTTCCGAAAGGATGGCGAGATAGCGGCGCACGGTCGGAGCGAGGCCGTCGTAGAGGGCCTCGCCGATCAGCGCATGGCCGATCGAGACTTCGGCCAGAAACGGGATCGCCCGGACCAGGGGGCCGAGATTGCGTTGGTCGAGATCGTGTCCTGCATTGACGCCGAGACCCGCCGCACGCGCCCGTTCGGCCGTGCGTACGCAGTCGGCCAGTGCGCGCGACGCATCGCCGGCGCCGAAGGCCTGGGCATACGGCTCGGTGTAGATCTCGATGCGGTCGGCACCGAGTTCCGCCGCCCGTTCGACCTCTTCGGCACCGGCATCGACGAACAGGCTGACGCGGCAGCCGATCGCCTTGAGCTCGCGGATCAGCGGGCGAAGGCGTTCGCCGTCGCGGGCGAGGTCGAAGCCGTGGTCGGACGTCAGCTGAGCATCGCCGTCGGGAACGAGCGTCGCCTGCTCCGGCCTCGCAGCCCGGACCAGCTCGACGAAACCCGGATAGCTGCCGCGTGCCGGTGCGAACGGATTGCCTTCGATGTTGAACTCCAGCTTCGCGTTCGAACCCGCCGGGGCGGAGGCGGGACGATCGCTGTCAGCCGTTCCCTTCAACGACGCCACCAGGGCGGCGACGCGCGGGACGTCGTCCGCGCGGATGTGACGCTGGTCCGGTCGCGGATGCACGGTGATGCCGTGGCAGCCGGCCTCGATCGCGACGCGCGCGGCGGTCACCGGATCGGGCAAGACGTGACCGCGCGAATTGCGCAGCACGGCGATCTTGTTGATGTTGACGCTGAGGGCAGTCATCGCGCCGGCCACCGGACAACGGGGGCGAAGTATATCGACGCGCGGGCGTTCGCGATCAGCGGCACCGCTCCGCCGACGTCTTCCACACGACCGGATCCCAGTAGGCGCCGTCGCGCCACTCGTTGCGCTTGTCGTCGTTCAGGCGTGCCGCGACCAGCAGCGTCGTGTCGGCCGCGACGTCGACCTCGAGCTGCTTGTAGCGACTTCCGGGGCCGGCATTGCGCAGGCGGTCGTTGAACGCGAGGTAGCGCGGCTCGATCTGTTCGGCGACCTTGAGCACGTGACGGCCGGCCGGGACCTGGAACGAGGTCGATCCCGTCGGACCCGGCGGCTCGCCGTCGATGGCGATGATCTTCGCCGCATGCAGTCCCTGCTGGCGCGGCGCCACGTCGAACTCGCTGATGCGGCCGCACCCGCCAGCCGCCGGGTCCGCGGCCGCAGCACGCGGCGCGGGGCCGATCGTCAGCCGCATGGGCGGCAACTCCACCGCCGACAGCGTGCCGTTCAAGGTCCGTGCAGCCCCGTCGCGCCGGATCTCGAAGGCCAGCGCGCTACCGTTCGGCATGGCGTCGATCATTCCGCGAAGTGTCGCGGCGGCATCGGTACCGGCCAGCGACCGGCCGTTCAATGCGACCAGCACGTCGCCGCCGCGCAGGCCCATGCGCTCCCCGCTACCGCCCGGCGTCACCGCCAGCACGTGCAGGCCGTCGCGACTGTCGCGCTTGCTGTCCACCAGCAGTCCGAGATCGCTGACGCGTTGCGCCGGGGCGTCGACGGTGAGCGAGATTTCCTGTGCCGGCCGGTCGCCGAATGCGCCGCTCTGGATCAGTTCGGTCATCAGGGCGCGCAGCTCTTCCCGCAGGCGCTGCTCGACCGGCGCGTCCGCGCCGGCGGCGGACTGCATCCCGCCGGCCAGCGCGACCAGCAGAGCGAGCCCCAGGACGGATCCCGGGCGCATCGCGGATTTGCCGAGCTTGTTCGCCATCTCGTCACCTCGTCCCGTCAAATGCGCGTGACCAATGCCGCATCGTTCGCGCTCGCATCCTGGAACCGCACGATCAGGTCGCGCAGCGCCGCATTGCGCTGCTGCCACAGCGGCGCGATCTCGTCGGCGTCAGCGCCGCGGTCGTAGGCCGCCTGCAGCGCACCGTCGATCGACCGCAGGCGGGTCAGCCCGACCGTCGTGGGCCGCCCCCCGTCGGCAAGCCGACGCCATTCGGCCTCGAGCACCTGCGACTCGTGCTGCGCTTCGGCCCAGCGCGGCGCTTCCGGCCCCGTGGACGGGCGCGGCAACAATGCGGCGCCGACACCGATCAGCACCGTCGCGGCCGCGGCCATGCCGTACTGCCGCCACCGGCGCCGGCGCAGGTGCGTCTGCGCGATGCGCGACCACAGCGCCGGGTCCGGCTCGAACACCGGCAACTGTCGCAGATCCAGTTTCGACAAGGGAACCTCATGCATCGCCCACCGCCTCCTTCGATTCCGGCGTCGTCGCCACGGCATCGTTGAGCCGCTTGAGCGCCCGCGCCAGGATCGATTTCGAATAGCTCTCGCTCTGTCCGAACAGTTCCGCCATTTCCTTGTGCGTGTAGCCTTCCACCTGGTGCAGCACCACCACGGCTCGCGCCCGCGGCGGCAGCCGCATCAGCAGGGACCAGGCGTCGGCCCGGTCCTCCGCGTCCGCCGCCTGGGACGGCATCGACTCGAACAGCGTTTCCGGATCGTCCTCGCGGAAGCGCTGATGGGCGCGCAGCGTGTCGATCGTCGCGTTCGCCGTCATGCGCTTGAGCCAGGCGCCGAACGGCGCATCGCCGCGGAATCCGCGCAGGCTGGCCATCAGCTTCAGGAACACTTCCTGCACGATGTCCTCCGCCGCCGCCGGCTCGCCCAGGACACGCAGGGCGAGGTTGTAGCAGGCTCCGCCGAAGCGTTCGTAGATCGCCCCGAACGCACCCATGTCGCCCCGCCGCGCACGCTCCAGCGTGACCCGGTCCAGCTCGAGTCCGAAGCCGGAAGGTGCGCGGATTTCGGTCACGTGGCGGGGGTTTCCATCGGCCATTTCGCTCCCAAGGACGATCCGCGGCGCCGAAGCGTTGCAGGCCGGCCCCTCATGCGGCGAGTTCGAACGCGCATACCCCGCGTTCCGCGCCGCGCCACGCCAGCGCGCCGACCAGGCCGGCAGCCGGAGCCAGGGCGCGCACCTGCCAGTCGGCGACCGGGCCGGCTTCCTGCGCGATCCGCTGCAACGCGCCGGCCGAGCCCGTCGCATCGATCGCGAATGTCAGCCGATGCAGGCCGAAATTCAATCCCTCGCCGAGCGCCTTGAGCACGGCTTCCTTGCGTGTCCACAGTTGCAGGAAGCAGGCCGGCCGGTCCGGTTCGGGCAGGGCCGCGAGCGCTTCGGCTTCCTCTGCCGCGAAGAAGCGGCGTGCGAGGGCGAGCAGCGACAGCCGCCGCCGCCGGCGCTCGACATCCACTCCCAGCGCCTGCCCGCGGGCGAACGCGAGCAGCACGTACGGGCCGGAATGGCTCAGGTTGAACTCGATGCCGCCGGCCGCCGGAGCATGCGGCTTGCCGTGCGGTCCGCGCAGGATCTCCGGCGCCACCGGAGAGCCGGTGTAGTGGCGCAGCAGGTGGTCGAGCATCGCGCGCGCCGCCGTCGCCACGTCGCGCGGGGTGGCGGTCTCCGCCAGCGCGAGCCGGCACAGGTGGATGTCGTCCTCGCCGAGGGGCGGTGGCTGGTCGAGGCGGACGAAGGCGTCGGCGGTCAGTTCCTGCATCGCCCCATGTTGGCGGTCCGCGCTCCCTCGTCAAGCGGGGACGCGGATGGAATCCTAGAATGCATCGACCGCCGAGGAGGTGTGCATGATCGCCGCGTGGCTGCTGATGCTGGTGTCCGTGCTGTACGTGGCCGCGCTGTTCGCGATCGCGTACTACGGCGATCGCCGGCCACTGTATCCCGCGCGCGCCTGGCTGCGGCCCATCGTCTACAGCCTCGCCCTGGCGGTGTACTGCTCGTCGTGGACGTTCTACGGAGCGGTCGGCACGGCGGCGCGCAGCGGGCTTTCCTATCTTCCGATCTACCTCGGCCCGATCCTGCTGTTCGCGTTCGGCTTCGGCCTGCTCGAACGACTCGTGCTCGTCGCCAAGGAGCGCAACGTCACGTCGATCGCGGATTTCATCGCATCGCGCTTCGGCAAGTCGCACGCGCTCGCCGCGCTGGTCACGATCATCGCGGTGACGGCGGCGATCCCGTATCTCGCGCTGCAACTGAAGGCGGTCGCCCTGAGCTTCGACGTGCTGTCCGGCGCCACGGCCGTCTCCGCACCGCCGCTGCTCGGCGACAGCGCCTTGTACGTCGCCTTGCTGCTGGCGGTGTTCTCCATCCTGTTCGGCACGCGCGGCATCGACGCGACCGAGCATCACCACGGCATGATGCTCGCGATCGCCGCCGAATCGGTGATCAAGCTGGTCGCCTTCGCCGCCGTCGGCCTCTACGCGCTGAACCTCGGCGGCGGCCTCGACTCGCTCGCCGTGCCGCTGGCGCGGATCGCGGACAGCAGCCTGCCGGCCGGCTTTTTCGCCCAGACCGCGCTCGCGGTCGCCGCGATCTTCTGCCTGCCGCGCCAGTTCCAGGTCGCGGTCGTCGAATGCGAGAACCCGCGCGACCTGCGCCGCGCGCGCTGGCTGTTCCCGCTCTACCTCGCCATCGTCTCCGTACTGGTGCTGCCGATCGCCACTGCCGGCATGCAGGCCGCGCAAGGCAGCACGGTCGCCGCGGATGCCTGGGTGCTGTGGCTGCCGCTCGCGCACGACAACCGCCTGCTCGCGGTGTTCGCCTACATCGGCGGCTTCTCCGCCGCGACCGGCATGGTCATCGTCGCCTCGGTCGCGCTCGCGACCATGGTCAGCAACGATCTCGTGATGCCGGCGCTGCTGCGCGTGCGCGCGCTGCGGCTGGAACAACGCGCGGATCTGTCCTCGATCGTGCTCGGCGTGCGGCGCGTGACGATCGTCGCGCTCGGTCTGCTCGCGTTCCTGTACTACCGCTTCAGCACGCATGCGCAGAACCTCGCCGCCATCGGCCTGCTTTCGTTCGCCGCCGTGGCGCAATTCGCGCCGGCGATCATCTGCGGCCTGTACTGGCGCGGCGCCAGCCGCCTCGGCGTGATTGCGGGCCTCGTGGCCGGCTTCGTGGTGTGGGCCTATACCTTGCTGCTGCCGTCCCTGGCCGGCGCCGGATGGCTGCCGTCCACGTGGATCGAACACGGGCCGTGGGGCGTTGCCTGGCTCAAGCCAAACGCGCTGTTCCTGATGAGCGGCTGGGAGCCGGTCACGCACGGCGCGTTCTGGTCGCTGCTGGCGAACGTGGGTTGCTGCGTCTTCGTCAGCCTGCGCTTCCGCCCCGGCGTCGAGGAACGCCTGCGCGCGTCGACCTTCCTCGATCCCTACGCCACGCGTTCCATCGGTCTGGGCGAATGGCCGGGCCGCGTCCGCGTCGCCGATCTCGCCGCGATCGTCGAGCGCATCGTCGGCGAGAAGCTCGCCGCACGCGCGTTCGCCGAATACGCCGAGTCCAGCGGCAAGCCGCTCGCGCCGGAAGCCTCCGCGGAACGTGCCCTGGTCCAGCATACCGAGCGCGTTCTGGCCGGCGCGATCGGCGCCGCCTCGGCGCGGCGCATGCTCACCAGCGCACTGCGCGGCACCGGCCTGGACCTGTCCGAAGCCGCCACACTGCTCGACGAGACCTCGCAGGAACTGCGTTTCAACCGCGAGCTGCTGGCGGTGACGTTCGACAACATGGTGCAGGGCGTCAGCGTGGTCGATCGCGACATGCGCATCGTGGCGTGGAACCGGCGTTATCTCGACCTGTTCGACTATCCGGAAGGCTTCGTCTACGTCGGCCGCCACGTCGCGGACCTGATCCGTCACAACGCGATGCGGCACCTGCTCGGCCCCGGCGACGTGGAGGTGCAGATCGAGCGCCGCCTCGCGCACCTGCAAGCTGGAACGCCGCACGTGTTCGTGCGCGAGCGTCCCGACGGGCGCGTGATCGAGACGCGCGGCGAACCGCTGCCCGGCGGCGGCTATCTCACCACCTTCAGCGACATCACCCCGTACAAGCGCGTGGAGAACGCGTTGCGCGAGGCGAACGAGACGCTGGAGCAACGCGTCGCGCAACGCACCGGCGAACTGGAGCAGGCGCTCGTCGCCGAGCAGCGCGCCGTGCGCCAGGCCGAATCGGCCAACCAGTCGCGTACGCGCTTCCTCGCTGCCGCCAGCCACGACCTGCTGCAGCCGCTGAACGCCGCGCGCCTGTTCACGTCGGCGTTGCGGCATCAGCCGCTCGACGAGGAGAGCGGACGCCTGGCCGAACGCATCGACACGGCATTCAAGGCCGCCGAGGACCTGCTCGACGCCTTGCTCGAAGCGTCGCGCCTCGAAGCCGGCAAGTACCACGTCGAGACGACCGAGTTCGCGCTCGGCGACGTCGTCGACACCCTGCAGCAGCAGTTCGGCGTGCTCGCGGCGACGCGCGGACTCAAGCTGCGCTTCGTCGCCACGCGCGCCTGGGTGCGCAGCGATCCACAGGTGCTGCGCCGCATCCTGCAGAACTTCCTCGCCAACGCGCTGCGCTACACGCGCAGCGGCGGCGTCGTCTGCGGCGTGCGCCGCGCCGGAGCGAACCTCCGCGTCGAGGTGTGGGACAGCGGTCCCGGCATCGCGGAAGACCAGCTCGCGCACGTGTTCGACGAATTCCGGCGCGGCACGCACGTGTCGCCGTGGGGCGAAAAAGGCCTCGGCCTCGGTCTCGCGATCTGCGAGCGCATGGCACGCCTGATCGACGCCCGCATCACCGTGCGTTCGCACCCGGGGCGCGGCAGCGTCTTCGCACTCGAGGTCGCGCGCGCCGACGTGCATCCGAGCCGGCCGCGCGAACGCAACCGGAGTGACGAAACCACCGTGCTCGCCGGCGGCGTGCATGCGCTCTGCCTCGACAACGAACCGGCCATCCTCGACGGCATGTCGGCTCTGCTGACGCGCTGGGGCGTGTCCTGCGATCTCGCCGGCACGCTCGACGAGGCCGTCTTGGCGGTGCGCCGCCGCCGTCCCGACCTGCTGCTGGTCGACTACCACCTCGAAGCCGAGCGCGACGGCCTCGAGGCGCTCGGCGTGCTGCGCCATGCCTGCGATCCGCCGCCGCCCGGCGCCTTGATCACCGCCGATACGAGTGCCGAGCTCGCGGTGCGCGCCCG
Organism: Rhodanobacteraceae bacterium UBA703; assembly: GCA_002297645.1. Classification (GTDB taxonomy): domain Bacteria; phylum Pseudomonadota; class Gammaproteobacteria; order Xanthomonadales; family Rhodanobacteraceae; genus Dokdonella_A. The sequence continues at coordinate 16,610 of DBMH01000241.1, read as the reverse complement.
TTCGCTCGGCTACGCGGTGCTGCGCAAGCCGGTGAAGCCGGCGGCCTTGCGCGCATTGATCATGCAGCTCGGGCGGCGCACGGAAGTCCGCCCGTCCTGATCAGCCGCTCGCGGCGACCTGCGCGGCGACCTGCGCGGCGAGTGCGGCCTCGAGGCCACCGTCGGCGGCACGGAGGCTTGCCAGCTCGTCCCGTCGCCATTCGTGCACGAGCCGGCCTTCGTGCAGCAGCACGACGCGATCGGCCCAATGCTCGGCGATGTCGAGCGCGTGCGTCGCCAGCAGCACGCCGCACCGTCCGGCGTCGACGCGCGCGCGCAGATGCCGCTTGAGTCGCAGGCCGCTGTCCGGGTCGAGGCCGTTGAAGGTTTCGTCGAGCACCAGGAGCGGCGGATCGCCGAGCAGTGCGACCAGCAGGCCGAGCTTCTGGCGCGTTCCGTACGACATCAGCGCGACGGGATCGTCGAGCCACGGCGCGAGGCGCAACTCCTCGGCGAGCGCGAGCACCTCCGGGTCGATCGCCGGCAGGTTCTTCGCCGCCGCGTGCACGCCGAGGCATTCGCGCGCGGTCAGCAACGGCGGCAGGCGTTCCGCCGCCACGGCATAGCCGAGCGAGCGCTTCGCCGCGACGCCGTCGGCGACGATCGAATGACCGTCGATCCACACGTCGCCGTTGCGCGGCGGCAACTTGCCGACGCAGGTGTCGAGCAGGGTGCTCTTGCCGCTGCCGTTCGAACCGAGCAGCGCGATCCATTCACCGCGTCCGACGCGAAAGTCGACGCCGCGCAGAATGGTGCGCTCGCCGTAGCCTGCGTGCAGGGCACGGATGTCGAGCAAGGGGGCGGGCAGGGGATCGCTCATGCGTACCTCAGGCGAAGGGCGTCGCGCAGCCAGATCGGCAGCAGCACGACCGGCAGCAGCCAGGGGGCGCCGCCGAGAAGGACCAGGAGGAGCAATCCGGACGCGATGCGTTCGAGACGCGCACGCGCGGGGCGATGGCGCCATGCCAATGCGTTGAGGATCGCCGTGATGCACCACGCCAGCGCACACGCCACGAACGCGATCACCATCGACGTCGAACCTTGCAGCAACACCAGACATGACGCGGCGACGACGATCGCCGCAGCCAGCGCCAGGCAGGTGCGTGTGCAGAGCGCTCGCGTGAAGAGCGCCGTCGACACGGGTGTCGCGCGCATCCAGCTCGTCGCATTGGGAATCGTCGCCAGCAGCGCTTGAAGCAGTGCCCACGCAGCGACGAGGCTCGCCGTGAACAGCACGAGCAGCAGGGCGATCGCGGGAGGAATGCCCATCGGCAGCATCAGCAGCACGCCGGCCACGAGCTGGGCGTGCAGGCGCGGATTCGCATCGGCGAGCCAGCGCGCGAACGGCCAGCGTGCGAGCGCGGCGAAACCCGCCGCGTTCGAGGTGACCCCTCGCGTCCGTGCCAGTCGAGGCAGTGGTGCATCGGAAGGATGCGGCGTGCGAGCGCCGGTGATCCAGCCGGCGACGAGTCCGCCCACGCCGCCGAGCCCGAGTGCGGCCAACGTCCGCGTCGAGGAATGGCCGCTCGCCGCCATTGCCACCAGCGGCAGACCCAGCAGAGCGAGAAGTACCGGCGCCAAGCGCGCGCTGACGCGCAGGCGGATCGTTCGTTCGATCTCGCCCGGTGCCAGGGGTGTCGTAGCGAACCACGACCGGGCGAAGTCCCGACGCGCGCGCAGGCTGGCCCTGCGAGTCAGGTTCCACAGCAGCAGGAACGCGACCACGGCGACCGGAACGGGTCGTGCGTCCAGCGCTGCCAGCAAGGCGTCACCCTCGACGTGCAGTCTCTGCCAGAGGACGAAGACGAGAACGATCACGAGCATCCCGGCGGCGGCGAGCAGCCAGGGATGTCGACGGCCGAGACGCCAGCGGGCGCGCCATTCGAGACGCGCTTGCCACTGCGGCGCGGCGCGCGGTTCGAGGAACGATGGAGCGGATCGGAGCATCTTGGGTTCCCGGGAAGCGCGCACTCGGATCGCGCGGAACGCGGACAGTTCAGTCTGCGGAACGGATCCGGAGCGGATTTGCCGGATGCCTGCCTTGCCCGTCCGGGAATGTCCCAAGCTATCATTGCGCGGCGGCGGGAACGCGCGCAGGGCGTCGTGGAACATGGATCCGCACCTTCCCGCCGAGCGTGCCTTGGGGTGTCGCTCGCCCGCGGTTACGGTTCTCGTCCCGTCCGGCGGTCATGAGCAAAAGCTACTCGTTCCAGGACGTCCAGATCATCCCGGTTCGCCGCGAACTGAAGCGAGGCGGCGAATTGGTCGACCTGCCGCCGCAGGTCTTCGACTTTCTCGTCTATCTGCTCGAACGCCACGATCGCGCCGTCAGCCGGGACGAACTTGTCGCCGCGGTCTGGGGCAAGACCGAGGTCAGCGACACCCTGCTCGGACAGACCGTGCTGCGCGCGCGTCGCGAGCTGGGCGACGACGCCAAGACGCAACGCCTTCTCCGCACGATTCCGCGCTTCGGCTATCGCTGGGTAGCACCGGTGGAGATCAGCGAGGCCGATGCGTCGCCGGCCACCACCGTCGCCTCGTCGGAGCAAGCGGACGTTCCGTCGGCTTCGGCGCGCGAATCCGGACGATACACGGCGGGGAAGCGTTCGAAGTGGTCCGTCGCCGCGATTGCAAGCCTTCTGCTGCTGATCGGTTTTCTCGCTGTTCGCCGGCACGACGTCGCCTCGCCCAAGACCGCATTGCAAGGGGATCTCGCCACGGCCGTACTGCCGGCCGAGCTGCAGGCGGGAACCGAATGGGCCTGGTTGCGCCTCGCCGTAATGGACGTCGTCGCCGGCCGCTTGCGCAGTTCGGGCGTTCCTAGCGTTCCCAGCGAAGACGTCATTTCGCTGCTGCGCACGCCGTCGTCCGACGTTCGCGGTGCGATACGCCACGCGACCACGGCGTCCTTGTTGCTGTCTCCGAAAGTCCATCGCGACGGCGATGTCTGGGTGGTGACGCTGGAAGGCGACAACGGTGACGGTCGCCCGCACTCCAGTAGCGCGCAAGCGGCCGATGCCCTTGCGGCGGCGCGCGAGGCGACCGACGGACTGCTGCAGCAGTTCGGGCTATATGCCCAGAACGGCAGTGAATCGGTTGCCCAGTCGGCGTTCATCAGACGACTGGACGCGGCCATCCTGGCGGATGACCCGGAGACGGCGAGGGCGCTGATCGCCGATGCGACCGAGGAGCTCAGGGGCTCCCCGGAAGTGCGTCTGCGTCTCGCCAAGATCGAATTCCGCTCCGGTCGTTTCGAGGTCGCGCGCGGACGCCTGCAGGAGCTGCTGGACGAGACGCCGGCTCCCGGCGATCCCGTCATGCGCGCCAGCATCCACAACGGCCTCGGGGTCGTGGCGATACGCCAGGGTCGCTTGCCCGAAGCGAGCACGCACTTCAGCCAGGCGGTCGAGATGCTGTCTTCGGGAAACGATCCGCAGCAGCTCGGCCAGGCCTATCTCGGTCGAGGCAACGCGGCAGCCGAACTGGGCCAGCCCGACGCGGCGATGGCGGACTATGCGCGCGCGCGAAGCGCGTTCCGGGCTGCCGCGGATTCCCTGGCGCTGGCCCGGGTGGCCGCCAACGAAGGCTTTCTCGATCTGGGCCGCGATCGTCCCGCAGCGGCTCTGCCGCCGCTGCGCAAGGCCGCCGGCAGTTTCCGGGACTGGGGCGCTTCGAACGAGGCGGTCTACGCATCCATCGGCGTGATCGGCGCGAATCTCGCCCTGCTCGACAACCGGGCTGCGATGCAGGCCGCGGATGACGCGGCCGAACTCGACCGGCGCATCGACAATCCCGATGCGCATGCTTCCTTCCTGCTGGCGAGGGCTCGCGCGCTGATCGCCGTGGGGCGGCTTCGCGAGGCACGCGAAACCCTGGATACCGTGCGCGCTGCGAACCGGGACGATGCGAAGGCGGTCGCGATGGCGAACGGGCTGCTCGCTCGCCTGGAGCTGGAACAACGCCATCCCGCCGCCGCGGGCGAACTCGCCGGAGGCGCGGTGGAAGCCTTGACCGCCCCGGGCGATGCCGCCCTCCGTGCGGAAGCCTGGCTGACGCAGCTCCGGGCCGCCCTGCACGAACCGGGCGATGCGCGGGCCGCCGCCGTGCTGCCCGCCTTCGAAGCCTGGGCGGAAGCCGGTACGGTGGCCCGTGCGAGGTTCCATGCCGCTCTGGCCCGGGCCGAGTACGCCGCGCGCTTCGCGGCGCCGGACGAGTGGCATCGACGGTTCGAGGCAGCCCGCGCCGTGGCCGAGCAGGGCGGTGTCCCGGTGGAGATCGCTGCGGTAGTGAAAAGCTATGCGACGGCCTTGATCGCCCATGCCGAGCTGGACGCGGCGGCGATCGAGATCGGGCGTGTGTCGCGATGGTCGGACGGCGACTTCTCCTGCGCCCTGCTCGAAGCGCAGTGGCACGCCGCGTCGGGGCAGGACGCCGAGCGCGAGTCCTCGCTGGCTCGGGCCCGGGCGCTGGCCGGGGAACGATCCATGCCGGTTCCGCTGATCCCGCGTTCCGCGCCTTTGGACGTCGCCGCAAACAGGAACTGAAAGACTTCCGAATACTGCGCGAATAGTCCGCGCCCGAGGCGCCACCGAAGATCGGATGGTCCGGATTTTCCCGGTTCCCACGATTGCGGAGAAGCGCTGATGAAGACATCCCGACTACGGTTGCTGACCGTCGTGAGCCTCGTGACGGCCAGCGTCGCCGGCGGTGGCGCGGCGGCAAGGTCGTTCTCGACCATCGACTCGGCGCAGGGCGGGTTCCTGGGGGCCTTGTCGCGCGATGGCCGGATCGCCGCCGGCGCCTACGTATCCTTCGGCATGTATGCCGGTTCCTGGAGCTGGCGCTCGGGCGTCGGCGCGGTCGACCTGCCGATGAACGTCGCCGTCGGCATGGATTCCTGGGGGCAGCCGATCGTCGGCTCCGCCGACGACGGCAGGGGAATCCAGGTCGCCGCGCTGGCCTACTCCGATGTCGCCACCACCGGTCCGGTGTTGATCGGCGGCTATCCCGGCTCGGTGCCGATGGACAACTTCCTGAGCCAGGCCTACGGCATTTCCGACACCGGCGTCGCGGTCGGCCTGGCCTATGACGCCACGAACAATCCCATCGCGTTCCGCTGGACGAGCGCGGAAGGCATGAGCCGCCTTCCGGTCGAGCGGCCCGGCACCTTTTCCCGCGCCAACGGCATCAGCCGCAACGGCAACGTCATCTACGGCTGGAACGACCGCAGCGACGGCTATCGCGCCGGCGTGATCTGGGTCGACGGCTCGCCGCTCGCCCTGCACAACGACGGTCCCTTCGGTGACGCCTTCGGCTCTCCGCCCGGCGAAGCCCTGGCGAGCAACGACGACGGCAGCGTCGTCGTCGGCCTCAATTTCTGGAACGACCAGATGCAGAGCGAAGCCTGGCGCTGGACGCGGGCGACCGGCGTCGAGCCGATCGGCGTGATCACGCCCCCGGAGAGGGGAAGGCCCGTCGTCGCGCCGGAGCGCTACGCGCCCGCGGCCGGCTACCTGCGTCGGGCGGACTGGCCGGGGCCGCACGGCGGCTGGGGCAACGACCCGGAATCCGTGGCGATCGCGGTGAGCGCGGACGGCAACACTGTCGTCGGCCACAGCGGCCCGCCGTTCAATACCGATGCCTTCATCTGGACGCCGGCGACCGGCATGGTTCTCCTGGCGGACTACGCCGCGGCGCGCGGCGTCGTGATACCGGACGGATTCCTCCTGTACGCGGCCGCGGCGATTTCCGCCGACGGCCTGACCATCGGCGGGACCGGCATCGACCCGAGCGGCACCTTCACCGTGCCGTGGATCATCGACCTGCACGACGGCGCGCAGCGCGCCGTGGACGTCGTCGCGGTCGGTACCGTGAGCGCGAACGATCTTGCCAGCGGCCCGTTCGCCGGCGTTCCGTCCGGCGCCTCGGTGACACTGAGGTTCAGCGTCCTCAACGACGGCAACTCCGTCACGCCCGGCCACGTGGCCGACTACGCCGTGGACGCCGCATCGTTCGGCCTCGAGGCGACGTGGATCGACCCGGCCGGTGGTCCGCGTCTCCACGCCGACGAAGCGCTTGCCGCGGGAGCGAATCCTCTGCTGCACCTCGCCAACGATCAGCCGCGTGCGGATTCCCTCTCGCTCGACGGGGCGCTGCTGGCGACTTCCGGCCAGTCGTTGCAGTTCCAGGTGGCGAACTCGGACGGCCGCCTGTACGACTCCGACCAGATCCTGCGCATCAACCGCAGCCTCGCGTCCGACCTGTTCGATACCGCGCAATGGAGCGTCGGTGATGCCGGCCACGCGATGAAGGTGACCGTGCAGTGGGTGGCCATCAAGGACTCCGGCGACGGGATCTTCTCCAACGGCTTCGATGGCGGCTGAGCGGAAGATCGCGGCAGCACCCGGATCTGCCTTGTCTCCTTCGGGTCCGTCCCGTATCCCGGCAGGCGAATCCCTTCCCCCGCTCGCGAGGAAGGAGCTGCGAGCGGACAAGGGAAGCTCGCACGGGTTTCTCCCCCTCCGGTCGCGTTTTCGGGGCGGCTCCGCAAGCGGGAGACGCGCTCGACGTCCGTCCGGCTTCCTCCCGGGCCGGGCGCCGGCGCATGACCGGAGGCTCTGCTCCGTCCTTCCCGCGAAGCGCTCCGCACCAGCCGAAGGGCTGATCGAGCGGGCATCCATCTGTTCCGTGCGCCTGGCCGGGAAAGACGAGAAGGCGCTGGACGACCGGGCTCGGTGCCTGGAGAGCATCGGGCGGGAATGACGTCGGAGTACGTATCCTGAGCGTCCCTCGCGCGCCGTGGAGAAGCCGCCGCCGCGATCGGGCCGGCGGTAGCCGTCACTGCGCGTGCGTGCCCGCTTCGAACGATTCGGCGCCGTTGCCGATCGCATCCGCGTCGACCGCGAGATGGCTGGCGAGCAGGGCGACCTGCGTGCGGTTGGACACGCCGAGCTTGCGCATGATGGCGGTCATGTGGGCCTTCACGGTCGCTTCCGAGACGCCGAGTTCATAGGCGATCTGCTTGTTGAGCAGGCCTTCGGCGATCATGTTCAGCACGCGGAATTGCTGCGGCGTGAGCTGCGCGATCTGCGCGGCGACGCCGACCTCGGCGGGTTTGAGGGGCGTCGCGGCGCCGCGTGCCGCGGAGGGTATCCAGAGGTCGCCGCCCTGCACCTGGCGCACGGCCTCGACGATGGTCTCGACCGGAGCGGACTTCGGGATGTAGCCCGACGCGCCGTGGGCGATCGCGCGGCGGATCACCGCGGGTTCCTCGTGCGCGGACACCACGACGATCGGCAGGCCCGGATGCTGCGCGCGCGTGTGCACGAGGGCCGAGAACCCGGCGGCGCCGGGCATGTGCAGGTCGAGCAGCAGCAGCTCCGTGTCCGGCTGCGCCTCGAGCGCCGCGTGCAGCGCAGCGACGCTGTCGACTTCGCGCAGCACCGCGTCGGGCAGCGCCTGCAGGACGGCCCGCTTGAGCGCGTCGCGGAACAGCGGATGGTCGTCGGCGATCAGGACGGACATGGGAGAGCCGGGATTCGGAATTTGGCATTGGGGATTCGGGACGACGGAACCGTGCGCGGCAGCCCCCCTGCTGGTCCCGAAACCCGAATCGCCAATCTCCGCGTCATCGCACCAGCCGCTCTTCGACCAGGCTGGTCACGACCGAGGGATCGGCCAGCGTCGACGTGTCGCCGAGCGCCTCGGGCTGGTTCTCGGCGATCTTGCGCAGGATGCGGCGCATGATCTTGCCCGAACGCGTCTTCGGCAGGCCCGGTGCCCATTGCAGGAAGTCCGGCGAGGCGATCGGGCCGATCTCCTTGCGTACCCAGACGACGAGCTCCTTGCGCAGTTCCTCGCTGGGTTGCTCCCCGGCCTTCAGCGTGACGTAGGCGTAGATGCCCTGGCCCTTGATGTCGTGCGGGCAGCCGACGACGGCGGCCTCGGCCACCTTCGGGTGCGCGACCAGCGCGCTCTCCACCTCGGCCGTGCCGAGGCGATGGCCGGAGACGTTGATGACGTCGTCGACGCGCCCGGTGATCCAGTAGTAGCCGTCCTCGTCGCGGCGCGCACCGTCGCCGGTGAAGTACAGGCCCGGATAGGTCTTGAAGTAGGTGTCGATGAAGCGCTGGTGGTCGCCGTAGACCGTGCGCATCTGGCCCGGCCACGAGTCGGCGATGACGAGGTTGCCCTCGGTCGCGCCGTCGAGCACGGTGCCGGTGGCGTCGACGATGGCGGGCTTCACGCCGAAGAACGGCAAGGTCGCCGAACCCGGCTTCTGGTCGATGGCGCCGGGCAGCGGCGTGATCAGGATGCCGCCGGTCTCGGTCTGCCACCAGGTGTCGACGACCGGGCAGCGGCCGTCGCCGACGACGCGCCAGTACCACTCCCAGGCTTCCGGGTTGATCGGCTCGCCGACCGAGCCGAGCAGGCGCAGGCTCGCGCGCGACGCGCTTTTCACCGGCGCCTCGCCTTCGCGCATCAATGCGCGGATCGCGGTCGGCGCGGTGTAGAACAGCGAGACCTTGTGCTTGTCGACGACCTGCCAGAAGCGCGAGGAGTCCGGGTAGTTCGGAACGCCTTCGAACATCACGGTGGTCGCGCCGTTCGCGAGCGGTCCGTACAGGAGATAGCTGTGGCCGGTGACCCAGCCGACGTCGGCGGTGCACCAGTAGACGTCGTCCTCGCGCAGGTCGAACACGCATTCGTGCGTGAAGCTGGCGAACACGAGATAGCCGCCGGTCGTGTGCAGCACGCCCTTGGGCTTGCCGGTGCTGCCGGACGTGTAGAGGATGAACAGCGGGTGCTCGGCGCCGACCGCGACGGGTTCGTGCTCGGGCTTCTGGCCGTCCATCAAGGCGTGCCACCAGCGATCGCGTGGCGCCTGCATGGCGACGGCGCCGCCGGTGCGTTTCACGACCAGCACCGTTTCGACGCTGTTCGTCCCGGGACGCTGCAGTGCCTCGTCGACGTTGATCTTGAGCGGCACCTTCTTGCCGCCGCGCAGGCCCTCGTCCGCGGTGATGACGAGCTTGCAGCCGGCGTCGGCGATGCGGCTGGCGAGCGAATCCGGCGAGAAACCGCCGAACACGACCGTGTGCACCGCGCCGATGCGCGCGCAGGCGAGCATCGCGACGGCGACTTCCGGAATCATCGGCAGATAGATCGCGACGCGGTCGCCCTTCTTCACGCCCAGGTTCGTCAGCAGGTTGGCCGCCTTGCACACCTCGGCGTGCAGCTCGCGGTAGCTGATGCGGCGCGATTCGGACGGATCGTCGCCTTCCCAGACGATGGCCGTCTTGTCGCCGCGCGCGGCGAGATGGCGATCGAGGCAGTTCGCGGCGAGGTTCAGTTCGCCGTCCTCGTACCAGCGGACGTGGAAATCGCTCGCGTCGAAGGACACGTCCTTGACCTTCGTGTACGGCGTGATCCAGTCGAGCCGCTCCCCGATGCGGCCCCAGAATCCCTCCGGATCGCGCACCGATTCGGCGTAGTCGCGCTCGAACGCGGCCTTGTCGATGCGCGCGCGGGCGGCGAATTCGGCGGGAACGGGGTGCACGGTCGACATGGATTCCTCCTTGCTAGCGGTTCTGCGACGCGGAGATCCAGTTTGCCACGCGCGTCGGGCCACGTGCCGGCGGCCTCGTTCGACTTTGGTCGGGTCGCGACCAATGGCGAATTGTCGCGCCGCCGGGCCCTGCGCACAGTGCGCCGAGGCTTGGCTGATCGGGAGGGATGGCGATGATCGTCAGGAAATCCGCACTGGCATTGGCGTGCCTGCTGGCGCTGCCCGGTGCCGCAATGGCCGATTCGAAACGCGAGGCGGCACTCGAGAAACGCGTCAGCGAACTCGAACGCCAGCTGCAGGAATTGATGACCGAGGTGAAGGCGCAGCGCAACGCGCCGCCACAGGTGGTGCAGGCACCGCCGCCACCGCCGCCGGCGAAGGAGGCGCCACCGACGTTCACGACCGCGCCCGGCATGTCGGTCGCCTTCCACGGATTCGTCAGCGCGACCGCGTTCGCGCAGGATCGCAGCTTCACCTTCGGCAACGGCCAGAACGCCGAGTATCCCGTGCCCGGATCGAGCGGGCACCTGAGCGGCTTCGACATCCGCAACACGCGCTTCTGGCTCGACGTCGGCGGAGCGAAGCTCGGCGAGGACTGGACCGGCGGCGGCCGTCTCGAGATGGATTTCTTCGGCGGCTTCAACGGCACCGGCGCCTACAGCCTCTCGCAGCCGACGCCGCGCCTGCGTCAGGCCTACATGGACATCAACAACGCCGATACCGGCAGCAAGATCCGCGTCGGCCAGCAGTGGGACCTGATGTTCCCGCTCGACAACGTGCCGACCTCGCTCACGCATCTCGCCTTTCCGCTCGGCTACGGCGCCGGCGTGATCGGCTGGCGCTTCCCCGGCGTGGTGTGGATGCAGGACCTCAACCGCTCCGCCGAAGGCACGAAATGGCGCGTCGACGTCGGTGCGTTCCAGGGGTCGTGGAACGGCCCCGGCAACAACGTCAACTACCTGACCGCCGGCAACGTCGACTTCCAGCCGCAACTGGAAGCGCGCCTGCGCGCGCAGGGCTCGAACTGGGTCGCCTACGTCGCCGGCCACTACAGCAAGATCGACCTCAAGGGCGTCGACGGCGCCGCGCCCACGCCGGTCAAGGCGAACCTCGACAGCACGGCGATCGAGATCGGCGGCAGCTGGAAGCTCGGGGCGTTCAACCTCAAGGGCCTGCTCTACACCGGCAACGGCATCGGCGAGATCTTCGGCAACCTCTCGCAGTTCGGCGACATCGGCGAAACCGGCGGCTTCGTGCAGGCCGGCTACAACTTCACGCCGAACTGGAGCCTCAACGCGTTCTACGCGATGGCCAAGTCCGACCGCGAGGACGTCGTGCGCTGGCTGGGCAACGGCGCGACGGGCCTTCTCAAGAACCGCCAGGCCGCGCTGAGCGTGCAGTACGCGAACGGGCCGTACCAGCTCGGCCTCGAGTGGGTGCACGACAAGCTCGATTCGACCAAGGACGGCATCGCCCGCACCACGACCAGCGGCAACCAGCTCAGCCTGAGCGCGCTGTACTCGTTCTGATCGCGGGGCGCTGCGGCCCGCCGCGACATCACCATCCGCAGAGGAGACCACCTCATCATGGCCACCGTTGCATCCTCGTTGCCCTCCGGCAGCGGACTCACCTCGAACCATCGGCGCGTGATCGTTGCCTCCAGCCTCGGCACGGTGTTCGAGTGGTACGACTTCTACCTGTACGGCTCGCTGGCGGTCATCATCGGCAAGCAGTTCTTCGGCGGACTCAACGACACCAGCCAGTTCATCTTCGCCCTGCTCGCGTTCGCCGCCGGCTTCGCCGTGCGGCCGTTCGGCGCGCTCCTGTTCGGCCGCCTCGGCGACATGATCGGGCGCAAGTACACGTTCCTGGTCACGATCGTGATCATGGGCCTGTCGACCTTCCTCGTCGGCGTGCTGCCGAGCTACGAGAAGATCGGGATGGCCGCTCCGGTGATCCTGATCACCCTGCGCCTGCTGCAGGGACTGGCGCTCGGCGGCGAGTACGGCGGGGCGGCGACCTACGTCGCCGAGCATGCGCCGAACGGCAAGCGCGGCCTCTACACCAGCTTCATCCAGACCACGGCCACGCTCGGCCTGTTCCTGTCGCTGCTGGTGATCTGGAGCTGCCGCAACTACCTCGGCAAGGACGTGTTCGAGGACTGGGGCTGGCGCATTCCGTTCTGGGTGTCGGTGATCCTGCTCGGCGTGTCGGTGTGGATCCGCATGCAGCTGAACGAGTCGCCGCTGTTCCAGCAGATGAAGGCCGAGGGCAAGCAGTCGAAGGCGCCGATCACCGAGAGCTTCTTCACGCGGAACGGCAAGATCGCCTTGCTCGCGCTGCTCGGCGCGACCGCCGGACAGGCGGTGGTCTGGTACGGCGGCCAGTTCTACTCGCTGTTCTTCCTGACCAAGACGCTCGGCATGGACGCGAACATGGCGGACATCTACATCGCGGTCGCGCTGGCGCTCGCCACCGGCGGGTTCATCTTCTTCGGCTGGCTGTCGGACAAGATCGGCCGCAAGGTCATCGTGCTCGGGGGCTGCCTGCTCGCGGTGATCACGTATTTCCCGACGTTCAAGGCGCTCACGCACAACGTCAATCCCGCGCTCGAAGCGGCGGTCGCCTCGGCGCCGGTCACGGTCACCGCCGATCCCGAGCGCTGCGCGTTCCAGTTCGACCCGGTGGGCAAGGCCACGTTCAAGCAGTCCTGCGACATCATCAAGTCCGCCCTCGCCAAGAAGGGCATTCCGTACCACAACGAGGCCGGCGCGGCGGGCAGCGTCGCCTCGGTCCGGATCGGCAGCGCCACCCTGGCCAGCTTCGAGGGAGCGTCGCTGACGAAGGAGGACTTCAAGGCGCAGTCCGACGCGTTCGGCAAGCAGCTCGGCGAGGCCCTGAAGACGGCGGGCTACCCGTCCGCCGCCGATCCGTCCGCGACGAACGTGCCGATGACGATCCTGCTGCTGACCTGGCTCGTGCTGCTGGTGACGATGGTGTACGGGCCGATTGCGGCGTGGCTGGTCGAGCTGTTCCCGACTCGCATCCGCTACACCTCGATGAGCCTGCCGTACCACATCGGCAACGGCTGGTTCGGCGGCTTCCTGCCGTTCACCGCGTTCGCGATCGTCGCCGCCACCGGCGACATCTACAGCGGTCTCTGGTATCCCATCGCCGTCGCGTCGATGACCTTCGTGGTCGGCTTGCTGTTCCTGCCGGAGACCAAGGACGTCGACATCACGAAGTAGTACGCCGGGCGCTTCGCGCAACGAAGAAGGGCCGGAAGTTTCCGGCCCTTCTTCTTTTCACGCCAACGCGGATCAGGCTCGTTTTATCAGCCCGATCAGGACCAGCAGGATCACAGCGCCGATCAGCGCGTTGATGATGGCGGCGACGATGCCCCCGCCGATCGCGAGGCCGACCATCGGCAGCAGCCAGCCGGCGATGAACGCGCCGACGATGCCGACCACGATGTTGCCGACCAAGCCGAAGCCGTGCCCCTTGACGATCTGCCCCGCCAACCAACCCGCAACCGCACCCACCACCAGGAAGACGAGAATCGATTCAATACTCACGCCGATCTCCGTTGATGTCGTCGCGTCGTGCGACGGCACCGATTGTGCCGCAGCCTCGCGACCGAAATCATGGCGCGCCGCGGCGACGCGCTTCGGATCGCTGCCGGATCAGCCCTGCGGATCGTTGGGCGCGCTTTCGCCCGGGGATTTCGGAGCGGTCCTGCGTGTCTTGCCGAGCGCGGCGAGGTCCTCGATCGAGGCCATGGCCGAGTCCGGCCGCATGCTCGCGGCGACGCGGTCGGCCGCCAGGATGAATGCGAAGCCGACGAGCCCGCCTAAGCCCGCCACGAGGGAGAGGCCGAGCACGGCGGCGGATTTGGTCGTGAACGCCAGGGCGAAGCCGATCAAGGCGAGGACGAGCAGGAACCAGCGCATCGTGCGAATCTCGTGGCGAAACGGGGCGAAGAGCGCCAAGCTATCAGAAAGCGCGGCCGGTCCGGTGCCACTGATCGGTCCGATGCACCGTCCGGAAGAACCGTGGACTGCGACGGATCGGCGAGCCCGGCCGTCCCAGGACGGACGCAAGGAGGAAGCTTATGGATTCCCTGTCGCAACTCGCCCTCGCCGGCGGCCTCGCCTGGGCCAGCGGCATCCGCCTGTACGCGACGATCCTGATCGTCGGACTGCTCGGGCGCTACGGCTACCTGCATCTGCCCGAACCGCTGCTCGTGCTGCAACACGGCTGGGTGCTCGGCGCCGCCGCGATCATGGGACTCGGCGAGTTCCTCGCCGACAAGCTGCCCGGCTTCGATTCCGTCTGGGACGCCTTGCACACCTTCATCCGAATTCCCGCCGGCGCGTTCCTCGCCTGGGGAGCGATGGGCGACTCCACCCCGGCCGCGCAGATGGCCGCGGCAATCGTGGGCGGCCTCATCACCAGCGGCACGCACCTGGCCAAGAGCAGCGGCCGCGCCGCGATCAATACCTCGCCCGAGCCGTTCACGAACTGGACCGCCAGTGCGGGCGAGGACGGCCTCGTCCTGGCCGTGCTGTTCCTCGCGGTCCAGCATCCGCTGCTCCTGCTCGCCGCACTCGCCCTGTTCCTGTTGCTGCTGGTCTGGCTGCTGCCGAAGTTGCTGCGTTTCCTCGGGCGCGTATGGCGATTGCTGCACGGTCGCGACACGGCGGCCTTGCCGAGTCCGGCGCCGCGATAGCGGCGCCCGAACCGCGGTTCGGCGACGGATTCGACGCGGGCCGTCCGTCGCGCCGCCGCCCGTTGCGTTCCCACCCGTCGTTCGTCGATGCTCGAAGTCGGCAACGAGGAGGAAATGGGAATGCCTACCGTCATGGCGCAGCCGGTCGTCGCAGGACTCACACGCGCCGCGATCTTTCTCGTCGTCACGTTGAAACCGGATTCGGGCGGCGAAACGGCAGTCAAGGCGCTGTGCGGCGACCTCGCCTCGCTGACGCGCGCCGTCGGCTTCCGCGATCTCGCCGGTAGCCTCAGCTGCGTGATGGGTTTCGGTTCGGATGCCTGGGACCGCCTGTTCGGGCAGCCGCGGCCGGCGGCCCTGCATCCGTTTCGCGAAATCGAAGGCACGCGTCGCGCCGTGTCCACGCAGGGCGATCTGCTGTTCCACATCCGCGCCGCGAGCCTGGACCTGTGCTTCGAGCTGGCGACGCAGATCCTGTCGCGACTCGGTGATGCCGTAGCCGCGACGGACGAGGTGCATGGCTTCAAGTACTACGACCAGCGCGACCTGCTCGGCTTCGTCGACGGCACGGAGAATCCCGTGGACCAGGATGCGATCCATGCCGCGATCGTCGGCGACGAGGATCCCGCGTTCGCCGGCGGAAGCTACGTCATCGTGCAGAAATACCTGCACGACCTGAAAGCGTGGAACGCGCTGCCCGTCGAGACGCAGGAGGCGATCGTCGGCCGCAGGAAGCTGTCGGACATCGAGTTCGCCGATGCGGACAAGGCGCCTTACGCGCACAACGTGCTGACCTCGATCGAAGAGAACGGCGAGGAGTTGAAGATCGTGCGCGACAACATGCCGTTCGGCGAAGTCGGCAAGGGCGAGTTCGGCACCTACTTCATCGGCTACGCGCGCTCGCCGGAGCGCATCGAGACGATGCTGACCAACATGTTCGTCGGGCGGCCGCCCGGCAACTACGACCGCCTGCTCGACTTCAGCAGGGCCGTGACCGGCTCGCTGTTCTTCGTGCCGTCGGCGTCGATGCTCGAACGGTCGTAGCGCACCGCAACGGCTCAGGTGTCCCTCGACCAGCCGATGCGGTAGACGCGTCCGGTCTGCACGCCTTCGACGCTCTTGACGTAGCCCAGCGCCGCCTCGCGCGCGGGAACCGCCTTGACCCCCGGAAAGAACGGCGCGTAGACCGGCAAGGCTTCTTCGATGACCGTGGGGCTGACGAGATTGATGCGCAGCCCGCGCGACAGCTCGACCGCCGCACCGTGCACGAAGCCTTCGAGCGCGCCGTTGACCATCGCCGCGGACGCGCCTTCGCGGATCGGGTCATCGTTGAGCAGGCCGCTGGTCAGCGTGAACGAACCGCCCGCGCGGATGCTCGCGAGGCCGAGCATGACGAGGTTCACCTGTCCCATCAGCTTGTCGCGCAGCCCGACGTCGAACTGCTCCGGCGTGAATCGCTCCAGCGGACCGAAATGCACCTTGCCCACCGTGCTGACGAGCGCATCGAACTCGCCGACGTCGGCGTAGAGCCGGCGGATCGAGCTGGAGTCGGTGATGTCCACGCGGAAGTCGCCGCCGCTGCGGCCCACGCGGACGACGTCGTGGCGTCGTTCCAGTTCCGCGCCCACGGCCCGGCCGATGGTGCCGCTGGCGCCGACGAGAATGATCTTCATGCTCGGTTTCTCCCGGGATCCGTCGCGCGTCGCGGCGGGACGGACAGTGAGTCCTCGTTCGCCGTTTCGGCGAACGAGGGTCGGATGGTACGCGTGGGTCGCCTGTGCGAGGGGCCTCTCACGCGGCGCCGATGCGGACGTCGCGGCCGGCCAGGATGCCGATGGCCGCCGCCACGAGCGCCAGGCCCGCGCACACGGTCAGGGGAACCGGCCAGCCGCCCAGTGCGTCGCGCAACGCGCCTACCGCCATCGGCCCCGCCGCCGCCAGCAGGTAGCCGGCGCACTGCGACATGCCCGACAGCGCGGCGGCCTGATGCACACCGCCGNNGCACGCAGGCCAATGAAGGCCAGTCCGAGGATGAATCCCGCGCCCGTGCCGAGGCCGAACAGCACCGACCAGGCGGTGGCCCACTGCGGCTGCAGCCACAGGCCGAGCAGGGCGGTCGCGGAGAGCAGCGCGGCCGCCGCGGCGGGCAGGCGCTGGTCGCGCAGGCGACCGAGAACGGGTACAAGCACGAGTCCCGGAATCGCCGTCGCCAGTTGCAGTACCCCGTGCAGCGAGCCGGCCCGCGCGGGCGACAGGCCCGCGTCGACCAGGATC
>DBMH01000138.1 GCA_002297645.1 Rhodanobacteraceae bacterium UBA703 | reverse complement strand
CTCGCCGCGCCGTCGCGCCGTGCGCATGCGCGCCTGCAGGGCCGCCCGCCGTTGCGCGAGCGAACGGGCGACGAACTGCCGCCGGGCGGCATCCTGTCCACCCCCCGCCAGCCCGGCGCGGAAGGCGCAGAAATCGTCGTAGGCCTTGCGCACGTGGCGCATCCGCTGCAGCAGGAACTCGAGCAGGATCGCGTCGTCGAGCAGGCCGATGACTTCGATCTCGTCCGGGATCAGGTCATCCGGGTCGCTGAAGTAGACCAGTGTTTCGAGGATGTCGGCGCGTTCCGGATCGGGAAGCGCCCAGGCTTCGTCCTCGAGCATGGCGACCAGGCGCTGCACCTCGATCACGCGCTTGCGCACGTAGCCGGGCGCCGTGGACACGTTGAGCGTGTCGAGCGCGTACTTCGCCGCGTCGATCACGTCGACCTCGTCCGCGCAGCGCACCCTTCCGCGCGAGCGCGCCAGTGCCGCGTGGAAACGTTCGATGTCTTCGCGTTCGAATTCGAGGGTGATGCGCATCGGCGATCCGTCGGGCCTCTCCGGTCGAGCCGCCCCGTGACGACCCCGCATTCTGGAGCATGCCGCCCGCAGTATCCACACCGGGCCCGAGGATGCCAGCGAAAGCCCTGGCGATGCCACGATTCACCGCAACAGCACGTGGCGGGCGGCGCGCAATGTCTGCGCGTTGAGCCGCGCGACGGCGGAAGCGCGCTGGTAGCCTCCGGCGACGACGACGACGATCGGCAGCCCCAGCCGGCGCACCATGCGGAACACGCGCAGGTCGCGCTCCAGCATCCGGCGCGTGCTCAGGCACGCCCGGCTTTTCGGGTCCCCGACGTGGCAATCGGCACCCGCCTGGTACAGCACGAGGTCCGGGCGCTCCCTCTCGAGCCGTTGTTCGATCCGCTTCAGCGCCGCGGCGTAGGCGGCGAATCCGTCGCGCGGCACGCGCACTTCGAACGCCCACGAACGCGCGTGCCCGACGCAACCGAACCGCGTGCCGAAGATGGAAGCGTTGAACAGGTTCGGCAGGCGCGCGGCGTATTCCTCGGTGCCGTTGCCGCCGTGCTCGTCGCAGTCGACGACGAACACGCGCTGATCCGGCATCGCGTGGGCGACGAGCGCGAGACCGTTGATCGGGCAGAAGCCGGAGCCGCGCTCGTAGACCGCATGATGGAAGCCACGCGCCAGGTTCATCGCCATGCCGTGCGCCAGCGCGTGCCGCGCCGCCTCGATCTGCCCGGCCAGCATCGCCAGCGTCGCGTCGCGCATCGCCGGCGACCACGCGATGCCCTGGCTCGACGCCAGCGGTTCGCGCCCGCGCAGGAACGCCTGCAGGTAGGCCTCGTCGTGCAAGCCGCGCAGCACGTCGACGTCCAGCGGCGCCGGCGCCCGGATATCGGCCAGACCCTGCCGCTCGAACTCGGCGGCGGCGACACCGAGGCGCGCCAGCGAGGGAATCCCCGCCGGGGCATAGTCCGCGGAAAAGAAGACGCGCACTCGCATCAGCAAGCGCGCTCATGCGACTGCCGCAAGGCAAAGCCCTGCAGTTCGGCCAGTGTCGTCGTCGTCGGCGACAGCATGCGGGCCCGCACCTGCGCCTCGACCTGCGCCGAGAACGCGCGCTGGCGATCCTGCGGTGGAAGCGTCAGCGTGGTCAGGCGCAGGAAGCGCGCCCGCGCAATGTCGGCCAGCGGCAAGCGGGTTCCGTGCGCGGTCGGCTCTCCGGCGCAGCCGCCGGCGACGTGCTCGAGCGCGCAGAGGCCGCCCGGCGGGATCCAGACGCCGTTGATGCGGATCGGCGAGACCACGATGGCCGAATGCGACTCGCCCAGGTTCATCTTCTCGAGCAGCAGCGGCTCGCCCGACGGGGCGACGATCACGTTCACGCTGCCGCGCCGGCGGATGCGCGCGTGCGCGATCTCCAGAAAGAACTCCTCCGCCTGCGAGCAGCTTCCGATGGCCGGCTTGGCCGGCATGCCCGGCACGTCCGCCGCCGGCGGAGCCCGCCGCGACAGCACCTGCGCGATCATCGCGATCAGCAGGCGGCTCTCCGGCAAGACCGCCTGCGCCGCGATGCGATCCAGCGTCGGCGCGAGTGCGAGCAGTGCGTCGCGCACGTCGCCATTGCCGAGCGTGGCGAGAATCGCGGGCGATGCCTCGTCGAGGTTCCTCCAGCCCCGGTGCCAGCCTCGACCGTGCAGGATGGATGCGAGCGTGCGGGTGTCGCGCTGCGGCCAATCCTCGAACACGCCGAGGTCGCCGGTCGAGAACGGGTCGGCCGGCTGGTTGACGTAGGTGGCGAGAAAACGCGTCGCCTGCGTGTAGCCGCAGCCGCGACGCTCGGTGCGATGGACCGGATGCTCGTCGAGCATCTCGCGCAGCTGTCGCGCCAGAGGCAGGCCTGCCGCGTCGAACAGCCGGTTGACCTCGTGCGACACGCGGTCACTGCGCCGCGACGAGCAGCGCGCGCATCAGGTGCATCGCCTGCTCGCGGTCGCGCGCGTCGAACGTGAACGCGGGAACGACCACGCCGCAACGCCGGATCGCGTCACGGATCGGTCCGAGGCTGAACGACGGGCACAGGTCGGTGTGCGTGATGCCGACGACGATCGGCATTGCGTCGTCGCTGGCGACGACTTCCCGTACCCAGTACTCGCACTGCTCGGCGACGTCGGCGTCGCTGCCGTTCACGATGACGGCCACGCCGAACGCCTCGCGCAGCAGGATCGGCCGCATGAACGAGAACCGTTCCTGCCCCGGCACGCCGTACACGAGCAACGGCGTGCCGTCGTCGAGCACCACGGTCGAAAAATCGAGCGCGACCGTCGTGGTGGTCTTGTCGCCGGTCGCGCCCTCGCTCAGCGGCATTTCCGTCGAGACCGGTTCGTGGTCCGTGATCGAACGGATCGCCGTCGTCTTGCCTGCACCCACCGGGCCGGCCAGGACCAGCTTGGCCGTATCTTGATCCATCGTCGTGATTACCTTGCCGGTATCCGGCATCAATGTCGCAGCAGGCCGAAATGGACCGCCAGCCGCGCGAACAGGCCCGAGCGCGCACTCCGCCCCTGCGGCGGCTCCGCTTTCGACGGCGCGGTGACGCGCCGCTCGAGTATCCCGGACGCGCTGAATGCCCACAGACAGGCCGAGACCTCCGCCTCTCCGACGCCGGACTCGTCGCGAATGCGCGCGGGACTGGCGCCGCCGCGCTGGAGAACCTTGACGACCTTCAGCGCATCGACGATTTCCGCGGCGCCGCCGAGATCGGGCCACTCGCGCAAGCTCGCACTCGCCGCCGGGAAGCTCGGCAACGTCGATCGCACGGTCCACGCGCCCTGCATGTAGAACGCGTCGAGGCTGGCCGCCGCCGGACCGATCGGGTTCGCGCGCCGGTGTTCGCCGAGCGGAGCGAAGCTCCAGCCGTCCTGGCCGAGCATCGCGCGCGCGTGCAGTTGCGCGCCGACGTTCGCGCTCAGCACGCGCCCCGACCTCGGCAGCAGCCACACCGTCGTTCCCTGGAACGTCGCCTCGAGGTCGACGTTCGCCCATTGCGGATCCGTCGCGAGGCGCGTCAACGCGCACGCCTTCTCGACCGGGGAATGCCCCAGGAACTCCTCCGTCGTCGCGGGCGGTGGCAACGCGGATGCCGGTCCGTTCCGCCGGGACAGCAGTTCGCGCAACGACTTCGCGATCGCCGATACCGTCGCCGTTTCCGGACGCAACGCGGCCTCCGGCTCGAGGCCGGGATCACCGCCCAGCGCGAGCACCGGCGTGCCGCGCCGCCGCGCGATCTCCATGACATGCCGACCGTAGCCGTCGTCGGCGTTCACCACGACGACGTCGGCCTGCGTACCGTCCCACGAGGACGCCTGCGCCCGGATCCGGTGCGCCGCGAGCGCCTGCGCCGCGAAGCGGACGCGCTGCTCGACGGCGTCGTCCAGGGCCGCGTATCGGAGTTCGATCTCCATGATCCCGCCTTCGGCGCGATCGCCCCGGCCCGGACGCGTGCGG
>DBMH01000149.1 GCA_002297645.1 Rhodanobacteraceae bacterium UBA703 | reverse complement strand
CGCGCGTGCTGCGGTTCGAGGCCGGCCGGCTGCCGTGGCTGCGCACGCTCAACGCGCAGCCGCCGCTGCGCCTTTCCCTGATCGGCCTCGAGCTCGCGCGCGCGATCGCGCGCGGCGAGGGCGCCGAACTCGTCACCCCCCTGCATTCCGCCTGAGGAGAATCCCCGATGCGCAACCTGCCAGCCTGCGCGCTAGCCGCCGCCCTGATCCTGAGCGGCTGCGCCGCGCAAACGACGAAACCCGCCGCGGAGAAGCCCAAGCCGCTCGCCGAGACCGCGCCGACGAACTACATGCCGCCGTGCGCGAGAACGCCGGCGACACCGGAGGCGCGGTTCGAATGCGACCGCCGCAGCATCCTCGCGATGGCCGGCGAGTTCCGCGTGCGCTTCGCCTTCGACGAGACCGTCGCGCTCGCACCCGGCTACGCGCCGCACGCGGCACAGCGTTCCGGCGGCACCGAACTGGTGGAAGTCATCGCCGACCGCGGCGACTTCATCTCGCTGCAGCACATCCTCGTGCTCGGCAAGGACCACACGGTGGTCAAGCACTGGCGCCAGGACTGGCAGTACCAGCCGAAGCAGCTCCTGAGCTTCCGCGGCCTCGGCCGGTTC
Source organism: Rhodanobacteraceae bacterium UBA703 (assembly GCA_002297645.1). GTDB lineage: Bacteria > Pseudomonadota > Gammaproteobacteria > Xanthomonadales > Rhodanobacteraceae > Dokdonella_A. Next base: position 1,971 of record DBMH01000149.1, on the reverse strand, counting down.
GAGACGCAGGCGATGGCCGGAGCGGATACGCTCGGCGCGTGGTCGCAGACCGTGTACGAGGTCGACGACGCGCCACGCTACGCCGGCCTCGGCCACTGGGTGCACGCCAACGGCGAGAACATGTGGGAGTCCGGCCGCGTCTGGCGGCCGCTGCCGCGCCGCGAGTACACCAGGCGCAGCGACTACCAGGTGCTCGAGGTCGTCAACCGCCACGCGCTGACGCCGGCCGGATGGGTCCACGAGCAGGACAACACCAAGCTCGCGCTGGATCTCGACGGCACTCCCTGGGCGCTCGCGCGCGAGCGCGGCATCAACCACTACACGCGCATCGCCGACTACGACTTCGGCGCCGGACGCGAGTACTGGAGGAAGACGTCCGCGTTCTGGTCCGGCGTGCGCGAGGAATGGGCGCGCTACGAGCGGGCGCATCCGGTGTTCACCACGAGCCCGGAACCGAACGGCGAGCCGCGCATCGGGAAGTTCTTCGACCTCGCCGAGCGCGCGGAGAAGGGCGAGGCGGTGCCGGCGACGGAGGTCCGTGCCGTGTTCGACGAGTACGTGAAATCTCCCGTCGCCGGCCTCGCGTCGCAGACGCCGTGACACCGGCTCCGACTCCTCCCGTGAAGGAAGAGCACGCCATGCCGAAATACGTCATCGCTCTCGCCTTGCTGGCGGAACCGGCCTGCGCCCTCGCCGCGGACTGCTCCGTCGACGTCGACGGCAACGACGCGATGCAGTTCGACCGCAAGGAAATCGTCGTCGACGCGGGCTGCAAGGACTTCACGATCCGCCTCGCGCATTCGGGCAAGCCCGTGAAGGACGCTTGGGCCACAACCTCGTCGTGGCCCGGGCCGCCGGCCTGCAGGCCGGCGCGACCGACGGCATGACGGCCGGCGCCGGCAACGACTACGTCAAGCCTGGGGACGAGCGCGTGATCGCCCACACCAAGGTCATCGGCGGCGGCGAGAGCGCGGCCGTCACCTTCGCCACCGCCACGCTCGACGCGGGCGGCGACCAGGCGTTCTTCTGTTCGTTCCCCGCCCACTGGGCCGTCATGAAAGGAACGCTGCGGCGGACCTAGTCCGCGTCGTTTCGGAGGAGTGTCGTGCCGGCCAGGGAATGGCCGGCGCGGCACGTTCGCGCTTCAGCCCGTGTTCTGCAACGCCTGCGCGACGCCGTGCACGGTCGAGACCAGCGCACTGAAGCTCGCGTCGTCGGGCTGCCCGGCGGCGCGCCAGCGCTGCAGCAGGTCGGCCTGGATCAGGCTGATCGGGTCGACGTAGGGATTGCGCAGGCGGATCGAGCGCGCCAGGCGCGGATCGTCGGCGAGCAGCCGATCGCTGCCCTTGAGGCGCAGCACCCAGGCGACCGTGCGCCGGAACTCGTCGGCCAACCGCGGGAAGAACGTCGCGTGCAGCGGACCGGCGAGCTGCGAGAAGCGCCCGGCGATGTCCAGGTCGCTCTTGGCCAGCACCATCTCGAGATCTTCGACGAGGGTGCGGAAGAACGCCCAGTCGCGCGTCATCTCGGCGAGCAACGCCTCGTCGCCGCGTGCGGCGGCCGCGTCGAGCGCGCTGCCGACGCCGTACCAGACCGGCAGGTTCGAGCGGCACTGCGTCCACGCGAACACCCACGGAATCGCGCGCAGCGATTCGACGCCGCCGCTCCCGCCTCGCCGCGACGGACGCGAGCCGAGCGTCATGCGCTCGATCACGTCGATCGGCGTCGCCTGGCGGAAGTAGTCGACGAAGCCCTCGCTGCCGCCGACGAGTCCGCGATAGATCCGCGCACCGTCGTCGGCGAGCGCGCGCATGGCGGCGCGCCAGCGGTCCTCGCGCGGTTCCGGCGGCCGTGGGCGCAGGGTCGCCAGCATCACCGCGCCGACGCTTTGTTCGAGGCTGCGCAATGCGAGCGCGCGGATGCCGTACTTCTGGTGGATGACCTCGCCCTGCTCGGTCACGCGGAAACGGC
>DBMH01000034.1 GCA_002297645.1 Rhodanobacteraceae bacterium UBA703 | reverse complement strand
GAGCGCATCCGGCGCGCGCGCGGCGATCGGGCGCCGTGCCCGCGCCGCGTCGACGTCGGCGAGCAAGGCCTCGACCGTGCCGTAACGTGCCGAGGGAACCTTTGCCAGCGCCTTCAGGACGATCGCGTCGAGATCGGCCGACAACGGCCGCGTCGCGTGATGCAGCACTTCGGCCGGCGCTCGCGTGCTCGGCGCCGCCGGCAACTCGTCGCGGATCCTCCCGATCATCGCGCCCAGGGCCAGTCCGCGCAGGGCGAGCGGCGGCTGGCCGCACAGCAGGAAGTACAGCAGCCCCCCCAGCGCGTAGACGTCCGAGCGCACGCTGGCACTGTTGTCGACGATCAGCTCGGGCGCGGCGAACTCCGGGGTCAGCGCGACCTGCGTCGCTTCGGCGGCCTCGGATTCGTGCGCGAGCGCGCGCGCGATGCCGAAGTCGAGCAGGTGTGCACGCGCGTTGGCGTCGACGAGGATGTTGGCCGGCTTGATGTCGCGATGGACGACCAGCCTGTCGTGCGCATACGCCACCGCCTCGGCGACCTGGCGGAACAGGTCGAGGCGGACGGCGAGAGCGGGTCGCTCGCGCACGAGCCAGGCGTCGAGCGGCTCGCCGTCGATGTGGTCGGTGACAAGATACGGATGGCCGTCGGCGAGCGTGCCGGCATCGAGCAGGCGCACGATGCCCGGATGCTGGAGACCGGCGAGCACGCGCCGCTCGGACTCGATGTTGCGCGCCAGCGCCGGTCGGTCGTCGCGGATGAACTTGATCGCGACCTTCTTCGCGAACAGGCCGTCGGCCCGCTCGCCGAGCCAGACCTCGCCCATGCCGCCGCGGCCGAGGAGGCGCAGCACGCGCCAGTTGCCGACGATCTCGCCGTCGTGGCCGATCGGGTCGCTCGCCGCCTTCGGCACGAGGTAGTCGGTCGAGCGCTCGATGCCGGCCAGCCAGTTGCGCAGCACCTGCGCATCCTCGCCGCTGGCGCGCTCGACCGCCTCGAGGAAGGCGGCCCGCTCGCCGCCGGGCAGGTCGAGCAGCCGGTCGAGCAGTTCCTCGCGCCGCTGCCAGTCGTCGACGGGCGGGGCCATCAGGAATCCGGGTGCAGGCGTTCGTACAGCCAGCCGCGCGCCTTCAGCCAGTCGCGCCGGACCGTGCTGCGGTCGAGGTCGAGGACCTCGCCGGTCTCGTCCTCGCTGAGCCCGGCGAAGTAGCGCAGCTGCACGACCTGGGCGAGGCGCGGCCGCACCTGCTCGAGGCGCTCGAGCGCATCGTTGAGTTCGAGCAGGCGTGCGGCTTCCGCGAAGTCCGCGTCGAGGGCGTCGACGTCGCCGAGCGTCTCGTGCACCGCGCCGCCGCCGCGCTTCTGCGCGACGCGGTCGCGCGCGTGGTTGATGACGATGTTGCGCATCGCGCGCGCGGCGATCGCGAGGAAGTGGTTGCGGTCGATCCTTCCGAACAGCTCGGGCGACGAGGCGAACTTCAGGTAGGCCTCGTTGACCAGCGCGGTCGTCGACAAGGTCTCGCCGACCGCGCCGCGCCGGCGCTGGCGATGCGCGATCTGGCGCAGTTCGGCCTGCATGTCGGTCATCAGGCCGGCGAGATCGACATCGCGCGCCTTGATGAGGCGTTCGAGCCTCAGGCCGATTTCGGTTTCGTATTCGGTGTCTTGTGTGAACTGCATGGTTCGTCCCGGAACGGGTCTATTCCCGATGGAAATCCAGCGCGGCCGCACATCCCTCGTGTTTCCCGGACAGGACGCGCGAGCCGGCAGGCGACCTCCGGACCGCGGGAAGACACGCTCGCAGCACGGTCATCCTATGGCGAGCGCCGCGCGCCGGCGACTTCGTCGACGATCTGACGGCTGATCGTGTCGACCTGTTTGGGCGTCATCGCCGAGAAAATTCCCTGCCATGCACTGGAGCGGGTGCTGTAGCTGCGCTCGCCGAGCACGTTGCCGTCCTTCAGGTCACGGAACGTCGCCTTCGCATCGAGCGTGGCATTGCCGGTCATGACGCCGAGGCCGTAGCGCGCGCCGGTGGAGACGTAGCGGAAACTTTCCACGTGAACGGCGACGAGGACGCCGGACTGGCCGGTCGCGTGCGGCGCGCCGTCCTGCATCGAGAATTCGGCACCGGCGGCCGCAGCGGCGGACTGCATCGATTCACGCCACGCATCCTTCAGGCGCGCCCAGTCCTCCGAGGCGGTCGCGCCGCCGCTGCCGTCGAGGTTGAGCACGATCGGCCCGGCCCGGGTGCCGGCGACCGGCGACGTCGAGTCGCCGCCGGACTGTCTGACGTTGGCGGCACAGCCGCCGAGCCCCAGTATCGCCGCGAGCAGCAGGGCGCTGTTCCTCATCGTTTTCTCCCTTGCGGCGCAGGGGCGCCGGCCATGGCCGAAGCTACACGAAATCCGAGAGCGCCGATGCGAGACGCCGCAGGCCCTCGGCGAGTTCGTCGTCGCCGATCGTCAGCGGCGGCACGAAACGCAGCACGTCCGGCCCCGCCTGCAGCAGCAACAGGCCGTGCGCGGCGGCGCGATCGAGGATCTCGCCGGCACGCCCCTTGTACGCATCGCCGAGCACCGCACCGATCATGAGGCCGCGGCCACGTACCTCGGCGAACAGGCCGCGCCCGCCGTCGATCTCGGCAATGCCATGGCGCAAGGCCAGCGCCTGCCTCGCCACATTGGCCGCGACGGCCGGCGACGCCAGCTTGCGCAAGGCGACACGCGCCACGGCGGCGGCCATCGGATTGCCGCCGAAGGTCGTACCGTGCGCGCCGAACTGCATGATCTCGGCGACCTTCGGCCCCGCGAGCATCGCGCCGATCGGAAAACCGCAGCCGAGCGCCTTCGCCAGCGTGACGATGTCCGGCACGACCTCGTCCTGCACGTGCGCGAACAACGAACCGGTCCGCCCCATGCCGCACTGGATCTCGTCGAGCACGAGCAGCGCGCCGCGCGCATCGCACAGCTCCCGGATACGCGCGAGGAATCCCGGCGCGGCCGGCATCACCCCGCCTTCGCCCTGGACCGGCTCGAGCATCACCGCGGCGACATCGCCCGGCGCGAAGGCCTGATCGAGACCGGCGAGGTCGTTGAACTCCGCATAGCGGAAGCCCTGCGGCAGCGGCTCGTAGCCTTCCTGGTACTTCGGCTGCGCGGTCGCGGTCACCGTGGCCAGCGTGCGGCCGTGGAACGAACCGCGGAAGGTCACGATGACGCGACGCTCCGGCGGACGGCCTTGCGCCGCGGCCCATTTGCGCACGAGCTTGATCGCCGCCTCGTTCGCTTCCGCGCCGGAATTGCACAGGAACACGCGCTCGGCGAAACCCGACGCCGCGATGAGTTCCTCCGCGAGACGCAGCGGCGGCTCGGTATAGAACACGTTGCTCGAATGCCAGAGCTTGTGCGCCTGTTCGGTCAAGGCCGCGACGAGATCGGGGTCTCCGTGCCCCAGCGCATTGACCGCGATGCCGGCGCCGAAATCGACGAAGTCGCGGCCGTCGCGATCCCACACGCGCGCACCTTCGCCGCGATCGAGCACGACCTCGCGCGGGCGGTAGACCGGCAGCCAGTAGCGCTTGCCGAGAGCGAGAAGGTCGGATGTATCCATGGCGTCGTCCGTTGCAGCGATGAGGGAAGGATTCGGGAATTCAGGGAACCAGGGAGCACAGGGTCGCGAAGAACCCGGTATCCGGCACTCCGCGGCAGGATCCCGGATGTGGCATGGACGACGGCGGGAAGTGCGCTCCATGGCATTGCCGGGACATCCCGGCGGACTGTCCGGCCCGTCGCCTGGCGCTCGGGGAAGATGGCCTCGTGGTGCCATTCGTCGACGGCACTACCGTCCCTCGCGCCGGGTAGTCACCAGACGCCGGTATTGGGCATCGACGCCCACGGCTCGACAGGAGCCAGCCGTGCGCCCTTCTGCAGCAGTTCGACCGAGATCCGGTCCGGCGAGCGCACGAAGGCCATGTGGCCGTCGCGTGGCGGACGGTTGATCGTGATGCCCATTGCCTGCAGGTGCGCGCAGGTCGCGTAGATGTCGTCGACCTCGAAGGCGAGATGGCCGAAGTTGCGCGCACTGCCGTAGTCCTCGTCCGAGCCCCAGTTGTGGGTCAGTTCGATCTCGGCCTCGGGCGAGGCGTCTGCGCTCAGGAAGATCAGCGTGAACTTGCCGGCTTCGTTCTCCATGCGGCGCCGCTCGCGCAGGCCGAGTCCGTCGCAGAAGAAGCGCAGGCTGGCGTCGACGTCGCGGACGCGGATCATCGTGTGCAGGTACTTCATGGGGAAGCTCCGGAATCGATCAGGCGCGCATTATCCGCGCTGGAAGCGCGGAATGTGCTGCGCGATGCGTGCGAGCCGCTGCAAGGGATCGCCGAGCTGCAGCAGTTCCTGCCGCTCGGCCAGCTCCAGCGGCAGCGCCTCCGCAAGGCGGAAGCCGACCCAGCCGGCGTCATCGTAGCGGGCCCGGTCCGGCTTTCCGAACGCGCCGCCGGCGCGCTCGTGCAAACGCTCCAGGATGGTCGCGAGCAGGCCGTGCTCCGGCGGCACCGGCAACGCCGGTTCGGCGTCGCAGAAGCGTACCTCGCCGTGCACGAGGCCGTTGTCCCTCACGCGCGTGCGCACGACTTCGAAGCGCGATCGCCCCTCGGCCGCGACACCGAGCAGGCCATCCGGCAGGACGTGGAAATCGACGATGTGGGCCAGGGTTCCGACCGCCGCCGGCACGGCCGGCTCCCCGGCTTCGCGCCCCTCGAGGATCAGGCACACGCCGAAGCCGCTGCCGTCGCGCGTGCAATGACGCACGAGGTCGAGGTAGCGAGGCTCGAAGATGCGCAGGTTCAGCGTGCCGCCGGGAAACAGCACCGTGGACAGCGGGAACAGCGGGATGTCGACGACGCTCACATCGACAGCCTATGCGTTCGCCTTCACCCAGGCGGCGAAGAACCGCCGCGGCGCATCCTCGAAGCCGCCGTTCGACATGAACACGACGTGGTCGCCCGGCCGCGCCTGCGCGACGAGTCCGGCGACCAGCGCGTCGACGCTGGGGGCCGCTCGGCCGCGGCCGCCGAGGGCATCGACGACCTTCGCCGCGTCCCATGGCAGCTCCGGGCGTTGCAGGAACACGACCGCGTCGGCGTCGGCGAGCGACGGCGCGAGTTCGTCGGCGTGGGCGCCCATCCGCATCGAGTTCGAGCGCGGTTCCATGCCGACGAGGATGCGCGCGTCGCCGACCTTCGCCCGCAAGCCGGCGAGCGTTGTGGCGATCGCGGTCGGGTGGTGCGCGAAGTCGTCGTAGACGCGTACGCCGGCCTGCTCACCGACCAGTTCCATGCGCCGCGCGACGTTGCGGAAAGCGGCGAGCGCCGGCAGCGCTCGCTCGATCTCGACGCCGACCGCATGCGCCGCCGCGATCGCGGCCAGCGCGTTCATGACGTTGTGGCGCCCCGTCAGCGACCAGCGCGCCTCACCGAGCTCGCGCCCTCGATGGGAGACGACGAAGGCGGATCCGTCCTTCGCGAGCAGGCGCGCCCGCCAGTCGCCGGCGTCGATGCCGAAGGTGTCCGCCGGCGACCAGCACCCCATCGCCAGCACCTCGGCGAGGCGGGTGTCCTCCGCGTTGACGATCAGGCGGCCGTTGCCCGGCACCGTGCGCACGAGATGATGGAACTGGCGCTGGATCGCGGCCACGTCCGGAAAGATGTCGGCGTGGTCGTACTCGAGGTTGTTCAGGATCGCCACCGTCGGACGGTAGTGCACGAACTTCGAGCGCTTGTCGAAGAAGGCGGTGTCGTATTCGTCGGCTTCGATGACGAAATCCGCTGGCGGATTTCGCGGAGATTGGGGATTGGAGATTGGGGATTCGGAAGAGCGAGAACCCGCCCCATCCGATGCTTGAGCGAATCCCGAGTCCCGAATCCCGAATCCCGGCCCCAATCGCGCCGACACCCCGAAATTCGCCGGCACGCCGCCGACGAGGAAGCCCGGATCGCGGCCGGCGGACTCGAGGATCCACGCGAGCAGCGAGGTCGTCGTGGTCTTGCCGTGCGTGCCGGCGACGGCCAGCACGCGCCGGTCCGCCAGCAACGTTTCGCCGAGCCACTGGGGACCGGAAACGTAGCGCAGGCGCGCGTCGAGCATGTGTTCGATCGCCGGGTTGCCGCGCGACAGCGCGTTGCCGACGACGACGAGATCGGGCGCCGGCTGCAGATGCTCCGCCGCATATCCTTTCTTCAACGTGATGCCGAGCCGTTCGAGCTGGGTCGACATCGGCGGATACACGTTCGCGTCGGATCCCTCGACCTCGTGGCCGAGCTCGCGCGCGAGTGCGGCGATGCCGCCCATGAAGGTGCCGCAGATGCCGAGGATGTGCAGTCGCATGTCGGGTTTCCGTGATCGGGAAGGTCAGCCGGCCGGACCGAACAGCAGGCTCTCGAGCGCCCAGTAGGCGATCAGCCAGCTGAGGACGTGGACGATCGCGATGCCGCGCCGGATCTCCACCGCCTGGTGCAGGATCGTGGCGTTGACGAGCACCTGCCACACGAGGCTGGCGAGCAGGAACCAGCGCAGCAGGACCTGCAACGGATCGCGGGCGAGTTCCTGGACGGCCGCATCGTCCTTCGGCAATTCGATCAGCAGCGCGAGCGGCAGCTGCGCCAGCGAAACCACGATGCCGCAGGCGGCCAGCGCGGTCGCGGTCTGCACGTATCGCGCGGAACGGCCGCGGACGGCGAGCTCGACCCAGGCCAGGCCGAGCACGACGGCGGCCGCGAGCATCGAGTGCGCCAGCGCGTCGCCGGCGTTGCCGAGCAGGCCTCCGGTCAGACCGTCCAGAACGATCGAGGCGACGACCAGCGCGGCGAGCAGCGGGGGCGAATGCGGCAGATCCTGCGGACCGCCGCGCAGGCGGCACAAGTCCGCGACGGTACGGACGAATTCGCGGAAAGCGGGCGCCATCGGAAAGGCGGCGGACACGCGGCCGGAACGACCGCGGCAGCCGCAGCGCCTAGGCGCTGGCGCGCTCGGGCGGCAGCGCGGCGAGGATGCGGCCGGTGACGTCGGCGAGCTCCCCGACGCCGTCGACCACCTGGAGCTTGCCCTGCCGGGCGAAATGCGAGGCGACCGGCTCGGTCTGCTCGGCGTAGACGCGCAAGCGCTCGCGCACGGTCTCCGGCGTGTCGTCGACACGGCCCTGCGCCGCGGCACGGCCGGCGATGCGCTCGACGATGAGCTCGCTCGGCACCTCCAGCTTGATCGCGATGTCGATCGGCTGTCCGATCCGGGCGAGCAGCTTCTCCAGCGCCTCGCATTGGGCGAGATTGCGCGGGTAGCCGTCGAGGATGAAGCCGGAGCGCACGTCGCCCTGGGAGAGGCGCTCCTCCAGCATGCCGAGCACGATGTCGTCGGAGACGAGCTGGCCCGCGTCCATGACCGTCTTGGCCTTGAGGCCGAGCGGCGTTCCGGCCTTGACCGCTGCGCGCAGCAGATCCCCGGTGGAGATGTGCGGCACGCGCAGCTCCGCCTTCAGGAAATCCGCCTGCGTACCCTTGCCCGAGCCGGGCGCGCCAAGTAGAACGAGTCGCATGTTGCTCCCATGCCGTCGCCGCGGCGTCGCCGGACGCGTGCGTCATATTTAGAATGCGCAAACGCTAGCGGGTGGCCGAAATGCTGTCAAACCGCGGCCACACGGAGGAGATCATGGCGAAAGGCAAGTTGTTGTATGCGCAGTCGGGCGGCGTGACCGCCGTCATCAATGCGACCGCCTGCGCGGTCATCGAGACGGCGCGGGCCGCGAAGGTACCCGTGCTCGCCGCGCGAAACGGCATCCTCGGCGCGCTGCGCGAGGAACTGATCGACACGACGCGGGAGTCCCGCGCGGCGGTTGCGGCATTGCGTCGCACCCCCGGCGGCGCGTTCGGCTCGTGCCGGTACAAGCTGAAATCGCTGGAGCAGGACCGCGCGCGGTACGAGCGCCTCATCGAGGTGTTCCGGGCACACGACATCCGCTGGTTCCTCTACAACGGCGGCAACGATTCCGCCGATACCGCATTGAAGATCTCGCGGATCGGCCGCGAGCTCGGCTATCCGGTCGACGTGATCGGCGTGCCGAAGACGGTCGACAACGACCTCGCCGTGACCGATACCTGTCCCGGTTTCGGTTCCGTCGCCAAGTACACGGCGGTCGCGGTCGCCGAGGCGAGCCTGGACGTCGAATCGATGTGCGCGACCTCGACCAAGGTCTTCATCCTCGAGGTGATGGGCCGCCATGCCGGATGGATCGCCGCCGCCGGCGGCCTCGCCGCGCGCGCGGCGGGCGATCCGCCGCACGTGATCCTGTTCCCGGAAGTCGCGTTCGACGAAGCGAAGTTCCTCGAGCGCGCAAAGGCGGCCGTCGAACGCGTCGGCTACTGCACCGTCGTCGCGTCCGAGGGGCTGAGGAATGCGGCCGGCGAATTCCTCGCCGAGGCCGGCACGCGCGACGCGTTCGGTCACGCGCAGCTCGGCGGCGTGGCCCCGGTGCTCGCCGAACTCGTCAAGCGGAAGCTCGGCTACAAGGTCCACTGGGCCTTGCCGGATTACCTGCAGCGCTCGGCGCGCCACCTCGCCTCGAAGACCGACGTCGATCAGGCCTACGCGGTCGGCAAGGCGGCGGTGGAGTACGCACTCGCCGGCCGCAGCGCGGTGATGCCCGTGATCGTGCGGACGTCCGATTCGCCGTATCGCTGGAAGATCGAGCCGGCGCCGCTGGAGAAGATCGCGAACCGCGAGAAGAAGCTGCCCAAGGGCTTCATCAGCCGCGACGGCTACGGCATCACCACCGCCGCACGTCGCTATCTCGAACCGCTGATCCGCGGCGAAGACGCACCGAAGTACGGCAAGGACGGCCTGCCCGACTACGTGCGCCTTGCCAACACGCCGGTGGCGAAGAAGTTGGCGTCGTACGTGATCGAGGATCGCTGATCCGCAACCTTTCCACGCGCGGGCGAAGGGCGGATACGCACTACGAAGTCGGTGGATCGACCCTCAGGACAACGCGGCACACCGGATCCGGCGTGCCGCGTTGCCGCTCCGGAACTGCCGGAGAGCTTGCGGACGAGAGAGATCTACTGCCTGCAGGGGGACACCTGACGGTGGTACCACCAAAGGTACGGTATCGTCAGATCCGGATCCGCGTCGACGATGGAATCGGTACGCGGCATGGCCGACAGGCGCTTGCGCGGCGGATAAAGAACGAAATCGTCGAAGCTGCCGCTCTTCTCGTCGATGTCCCCGGTCTGGCCGACCGCATGGAAGCAGTCGAACACGAAGGGCAGTCCCTCGGACACGAGCGGATCGTTCGCGTTCGAGACGTGGAAGTGCAGGTGCGCTTCGCTCGAGTTCCCACTGTTGCCCAGCAAAGCAATGGTCTGGCCGCGCGCGACACGCTGCCCATTGCGCACACGCAGGCTGCCGGGTTGCAGATGCGCATAGAACGCATAGTGGCCACCGCCGATGTCCTGCATGACGTAGTTGCCGGCGGCCATTTCGACGGTGGGATTCGGTGGATTTCCCGGCGGCGTATTCTCCACCATGCCGTCGCGCGTGGCGGAAATCACCCCGTCGGCGACCGCGATGATCTCCCGGCCGTATGCGAGATAGCTCGCATTCCGATCCGGCGGGCCATTCGTGCGACGCGCTTCGTCGTCGACGACGACCCAGTCGATGGCATAGCGCTCGGGCACGTGGAACTGGCCCGCGATCGGATGTCCCTGCGCGTCCTTGCCCGGGATCAACGTGCGCCGGTGCGCTCCTCCCGGATTGACCGAATCGGTTGCCACCCAGTTCGCGCCGCGGAACGGCAGGCCGATCTCGACGGCCGGCTCGGTCGAGACCGGTGACTCGTCGACGAGGACGCGGCGGTTGGCCGCCACGTCGTTGCAGTCGGTGAACGCAAGCGTATGACGCAGCGTACTCGGTAACGCCACACCGTCGGCCAGGGGCACGTAGAAATACACTACGGCACCGCCGTCCTTCGGAATGTCCACCGTACGCGGAGGCGGCTCCTCGCTTTCGGGATCCGGCACCACCTTCATCTGCGCATCGTAGACCAGCGTGCTCCGCACGATCGCAACCCCCTGGTGGCGCTGGACTACCTCGCCGATCTCGGCCTTGACGTCGACGAGTCGCACGCACTCCGCCTCGAAGTTGCGCACGCCGATCTCGTAGACGAGTACGCCTCCCTGCTCCAGCGGCTGCAGCGCCGGCGGAAACTGCATGCCGAGCGTGATCTCCGCCTGCGCTCCTCCCGTCATGGCGACGGCGACGGCCGCCACGCCCCATCGCAGCGCCGCTGCGAGGCGGCCCGGACCCTGGTCCTGATTCATTTCTCGACTTCTCCCCTGCCACGTATGGGCAATGCCATGCGCATGGTACGCGTACGACGGCATCGCCGAGGATCATGAGCCGGCGCCACCTGCTGCGCCGCGCCACGCGTTCGGCCGGGACGCGTGGCTATACTCGGTCCCACGCTCGCGTTTTCCCGTTGTCCGTCTTTTTCATCCTGGCACGTCATGGGGAGGGTTCGATGCTGTTCGAGCAACATGGGCTTCTGATCGCACTGGTCTGTGCGGTTCTCGCGATCCTTTACGGGGTCTGGTCGATCCGCTGGATCCTCGCGAAACCGGCGGGCAACCAGCGCATGCAGGAAATCGCCACGGCGATCCAGGAGGGCGCCCGCGCCTACCTGAACCGGCAGTACCGCACGATCGCGATCGTCGGCGTCATCCTCTTCGTCGTGATCGGCTTCGCGCTGGACTGGCCTACGGCCGTCGGCTTCGGCCTCGGCGCCGTGCTGTCGGGATTGACGGGCTACATCGGCATGAACATCTCGGTGCGTGCGAACGTGCGCACGGCGGAGGCGGCCCGCGGCGGCATCCAGGCCGCGCTCGCGGTCGCGTTCCGCGGCGGTGCGATCACGGGCATGCTGGTCGTCGGCCTCGCCCTGCTCGGTGTCGCGGGCTACTACATCGGCCTGCTCAAGACCGGCAGCACGCAGGACCAGGCCCTGCACGCGCTGGTCGGCCTCGCCTTCGGCTCTTCGCTGATCTCGATCTTCGCGCGCCTCGGCGGCGGCATCTTCACCAAGGGCGCCGACGTCGGCGCGGACCTCGTCGGCAAGGTCGAAGCCGGCATTCCCGAGGACGATCCGCGCAACCCGGCGGTCATCGCCGACAACGTCGGCGACAACGTCGGCGACTGCGCCGGCATGGCGGCCGACCTGTTCGAGACTTACGCGGTCACCTTGATCGCGACGATGCTGATCGGCGGCATCATGGCGACCGAGGCCGGCCCGAACGGCGTGCTGTATCCGCTCGTCATCGGCGGCGTCTCGATCATCGCCTCGATCATCGGCACGTTCTTCGTGAAATACAGCGGCGGCAAGATCATGAACGCGCTCTACAAGGGCGTGATCGTCTCCGGCGTACTCGCGCTGCTCGCCTTCGTCCCGGTCACGCAGCAGCTCATGGCCGGCAGCACCTACGGCATCTGGAACGTGTTCGGCTGCGCCGTGATCGGCCTCGCGCTGACCGGCGCGATGGTCGTCATCACCGAGTACTACACCGCGACCGAATACGGCCCGGTGCGCCACGTCGCCAAGGCGTCGACGACCGGCCACGCGACCAACATCATCGCCGGCATCGGCATCTCGATGAAGTCGACCGCGTGGCCGGTGCTCGCCGTCTGTGCGGCGATCTGGGGCGCGTACTGGCTGGCCGGCCTGTACGGCATCGCGATCGCCGCCACGGCGATGCTGTCGATGACCGGCATGATCGTCGCGCTCGACGCCTACGGCCCGATCACCGACAACGCCGGCGGCATCGCCGAGATGGCCGAACTGCCGAGCGAGGTCCGCGCGGTCACCGATCCGCTCGACGCGGTCGGCAATACGACCAAGGCCGTGACCAAGGGCTACGCGATCGGCTCGGCCGGCCTCGCCGCGCTCGTGCTGTTCGCCGACTACACGCACAAGCTGGCGACGCAGCATCCGGACAAGATCTTCACGTTCGACATCTCCAACCACTACGTCATCATCGGCCTGCTGATCGGCGGCCTGATCCCGTACCTGTTCGGCGCGATGGCGATGGAGGCGGTCGGCCGCGCGGCCGGCGCGGTGGTCGAGGAGGTTCGCCGCCAGTTCCGCGAGATCAAGGGCATCATGGACGGCAGCGGGAAGCCGCAGTACGACAAGGCGGTGGACCTGCTGACCAAGTCCGCGATCAAGGAAATGATGTGGCCGTCGATCCTGCCGGTGCTGGTGCCGATCCTCGTCGCGTTCGGCTTCCGCTGGATCGGCGGCCCGATGGCCGGCGCGCAGGCGCTCGGTGGCGTGCTGATCGGTACGATCGTGACCGGCCTGTTCGTCGCGATCTCGATGACGACTGGCGGCGGCGCCTGGGACAACGCCAAGAAATACATCGAGGACGGCCACTTCGGCGGCAAGGGCTCGGACGCGCACAAGGCGGCCGTGACCGGCGACACCGTCGGCGACCCTTACAAGGACACGGCCGGCCCGGCCGTGAACCCGCTGATCAAGATCATCAACATCGTGGCGCTGCTGCTGGTGCCGTTGCTCTGATCGGCGACCACACCGGAACCAGGAAGACGGCGGCCGCGAGGCCGCCGTTTTCTTTAGCGCGATCGTCGTCCTGGCAACCACCGAACCCGCCGGCTCCCGAAGCCCGACGGCATGCCCGGGCGTTCACTGCCACCGCCCGGATCCAGCGCGTTTCCGGATCAGGGTTCCGAGCCGCCGCCGAATGGTCCGCGGCGATGCCGGAAAGACGCATCGCCGCAGCGACCTCTCGTCTTTCGGGCGATCCTCATCTGCCGTGCCGCGCGAACTCCGACGTGCTGCCGTCGCGTGCGACCTGCTCGACCGCATACGGCTGCACGCGGCCGTCCGGCATTTCCATGCCGGGCGATCCGGCCGGCATGCCCGGCAGAACGAGTCCTTTCACGTCGGGTTTCTCGCGCAGGAGCCGCCGTACGTCGGCCGCCGGCACATGACCTTCGACGAAGTAGCCGCCGACCTCGGCGGTGTGGCAGGAACCCTTGCCGTACGGCACGCCGAGACGACGCTTGATCGCATCGAGATCCTCATCGTCCCGCACCTCGACTGTGAAACCGCTCGTGCGCAGGTGCTCGACCCACAGCTCGCAGCAGCCGCAAGTCGAACTCTTGTGCACCAGCACGCGCGGCAGGGCCGCGGCGGAATCCGCGGTAGCTGCAGGTGGCGCGGGCGCCTGCGCGGAAACGTTCGCGGCGAAGGCGAACGCGATCGACATCAACGTATTCGTCCAGCGATTCAACATGACGTTCTCCTCGAAAGATTTCTGAATCCACTTGCCGTCGCCGCTCCGGCGGAAGTCCGGCCGTCCTTTCTCGACCGATATCGGTTCCACGGATGCCCACCTCCGCGGGTCCCATGCGGACGGGGCCACATGACGCCGCCCGGCCTCAGAACCACGTGCGCAGGCCGACGACGAGACGCGTTTCGCGCGCCTTGCCGGACTCGTGGCGGCGATAGTCCGCGGTGTCGCCGAACGCTCGCTCGTGGACCACGCCGACGTAGGGCGCGAACTGCCGTGTGAACTCGTAGCGCAGGCGCAGCCCGGCCTCGGCCGTGGCGAGGCCGGAGCCGGTGTGGCGCAACGGATCGTCCTTGCCGAACCACTCCGCCTCCAGGCGCGGCTGCAGTACCCAGCGATTCGTCAGCAGCAGTTCGTACTCCGCTTCGAAGCGCGCGGCAGTCTGCCCACCCTGGCCGAGATAGGCCGTCGCCGACACCTCGAACTTCTGCGGCGCGAGCCCCTGCACGCCGATCGCGGCGAAAGTCCGCGAATCGCCGGGCTTGAAGTCGTGGCGAACACCGGCGACGAAGTCCCACCACGGCGTCACGCCGTGCCCCCACAGCAGTTCGAGATCTGCCGACTCCAGCCGATTGCGGACCCGCTCGCCTTCGCTGCGCAGCCAGAGGCGATCGACATCGCCGCCGATCCAGCCCTTCGCCTCCCAGGCCTGCCCCGGTCCCGGATCGGCGTCGAAGGCTTCGAGGCGATCGATGCGCAGGAAGGCATCGATGCGACGGCCGTGCATGTGCATGTCGTGCACGTCGGCCGGGAATGCCGCGGCCCGATCCGCGTCGGTGATCGCAGGAATCGGCGTGCGCGGTTCGCGCAATCCGGAAGTACCGTGGTCCATCTTCGAGTGGTCCA
>DBMH01000224.1 GCA_002297645.1 Rhodanobacteraceae bacterium UBA703 | reverse complement strand
TGTGCCGGCGAGCGCGCCGACCTTGAGCGCGCCGTGGCCGCGCTCCCGCCGCGCGCGCGGGCGGTCCTGGTGCTGCATGATGTCGAAGGTTGGAAACACGAGGAGATCGGCCGCGAACTCGGCATGGCCGTCGGCTCCTCGAAAGCGCAATTGCATCGCGCGCGCGGCCTGCTGCGCACGATGCTCGGAGAAGCGGCATGAACGATTTCGAGATCCAGCGCCGACTGCGCGACATGAATGCGCCGCGCACCCCGCCGATCGACCTGTGGCCGGCGATCGAGAAGCGCATCGCCAGCGAGGAACACGAGGTCCGCCTGCCGCTGCGCCGCCGGACGTGGCCGCCGCTGGCCGCCGCCGCGGCCGTATTGTTCACGGTCCTCGGCGGCGTAGCCCTGCTCCATCGTCAAGGCGCGGATTCGACCCCCGACTTCGCCACGCTGAACGCGAACTCGTTCGAACGGGTGTCGCCGACCGACGCCGACCTCGCCCGGCGCGCGCCCGGTGGCGATCCGCGCCTTGCCGGTGCCGCGGTGGTGCTCGACGCCGCACAGATCGAAATCCGGCAGGCGATCTCGGAACGTCCCGACGCGGCCTTTCTCGTCGACCTGCTGAACCGTACCAACGCCCGCCGCAGCAAGCTCGACCGCTACGGCGCCAACGCCGGCTGATGCCTGGAGTGATCCACCGATGATCCGTTCCGTTCCCACCCTGTTCGCCATCGCCCTCAGCGGCAGCGCGCTCGCCGGCACGCCGATCGACGAGAAGCACTCGGCCGCGGTCGATGCCCGCATCGAAATCTCCAACGTGAAAGGTTCGGTCACGGTCAGCGGCTGGGACCGCAACGAGGTCGCGGTCAGCGGCACGCTCGGCGACGGCGCCAAGCCGTTGAAGATCGAGGGCGGCGATTCCGACCTGCGCATCAAGGTCGAGGGGGACGGCAAGCAGGGCTGGTTCAGCTGGGGCTCGGACTCGCGCATGGGACCGACCGACCTCGACGTGAAGGTGCCGAAGGCGGCGGCCTTGAAGATCAACGTGGTCAGCGCGAACGTGACCCTGTCCGGCGTCGACGGCGCGTCGCTGAACGTCGAGAGCGTCAGCGGCAAGCTGCGCCTGGACAGCGGCGCGAAGGACGTCGGCGTGGACAGCGTGAGCGGCAACGTGGAACTCGTCGGCAAGGCCGAGCAGGCGCACGTCGAAACCGTGTCGGGCGGCATTCGTACCCGCGGACTCGGTGGCCGCGTCAGGTACGAAACCGTCTCCGGCGACGTCGACGCCGAGCATGGCGGCTACCGCCAGATCGACGCCAGCACGGTGTCCGGCGACATCACGCTGCGCGGCGCCCCGAACGCGGACGCGCGCATCGGCATCGAATCGATGAGCGGCAGCGTGCGCCTGTATCTGCCGGACGACTTCCCGGCGCGGATGCGCGCCTCCAGCTTCAGCGGCACGATCCGCAGCGACTTCGGCAAGGTGAAGCGCGAGGAATACGGTCCCGGCAGCAGCCTCGACGCGAGCGTCGGCAACGCGTCCGGACAAGTGAAGATCGAGACCTTCAGCGGCGACGTCGACATTCGCCGGCAATGAACGAAGGTCGCCGGCGACCTTCCCCGCCGGTAAGCTGCGCCCTCGCGACGAACGCCCCGCCCGTGCGGGGCGTTCGGCTTTCTACCCGCCCCACGAAAGGAACCTCCGCATGAGCCGATCCGGCGATCTGCGCATACCGGTCAGCGTCGTACTCGTCACGCTCGTGCTGCTGTTCGCCCTGCAGGTGCGCGACCTCGTCGCGACGATCGGCCTGCGCATCCAGGCGCTGCCGATACCGTACGGCGACGCGGCGATGGACAACCTGATCGCGGTCGCGGTCGCTGTCCTGGCCGCCCTGATCCTCAGCCGGCAGCGCGGGAATCTCGCCGCGAATCTCGGCCTGCGCGGGAACGGATGGCGCGGACCGCTGCTGACACTGGTCGCGACCACGCCGGTCTGGATCGGACTGGCGCTGCACGGCCGCCCGTCGAACGTCTGGTCGCCGAAGCAGATCCTGTTCCTCGCGCTGCTGTTTCCGCTCGCCGAGGAAATCGTGTTCCGCGGCTTCGGCTTCGTGTTCGCGCGCAACGACCTGCTCTGGCGCTTTCCCGCCGCACTGCTGGTGCAGGCAGCAGTCTTCGGCCTGATCCACTGGCACGGCGCGGGAGGCGGCACCGGCAGCGGCGCGCTGCAGATCCTCGCCGTCACCGCTGCCGGCGCGGCGCTGCTCGCTGCGCTCGACGCGCTGGACGGCGACACGATCTGGAGCGGCTTCGCGTTCCACGCCTCGCTGAATGCCGCGTGGATCGTCTTCGCCCTTTCCGGCAGCGCCGCGACCGGCTGGGCCGCGACCTGGCCGCGCCTGTTCGCTGCGGCACTCGCCCTGGTACTGCTGTGGATGACGCGCGGCCGCGGCTGATGCGCGCCGTGCTCAGACCCGCGCGGCCGCCTGGATCAATGCATCGCCGAGCAAAGCCTGTGCGGTGACTTCCGGCCCCGCACCGGCCCCCTGGATCACCAGCGGCTGCGCACGGTACCGATGCGTGGTCAGCGCGAAGAGGTTGTCGGTCCCGGCCAGCCGCGCGGCCGGATGTGCTGGCTCGACCTCGGTCAGGCCGACGCGCGCGTGGCCGCGCTCGTCGAGGCGCGCGAGGAAGCGCAGCCGCTTTCCGTCGGCCGCCGCCGAGCGGCGACGCTGCTCCAGCGTCTCGTCGAACTCCTCCAGCCGCGCGAGGAATTCGTCGAGTCCGATGCCGCGCAAGGCCGGAGGAACGAGGCTCTCCACTTCGACATCCGCGACGTCGAGGGCATGGCCCGCCGTGCGCGCGAGGATCAGCAGTTTCCGCGCGACGTCGGCGCCGCCGAGGTCGATGCGCGGATCGGGCTCGGTAAAACCGGAAGCACGCGCCTCGCGCAGCAGCGCCGAGAACGGGCGGCTGCCGTCGAACTGGTTGAACAGCCACGACAGCGAGCCGGAGAACACGCCGTCGAGCGCCAGCAGCCGGTCGCCACACTCGCGCAGGCGCCGCAGTGTCGACAACACCGGCAATCCGGCGCCGACGGTGGCCGCGTCGCCATAGCTGGCACCGCCGCGCCTGCCCGCTTGCTGGAGCGCCTGCCATGCGGCCAGCGATTCGCCGGTCGCGGCCTTGTTCGCGCTGACGACATGGTAGCCGGCGGCAAGCCAGTCGGCGTGACGCGCCGCCTCGTCGGCGGATGCGGTCGCGTCGATCACGATGCGGCGCGCTGCGCCGCTCGCGTCGAGGGCGGCGAGCAGGCTGGCGTCGTCACGCCCGGGCACGACCTCCTGCAGCTGCGCGGCGACGCGCGACGGCACGACGCCGCGCGGGTTGACGACCTGGCGTTTCGAATTCGCCACCCCCACGAGGTTCAGCCGCGACGCGGCCGGCGTCGCCAGCAAGGTCAGCAGCGCATTGCCGACGACGCCGGTACCGAGGAGGACGAGGGCAGCCTCGGCCGGCGACGGCGCCACCGCGCGCGGAACGGCACTCATGCGCTCACCTTCAAAGACGGTTTGAGCGCCTGCGCGCGGGCCAGGCCCGCCTCGACGTCGGTGCAGAGATCGGCGCCGTCCTCGATGCCGACCGACAGGCGCAGCAGCGCATCACCGATGCCGGCCTTGCGCCGCGCCTCGGGCGCCATCGAGGCATGCGTCATCGACGCCGGGTGCGCGACCAGGCTCTCGACGCCACCGAGCGATTCGGCCAGCGAGAAATACTTCAGGCCGTCGAGGAATGCCTCGATCGCCGGCAAACCGCCATCGAGCTCGAAACTCAGCATCGCCCCGAAACCGTACTGCTGGCGCGCGGCGAGCGCATGGCCCGGATGGGAGGCGAGGCCGGGCCAGTACACGCGCGAGACGACCGGGTGCGCATCGAGCAGTGCCGCGACGCGTGCGGCGTTCTCCTCGTGCGCGCGCAGGCGCGGCGCCAGGGTGCGCAGGCCGCGCAAGGTCAGGAAACTGTCGAACGGCGCGCCGGTCAGGCCGAGGCAGTTCGCCCACCACGCGAGCTGCTGCGCGGTCTCGGCGTCCCTGGCGACGACCGCGCCACCGACGACGTCGCTGTGGCCATTGATGTACTTCGTCGTCGAATGCACGACGACATCCGCGCCGAGCGTCAGCGGCTTCTGCAACGCCGGCGACAGGAACGTATTGTCGACGACGCAGCGCGCGCCGGCCGTCCGCGCGGCCTGCGCGACATGGCGCACGTCGGTGATGCGCAGGAGCGGATTCGACGGCGTTTCGACCCAGACGAGGTCGGGCCTGTGCGCCAGCGCCTCCGCCAGCTTGACCGGATCGGTCAGATCGACGAAGTCCACGCGGAAGCGTCCCTTCTTCGACCACGCGTCGAGCAGACGCCAGGTGCCGCCATAGCAATCGTGCGCGGCGACGACGAGGCCGTTCGCGGGGACCAGTTCCAGCACCAGCGCGACGGCCGCCATGCCGCTGGCGGTGACGACCGCGCCGGCGCCTTCTTCCAGATCGGCCAAGGCCGCGCCGAGCTGGTCGCGCGTCGGATTGCCGCTGCGCGAGTAGTCGTACGCGCGCTTGCGGCCGAAGCCTTCGAACGTGTAGTTCGTGCTGAGATGCAGAGGCGGCACCACGGCGCCGTGCTGCGTGTCGGATTCGATGCCGGCGCGCACGGCGCGCGTACAGGATGCGGTGCTCATGTCGTTGTCCAGTTCTTGATGGGGAAAGCCGCGCGCGCTGCCGCGGCGTGTTCGGGGAAAAGCGCGCGGCACGGCCGCGCCATCGGTTCCGAAGCGGCCCTCAAGCCGCGCCGATGGAAGCGAAGGCTTCCGAAAGCAGGGCCGAGATCTGCGTCTCCTCCTTGAGGAAGGCGTCGTGTCCGTAGCGCGAATCGATCACGTGCAGGCTGGCGGCCGCTCCGCAGCGTCGCTGCAGGTCGCACAGGTCCGACAGCGGCACGACGCGATCCGTCGAGATGCCGATCAGCGTGGTCGGCACCTGCACCGCCTCGGGTTCGACGCGATGCAGGTCGATCGATTCCGACAGCGCGAGGTAGCGCGCGCCGTCGAAACGCCGGACGAAGCTCGATCCGGCGGCCTTCAACCATTCCTCTTCCGCGAACCGGAAGCGGCCGCCCTCGAGCACCGGTGCATCGGCACAGCGTTCGGCGAACTCGCGCTCGCCGCGGTACGTCGTCATCGCGAGGCGGCGTGCGAGATCGAGACCGGCGTCGGCATCGCCGAGGCGCGCTCCGAGACGCACGATCTCGCGCTGGATGTTGCGCAGCGCGACGCTGAGCGGATGCGCGCGATGCGCTCCCGCGATGGCGACCAGATGATCGAGGCGCTGCGGATGGCGGGCCGCGAAGGCGAGCCCGACCATCGCGCCGTAGGAGGAACCGACATAGGCGCGTATCCGCCGGACGCCGAGCGCATCGAGGACGGCGGCGATCGCGTCGGCCTGGTCGGCGCTGTCGACGGCGGGCGCATCGCCGAGGTCCGCGAGTTCGAGCCAGTCGATCGACAGCACACGGCAACGGCGCGTATCGAGTGCGCGTCCCGGACCCGCGATGCCGCTCCACCAGCCGGGGCCGCCGCCGGCCGTCGCCACCACGTCTCGGCCGGCCGAAATGCCGCCCTGCACGACCACGACCGGCGCTGCCGCGGCGCCGTTGAGCGAGTAGCGGACGCGCACGTCGCGGGTGCTGTCGGCGTACCTGGGCGTCAGGCGAACGCAGAGCTCGGCGCGGACGTCGGCGTCCGGCTCGAGGAAGGTGGACGGCTCGATGCCGCCGAACGACAAGGTGCCGTGGTCGGGATCGAGGCGGTTGAAGTCGGCCTGGGCCTGGAAGCTCATCGCGGTTCTCCGTGACGCCCATCGGGCCGCGGGAAAACCGGAGAAGATCGCGACGACGGACCGCGCCTCGGGGCGCGATCGTCTTCGCTCATCTCTCGGCGGACCGCGCCATGCGCGTCCCCGCGGGAGTTGGCACCGTGGCGGGCAATGGCCCCGCTGGTTGCCCCGGCTTCAAAGGGCCTGTCCCTCAGCCGGTCTTGATGAGCAACGGCGCGCACTGTAGTCCCGACGCGACACAACGTCAATAGCCGTTTAGACGTCCAAACGTCCATTAGAACGAATCCTCATGAGGCCCGACAGCCCGCAGGCCCCACCCACGACGACCGCAGGCTCGCTGCCCGGCCCGAGCTTGCCCCGGTCCGCGCATCGTGAAGGCCACGCGTCGAATCGCCGCCACCGCGGCGCTCGCCGGGACGACGAAACCGGACGCCCCGGTGCCGGGCGCCGGCAGGGGCATCCTCTCCACCCCTGCTAGAATGGCTGGTTTTCCCTCTTCTCCGACCCGCTATGTCCGACCATCTCGCCGAGACCCGGCGCCGGCGCACCTTCGCGATCATTTCGCACCCGGACGCCGGCAAGACCACGCTCACGGAAAAACTGCTGCTGTTCGGCGGCGCCATCCAGATGGCCGGCTCGGTCAAGGGCCGCAAGGCGGCGCGCCACGCGACCTCGGACTGGATGGCGCTGGAAAAGGAGCGCGGCATCTCCGTGACTTCCTCGGTGATGCAGTTCCCGTACGAAGGGCAGATCGTCAACCTGCTCGACACCCCCGGCCACGCGGACTTCGGCGAAGACACCTACCGCGTGCTGACCGCGGTCGACTCGGCCCTGATGGTCATCGACTGCGCCAAGGGCGTGGAGGAGCGCACCATCAAGCTGATGGAGGTGTGCCGCCTGCGCGACACGCCGATCATGACCTTCATCAACAAGCTGGACCGCGAGGGTCGCGCGCCGATCGAGCTGCTCGACGAGGTCGAGTCGGTCCTGAAGATCCCGTGCGCGCCGGTCACCTGGCCGATCGGCATGGGCTCGCGCCTGAAGGGCGTCTACCACCTGCTGCTCGACGAGGTGCACCTGTACGAACAGGGACGCAACTTCACGCGCCAGGACTCGACGATCTTCAAGGGGCTGGACGATCCGGCCCTGGTCGAGCGCGTCGGCGCCCAGGCCCTGGCGGAGCTGCGCGAGGAACTCGAACTCGTGCAGGGCGCTTCGAATCCGTTCGATCGCGACGAGTATCTCGCCGGCCGCCAGACGCCGGTGTTCTTCGGCTCGGCCGTCAACAACTTCGGCGTGCAGCCGCTGCTCGATTTCTTCGTCGAGCACGCGCCCACGCCGCAGCCACGCGCGACCACGACGCGAGAGGTCCAGCCGGAAGAAGAGGCGCTTTCGGGCTTCGTGTTCAAGATCCAGGCCAACATGGACCCGGCGCATCGCGATCGCGTCGCCTTCCTGCGCGTCTGCTCGGGCCGCTACGACGCCGGCATGAAGATGCTGCACGTGCGCAGCGGCAAGGAGATGCGCATCGCCAACGCGCTGACCTTCATGGCCNNCCGGGCGACGTGATCGGCCTGCACAACCACGGCACGATCTCGATCGGCGACACCTTCACCGCCGGCGAAGCGCTGTCGTTCACCGGCATCCCGAATTTCGCCCCGGAACTGTTCCGTCGCGCGCGCCTGAGGGATCCGCTGAAGATGAAGGCCCTGACCAAGGGGCTCGCGCAGCTCTCGGAGGAAGGGGCCACGCAGTTCTTCCGTCCGCTGATGTCCAACGACCTGATCCTCGGCGCGGTCGGCGTCCTGCAGTTCGACGTGGTCGCCTACCGGCTCAAGGACGAATACGGCGTCGAAGCGGCATTCGAGAACGTCGGCGTCGTCACCGCGCGCTGGGTGCACTGCACGGACGCGAAGAAGCTCGAGGAATTCCGCGAGAAAAACGCGATGAACCTCGCGATCGACGCGGCCGGCGAACTGGTCTACCTCGCGCCGACGCGGGTGAACCTGCAGCTCACGCAGGAACGCTGGCCGACGGTCGTGTTCGCTGCGACGCGCGAGCACGCCAGCGCGGTCGACGTCGGGGGCTGAAAACGAANNCGGGCGTCGATCCTGCGGAAGCGAAAAACGTCGGGAGACGTCAGCTTCCCGAAAAGTCTCCGCGGAAAAGCTCGTCTCCGCCGCGCGCCGGCTTGGCGTGATGCGGCCTCTCGTTCGACGCGAAGATGCGGTCGTCCGACGTGAAGATGCGGTCGGTGGCCGGCACCGGACTGGACGCGACGATGTCGTGATGCCGGGGGGCAGCCATCTTGCCGTGCCAGATGCCGACCACGCTGAGAGAAAGGGCGAG
>DBMH01000125.1:1736-2693 GCA_002297645.1 Rhodanobacteraceae bacterium UBA703 | reverse complement strand
ACGCCGTCGGTGCCGGACACCAGTACCGGCTCCTTGTAGCGGCCTGCCAGCTCGAACAGCGCACCGAAGCCGCCCAGTCCCGCCATGACCTCGGGACGGAAGGTGCGCCGGACCAGCGGCTTGATGCGTTCGACGACCTCGTTTCCAGCGTCGATGTCGACGCCGGCGGAGCGATAGCTCAGGCTTTCCTGATCGGTGGACATGGCGAAGGGGGCGGTGCGGGGGCGCGCATGATACACCGGTACGCGGCGCAGGCCCGCGGAAACGCCCGCGAATGGACGCGCTGGCGCGCTTTCGGCAGACTTGCGGCATTGCGAGGCAAACGGAAACCCGAACGTGCGATCCCTCATCCCGTGCCGCGTGCTGGTTCTCCTGCTCGCATGGCTGGTGCCGCTGGCGGCTCTTGCCGCACCCGGGTCGTACACCGGGGAAGCGCCGGTCAATTCGCAGTCCGACGAGGATCGCGCCGTCGCGCTGAAGGCCGCGCTGGCGAACGTCGTCGTCACGCAGACCGGCGACAGCGCCGCGCCCGCACGTCCGGACGTGGCGAAGGCGATCGAGCAGGCCGAACGCTACGTGCTGCAGTACCAGTATCGCCGCGGCAGCGACGCGTCGAAGTTCGTCCTGGTCGCACAGTTCGACAGTGCCGCCGTGGACAAGCTGCTGCGGCGCACCGGCGGCACCGGAACCGAAGCCGAGGCGGTCGACGCGCCGGCCGAGGCGACGGTCTGGATCGGTGGCATCAACGATGCCAACGACTACGCCCGCGTGATCGCCTACCTCGCCCGCAACAACTTCGTGCGCAGTGCGCAGCCGATCGAGGCGCGCGGCGACGGCGTGCTGGTCCGCCTGTCCCTGGCGTCCGGCCTCGCGCGTTTCGTCGAGGCGGCCGAGATGGAGCGCGTGCTCGGCGCCAAGGCCGGGGTGAGGGTCGACGGCGCCGATGCGGCGCTGGCC
>DBMH01000125.1:0-1684 GCA_002297645.1 Rhodanobacteraceae bacterium UBA703 | reverse complement strand
CGCCGCGCTGCTGGTCGCCGCCGTCGCGGGTGCCAGCGACGCGCTCGACGGCTTCCTGGCCAAGCATTGCGGCTGGCAGAGCTGGATCGGCGGCATGCTCGATCCGATCGCCGACAAGCTGCTGCTGACGGCGGCCTTCCTTTCGTTGTGGCTGGTCGGCGAACTGCCGCTGTGGCTGGTCGGCCTGATCGTGGGGAGGGATCTGGTCATCGTCGCCGGTGCGACCGCCTACCATTGGGTGATCGGCCGCTTCGACGCCGAACCGAGCGTGCTGTCCAAGCTGACGACGGCGGTGCAGATCCTGTTCGTACTGCTGGAATTGCTGCACCTGTCGGGCTGGCTGGTCGTCGCGGAGAGCGTGCGCGGTGGTCTGGCGATCCTCACCGCCGCCGTCACGCTGGCGAGCGGGATCCACTACGTCGTGGTCTGGGGCGCACGCGCGCGCCGCGCGAAGCGCATGGAGAAACGGGCATGAGTGACGTCCCTGCGAACGAGGGCCGAGGCCGGCGGCTGGACTTGCGCTGGCAGGCGGCGATCCTGCTGCTGGTCATCGGGGCGGTGTTCTACCTGCTGGGGCCGGTGCTGATGCCGTTCGTGGTCGCGGCGCTGTTCGCCTACCTGCTCGACCCGCTGGTCGACCGCATGGAACGCTTCATGAACCGCGGACTCGCGGTCGCCCTGGTGTTCCTCGTCGCGGCGATCCTCTTCGTCGCCTTCGTGCTGGTGCTGGTGCCCTTCATCGAGCGACAGATCAGCAACTTCCTGCAGCAGTTGCCGGTCTGGGTCGGCTGGTTCCAGACGCGCGCCGCCCCGTGGCTGCAGGAGCACTTCGGCTTCTCGCCGGAAATCCTCGACACGCAGAAGATCTTCGACACGTTGCAGGCGCACTGGAAGGAAGCCGGCGGCGTCGCGGCGACCGTGGTCGCGCAGGTGTCCAAGTCCGGTCTCGCCCTGGTCGGCTGGGCGCTGAACGCGGTCATGATTCCGGTCGTGGCGTTCTACCTGCTGCGCGACTGGGACGTGCTCGTCGCGCGCGTGCGCGTCCTGATCCCGCGTTCGGTCGAACCGGTCGTGTCGCGGCTGGCCGGCGAGTCCGACGACGTGCTCGGCGCCTTCCTGCGCGGGCAGCTCAGCGTGATGATCGTGCTGGGATTCTTCTACGCGATCGCGCTGTGGGCGATCGGCGTCAGCGTCGGTCCGCTGATCGGCATGATCGCCGGCCTGATCAGCTTCGTGCCCTACCTCGGCGCGATCACCGGCGTGATGATGGGCGTGATCGCCGCGCTGGTGCAGTACCAGGACTGGTATCACGTGATGTTCGTGCTCGGCGTGTTCGCGGTCGGCCAGACGCTCGAAGGCTACGTGCTGGTACCCAAGCTCGTCGGCGACAAGATCGGCCTGCATCCGGTGGCGGTGATCTTCGCCGTGCTCGCCGGCGGCCAGCTGTTCGGCTTCCTCGGCGTGCTGCTCGCCCTGCCGGTGGCATCGGTGGTGATGGTCGTGCTGCGCTATCTCTACGTGCGCTACGTGCACAGCGAGCTGTACACGACGCGCGCGCACCCGGGAATCATCCTGCCGGACGACGCGTCGGCGTCGGGCGAGGCCGCGGGTCTCGTCGTCCCCGGCGACGAAGCGCCGCCGCGGCGAGCCGATCCTCCGGCGGGCGCATGACGGGCCAGCTTCC
>DBMH01000294.1 GCA_002297645.1 Rhodanobacteraceae bacterium UBA703 | reverse complement strand
GTGTCGGCCCACGGCCAGGGCCGTGGCGCGACGCCGTCGACCTGGGCGTGCCGCCACGCCCGTTCGAGCAGGAACTGGGCGAGCCGCGCCTTCGCGTGGACGTAGCCCGCATGGCCGAGCGGCCACGCCGCGAGCAGGGCGAACGCCACGGCGATGCGACGCCGGTTCGTGCGCCGACGGGTGTTCACGCGTACTCCCGCCGCGGCAATGGCCGCGGCGAGCGGTCGGCGAATGCGAACGCCGCCGCGACGACGAGCAGCAGCAGGCCGAGCAGCGCTTCCAGGGTGGCCGGCGTCGCCGTCGAGGCGAATCCGACGCTGCCTTCCGGGACGCCGTTCGCGATGCGCACGGAGGTCACGTCCGCATCCGCCGGCGCCGTCGGCGTGCGTTCGACCGCGATCAGGCTCGTATACGGCGTGACGATGTGGTGTTCGAGCGCGAGCTGCACGATCGCCGCACGCGCCGCATCGGCATCGCCGCCTCGCTCCAGTTCGCGCTGCAGCTCGTCCGCCCTGCGCTGCGCCCACAGCCGCGCGATGCCGCTGGCCGGCGAGGCGCGGTCCAGCCGCAGCGTCGCGCTCCACGGTGCGTCGCGCGTCGCACCGTTCGCCTGCAGCGTTCCGCGCACGTCGTCCAGGCGCGCGACCGCGATCAGCGGCTCGCCGGCGTAGAGGTCGGGCAGTTGCCGCGGATAGCCGTCGGCGCTTCCCGGCCACGCCAGCGCGAGATCGCGCAGCGCGGGCCGGTCGAGCTTGGCGAACAGTTCGCGCATGCGCTCGCCGACCTCGTCGAGGCGGCGCACGACCACCGAGCTGCCGCGTCCCTGCGTCGCCGCACGCTCGATGAAGTGCGCGTTCGGGGCGCTGCCGATGCCGACCATGAACAGGCGCGAGGCGCCGAGGCCGTCGTCGATCGTGCGATAGAGGCCGTCGGCGTCGTTCACTGCACCGTCGGTCGCGAACACCACCTGCCGCACGTGGCCGGGGGATGCGGGACCGGCCAGCGCGCGCTGGAGCGCCGACACCATTTCGGTACCGCCCTCGGCCCGCAGGCCGGCGATCCATTCGCGCGCGAGGCGCACGTCGGCCGGCGTCGCGTCGACGGCGGCGTCGAACAGCGGTTCGACGACGGAGTTGAACTGGATCACGTTGAAGCGGTCGCCGGGGCGGAGAGAGTTCAACGCGAGGTCGAGCGCGGCACGGGCCTGTTCGATCGAGCCGCCCTCCATCGAGCCGGACGTGTCGATGGCGAGGATCAGCTCGCGCGGCAGCGGATCCGGGAGCTGCGCCGGCGGCATCAGCATCGCCAGGGCATAGGCGCGGCCGTTCCAGTGCTCGACCAGCACGCTCGATGCCGGAGCCGCGCCGAGCACGGGCGTCCATTCGAGCACGAAGTCGCGATCCGCCGGCACCGCGCCGTCGGCGAACGTCACGCGGCGCCGCGAACCGGAGCCGGCAACCGCCAGGGAGTGCGTGGGACTGTCGATGCGCGCCAGCGCGACACCGGCATCGAGCGTGACGTCGACGCGCACTTTCGGCGCGCCGGCGGAATGGACGTCGTCGCGGTTGGCGTGGCCCGCCGCGCCGTCGCCGGCGGCCGTGCCGGGATCGAAGCGCGGCGTGTAGGTCAGCGGCAGCGTCAGCGCGAAACGGTCGTCCCGGTAGGCGATCGGCTGCCACCAGCGCAGGTCGACCTCGATCGTCTCGCCCGGCCCGATGTTCGCGACCGCGGTACGGAACAGCTGCGCGTTCGCGGCCTCGACCAGGCTCGCGCGCCGGCCGCTCGCCGCGGCCTCGACGAACTCGCTGCGCGCCTGCTCCTTCTCGCGGATCTCGCCGACGATCGTGCGCTGGCCGACGTGCAGTTCGAGGTCGTGCACGGCTGCCCCTTCCGGCAGCGGCAGCACGTAGGTCGCGTCGATCCAGCCGTCGCTGCGGTTGACGAAGCGCTGGCGGATGCGCGCTTCCGCCACGAGGCCGCCGATCGCGTACTCGACGTCGCTCTCCAGCGCGACCAGCTCGAATCCGCCCCCGCGCGCGTCGCGCGCCTCGATCGAACCGAAACCGCCCGCCCGCGCGACCGCGCCGGTGGCGGCGAACGCGGCGGCGAGCAGCGCCGTGCAACCTGCCCTCAAGATACGCATGGTGTCCTCTCCCGTGTCCCGTGTGTGGCCGTGCCATTGCAGAGCGCGACGAAGCACGCCCGGCGTCGGGACGCGGGCGGCGCGCTGATCATTTGTGGCGAAGTCGTGGCGGACGGGCCGCCGGCGTTGCGCCCGCGCGAGCGCGACGCATAAGCTGGCGCCGAATCCACGGAGCACCCCATGGCACGCCACATCGCGATCGTCGAGGACGAACCCCTGATCCGCGCGAACTATTCCGAGGCGCTGACGCGGCTCGGCTACGACGTGCGCGGCTACGCGTCGCGCGTCGAGGCCGAGGCGGCGTTCGCGCATCGCCTGCCGGAGCTGGTCATCATCGACGTCGGTCTCGGCGACGAGCCCGAGGGCGGCTTCGAGCTCTGCCGCAGCCTGCGCGCGAAGTCGCAGGCGCTGCCGATCCTGTTCCTGACCGCGCGCGATTCGGATTTCGATGTGATCTCCGGCCTGCGCCTCGGCGCCGACGACTACCTCGCCAAGGACATCTCGCTGCACCAGCTCGCCGCGCGCATCAACGCGCTGTTCCGCCGCATGGAGGCGCTGAAGAAACCCGACGCGGCCGACAACACCACCGTGCAGGGGGCGCTGAAGCTGGAAACCGAGCGCATGCGCGTGACCTGGAACGGCATCGACGTGCCGCTGACCGTGACCGAGTTCTGGATGGTGCACACGCTGGTGCGTTTCCCCGGCCACGTGAAGAGCCGCGACCAGCTGATGCGCGACGCGCAGGTCGTCGTCGACGACGCCACGATCACCTCCCACATCAAGCGCATCCGCAAGAAATTCCTCGCCATCGACCCCGCCTTCGACGCGATCGACACCGTGCACGGCGCGGGGTATCGGTGGAAGAGCTGAGATTCGGGATTCGGGAAGAGCGGACCTCGCTCCCGTGATCTTCGCGGTCTCCGGTCGACGTATCAGGATTTCGTTCCGCGGTTTCTTCCCAATCCCGAATCCCGATTCCCCAATCCCGGCCTTCCATGTCCCTCCGCCTGAAACTGCTGCTGGTCGCGCTGTCGACGCTGGCCCTGCCCTGGGCGGGCTGGCAGTACGTGCGCCAGACCGAAGCATTGCTGCGGCAGGGGCAGGAACAGGCGCTGCTGGCGTCGGCCGGCATGCTGGCGAAAGCGTTGCAGGCGAGCCGCGTGCCGTGGCCCCCAGCCGGCCCGGCGCTGTACGTGCAGCGAGCGCCGGAGCCGATCGTCGTCGACGGCTATGCCGACGACTGGTCCGCGCTGCGCCCGTTCGCGCAGGCGCTCGGGCCGTCGGGGGATGCGCAGAAACTGCGCGTGCTGCTGGCGCGGCGCGACGGGGATCTCTATCTGCTCGCCGAGGTGCGCGACGCCACGCGTGCGCGCGCCGATGCGCGCGATCCGCGCGTGGTGGTCAGCGACTACGTCGACCTCGTACTGGTCCGGGACGACGCGACGCGGCGCTACCGCCTCGCCAGTTCCGCGCCCGGCAGGTTCACGTCCGCGCTCGTCCCCGAAAGCGGGGAATCGAGAAGCGGCCAGACATGGCCCCCCGCCGCGACGGAAACGGACAACGCGCTGCCGGACGTCCTTGCCGGCGCGTGGCAGGAGGACGGCTCCGGCTATCGCATCGAACTGAAGTTCCCACGTGGTCTCGCGGTGCAGCGCATCGGCCTCGTCGCGCACGATTCCGCCATCGGCGGCACCGACGTGCCCGAGCCGCGCCTCCTGCTCGGCTACGACGAGGCCACCGCGCGCGCGCTGGAACCGCTGGTGCCCGAGCACGCGCGCGCGCGCCTGGTCGCGGCGGACGGATGGCT
>DBMH01000370.1 GCA_002297645.1 Rhodanobacteraceae bacterium UBA703 | reverse complement strand
CAGCGCGGCCGCGTAGAACAGCGGCGGCAGCGCGCCGACCAGCCAGCGCCGCGAGGCACCGGCGTGCACGCAGGCGAGCACGCCGCTCGCCGACAGCAGGGCCGAGAACAGGCCGACGTCGGTCCAGACGTGGCTGCGCAGCAACCACGGCACCGGAGCGAACGCGACCAGCAGGAACACCGGCAGCGCCACCGCCGCACGCAGGCGCAAGGCGCGCACGAACAGCGCGAGTCCGCTCCAGAACAGGACCAGGTGCAGTGCGAAGACGAGGCCCGGACCGGAACGGATCGCTTCGCACAGGCGCCATACCTGCACCAGCGCCGGCGGAACGACATCGGCCGTCTGGCCGCCGCGTGCCTGCCACCAGGCGTAGGCCGAATCGAACGACATCTGGCCCGGCCAGAAGGCCGCCACGTCGAACGCGAATCCGGCGAGCGCCACCAGCCAGGGCCACCACGCCGCAGCGGCCGCGTCGGCGCGACGAGTCGGGGATTCGCCCATCGGCTAGAGGCCGGCGACGTCGACCGTCGCACCGGCTCGGTCCGGTGCGAACGCCAGCACGCCGAGCAGCGGTGCGTCGATGCGCGTGCGCAGGGTGGCGAGATTCTCGTCGCTGCGTTCCATGGCCGGATCGACGCGGTTCGCGATCCAGCCGCGCAGGACGCAGCCGTCGGCGCGGATCGCGCGAGTCGTCAGCAGCGCATGGTTGAGACAGCCCAGGCGCAGGCCGACGACGAGGATCACCGGCAGCTCGAGCGCACGGGCCAGGTCGGCTTGCATCAGCGTGTCCGACAGCGGTGCCATCCAGCCGCCGACGCCCTCGACGACGGTGCGGTCGGCGCCGGAAGCGATGCGCGCGTGCGCGGCGTGGATCGGTACGAGCGCGATCTCGACGCCGGCTTCGCGCGCGGCGATGTGCGGCGCGATCGGCGGTTCGAACGCGTACGGGTTGCAGTCGGCGTAGACGGGCTGCGGATCGCTGGCGGCGATCAGGGCTTCCGCGTCCTCGTTGCGCAGTCCGCGCGGCGTGGCGACGCTGCCGCTCGCGACCGGCTTCATGCCGGAGGCGCGCAGCCCCTGCGCCCGCAAGCTCGCCAGCAGCACGCAGCTCGCGTGCGTCTTGCCGGCGCCGGTGTCGGTGCCGGTGACGAAGAAGCCTCGATTCATCGGCGGTTCGCGCTCGCTGCCGTCGCTCGCACGCGATCCGTGCGGGCGCAGCATAGGCAATACCGTTCGCCCGGCAAAGAGTAGAATGCACTCCTTTCACCGCTGAAAGCACTTCGATGTTCGCCGCCGCCGCGCTCCAGTCCGACAGCAAATCCGGCCAGTACGCCGAACTCGCCGAGCAGGCGCGCGGGCTGCTGCACGGCGAGCGCGACCGTATCGCGAACGCGGCGAACTTCTCGGCGTTGGTCTGGCACGCGCTGCCGGACATCAACTGGTGCGGGTTCTATTTCTTCGACGGCGAGGAACTCGTCGTCGGGCCGTTCCAGGGCCGGCCGGCCTGCGTGCGCATCGCGCTCGGCCGGGGCGTGTGCGGCACCGCGGCGGTGCGGCGCGAGACGCAGCTGGTCGAGGACGTCGACGCGTTCGACGGCCATATCGCCTGCGACAGCGCGTCGAAGTCGGAGATCGTCGTGCCCTTGTACGACGGCGACCGTCTCGTCGGCGTGTGGGACGTGGACAGCCCGCGGCTCGCGCGCTTCGACGCCGACGACCGTGCCGGAATGGAGGCGCTATGCGCGATCTTCCTCGAATCGATCGCATGAAAGAGCGGCGCGCGCATGCGCCGGATGGGGAGTCCAGATGAGCAGTCGCGACACCAAGATCCGCAACGTCGGCCCGAAATCCGCCGCCTGGCTGCGCCAGGTCGGCGTGCGCACGACGGAGGACCTGGCGCGCATCGGCCCGGTCGAGGCGTTCCTGAAGGTCAAGCGCGCCGGCTTCCGGCCGAGCCTGAACCTGCTGTACTCGATGGCCGGCGCGCTCGCCGATTGCCACTGGGCCGAGTTGCCCGAGGCGCAGAAGCAGGAACTGCTGCTCTCGCTCGACGCGGCCGAATCGGCCAACCCGATCCGCACGCGCTGGGAGAAGCAGAAGGCGGCGAGCGAATCGTCGTCCCCCGCGCCGCAGGACGGCGACGGCGCCGACGGGCCGTCGGTGGACCTGTTCGACGATCCCGACGGCGGGAGCCGGTCGCACGGCGACTCCGATCGCGACATCAGCCGCTTCGAGTGAATCCGGCCCGAGGCCGGAAAGCCGGGTAGCCGCAACGCGGAACACCGGCGTCCGCCGCGGCGATCCTCCCGCGGACCGTGCGGGGGACACGCCGGTTCTCTTCCTTCGTGGTTCCGGCGTCTCGCGACGCCGTGTTCAGCGCACCGCGGCGTAGCTGCGGGCGTCCTCGCCCCAGCGCGGCGTCGCGCGGATCGTCGGCAGCACGTCCTCGACACGGTCGACGAGACTCCACATGCGCAGGTGCTCGCGGTTCATGAAGCGCTGCTCCACGGTCTGCTCCATGAAGCGCTGCAGCGGCTCGTAGAAGCCGTTGGTGTTGAGCAGCACGATCGGGTTGAAGTACAGCGCGAGGCGCTTGAGCGTCAGGGCCTCGAACAATTCTTCCAGCGTGCCGCTGCCGCCCGGCATCGCGATCACCGCGTCCGAACCCGTCAGCAGGCGGTGCTTGCGCTCGCGCATGTCCTCGACGATCTGCAGGTCGCCGACGCCGGGGTGCTGCCATTCGACCTCGACCATGAAGCGCGGGATGATGCCGATCACGTCTCCGCCGGCCGCGAGCGCGCCGTCGGCCAGCGCGCCCATCAGGCCGGTCGCGCCGCCGCCGTAGACCACCGTGCAGCCGGCCTCCGCGAGCGTCCGGCCGAGCGCGCGGCGTCCTTGTAGACCGGGTCGCATTGCGCGCTCGAGGCGCAGTACACGCAGACTCGCATCGTCATTCCACCGTGACGCTCTTGGCCAGGTTGCGCGGCTGGTCCACGTCGGTGCCGCGCAGCACGGCGACGTGGTAGGCGAGCATCTGCAACGGCACGGTGAACACGGCTGGGGCGATCAGGTTGCCGCCGGAGGCGACCTTGAGCACGGCGCCGCGCGTGCCGTTCTGTGAGACCGGCGCGTCGGTGTCGGCAAACACGAACAACTCTCCGCCGCGCGCGCGTACCTCTTCGAGGTTCGACTTCAGCTTCTCCAGCAACTGGTTGTTCGGTGCTACGGTGATGACCGGCATGTCCTCGTCGACCAGCGCGAGCGGGCCGTGCTTGAGTTCGCCGGCCGGATAGGCCTCGGCGTGGATGTAGGAGATTTCCTTGAGCTTGAGCGCGCCTTCGAGCGCGACCGGATAGTGCACGCCGCGGCCGAGGAACAGGGCGTGATGGCGCGGCACGAAGCGTTCGGCGAGCCGCGCGATCTCGGGTTCCAGCGTCAGCACCTCGCCGATCACGCGCGGCAGCGTGGCGAGTTCCGCGACGAGGCGTTCGATCTTGTCGGCAGCGACGCCGTTGAGGCGCGCGAGTTCGAGCACGAGCAGGGCCAGCGCGGTGAGCTGCGTGGTGAAGGCCTTGGTCGAGGCGACGCCGATCTCCGGACCGGCGCGCGTCATCAGCACGAGGTCGGATTCGCGCACGAGGCTGGACTCGGGCACGTTGCAGATCGCCATCGAGCCGAGATAGCCGCGCGAGCGCCCGTCGCGCAGCGCGGCCAGGGTGTCGGCGGTCTCGCCGGACTGCGACACGGCGAGAAACAGCGTGCCCGGCTGCACGACACTGTGGCGGTAGCGGTATTCGCTGGCGACCTCGACGCTGCACGGCACGCCGGCGATGCCTTCGAGCCAGTAGCGGGCGACCATGCCGGCGTGATAGCTGGTGCCGCAGGCGACGATCTGCACGTGCTTCACCTGCGCCAGCAGCGCGTCGGCGTCGACGCCGAAGATGTTCGGCAGGATGCGGCCCTCGGCGATGCGGCCTTCGAGCGTGTCGGCGATCGCGCGCGGCTGCTCGAAGATTTCCTTGATCATGTAGTGGCGGTATTCGCCGCGCTCGACCGCGTCGGCGGAAAGTTCGCTGGTGCGGATCGCGCGTTCGACCGCGTTGCCGGCGGCGTCGCAGATCTCGAAGTGCTCGCGGCGGATCTCGACGATGTCGCCTTCGTCGAGGTAGACGAAGCGGTTGGTCTGGCGGATCAGCGCCTGCACGTCGGAGCCGAGGAAATGCTCCCCTTCGCCGATGCCGACGACGAGCGGGCTGCCGCGGCGCGCGCCGACGATGCGGTCCGGCTGGTCGCGGTTCATCACCGCGATCGCGTAGGCGCCGTGCAGGCGCTGCGTCGCCGCGACCACCGCCGTGCGCAGGTCGGCACCGCGGTGCAGTTCCTGCTCGACGAGGTGCGCGATGACCTCGGTGTCGGTTTCCGACTCGAAGTGGTAGCCGCGCGCCTTCAGTTCCTCGCGCAGTTCCGCGTGGTTCTCGATGATGCCGTTGTGCACGACGGCGACGCGCTCGCTGGACAGATGCGGATGCGCATTGATCGTGCTCGGCGCGCCGTGCGTCGCCCAGCGCGTGTGCGCGATGCCGGCGAAGCCGGCGACCGGTGTGGCTTGGTACAGCGCTTCGAGGTCGCGCACCTTGCCCTTGGCGCGCACGCGCGCGAGGCGGCCGTTCTCGAGCACCGAGATGCCGGCCGAGTCGTAACCGCGGTATTCGAGCGCCTTCAATCCGGCGATCAGTACGGGAACGACGTCGCGATCAGCGGTGGCGGCTACGATTCCACACATGGGAAGCTCCTGACGGGCGATGGAAGAGCGGTTCGCGGAACCGCTCCGGCACGGGATGTGCCGTCGCATCAAGCACGCCGGTGCTTGATGTGGAAAAAGAAGGTGTGACGGTATTCGTGTCGTCCATGACGCTCTTCCCGGCGGATCGGGGCACCCGGCGCCTTCCCTGCGCTTCGCGCCGCGGGCCGCTTCGCCGTGCCAACACGCAATCCTGCCGCTCCGTCGCTGTCCGCCTGCGCTCCTGCGCCGGGCGCGCCGGAGGCATTTTCCCGCAAACCGCGCCGCGATGCCCGGTTCCGTCGGGCTGTTTGGACGCCGCCGCGCCACGCCTTGATGGCGCCCGGCACCGCTGCGAAGATGGTACGGCCCCGGTGCCGGCGCAAGACGGCGGGGGCCGCGCACCCGACGGGGGCGCGGCGGTCGGCGAAGGGCGCCGCTTGCGGCTTCCCCAGGGAAGGATCCGGACGATCCGGCAAGGAGGGGTGACGCGATGTTCCAGATGCTGCGCCGTCGTTCCGCCCGCTGGCTGCTGCTGCTGGCGCTGGCGGAAATCATCGTGCTGATGGCGTGCGTCGCGCTCGCCTCCCACCTGCGCTACTTCGCCGACGAAGAGACCCTGGCGCTGTTCGCCGTCAACGCGTGGCCGCGCGAACTGCTGTTCGCGCTGGCGATCGTGGCCGGCATGGCGGCGCTGGGGCTGTATCAGGAGCATCTGCGGGAAAGCTGGTTCGGCTTGCTCGCCCGGCAAGCGGTCGGTTTCGTGCTCGGCGCGATCGGCCTGATTGTCGTGTACTACGTCTTTCCGCTGGCTTACATCGGGCGCAGCGTCTTCGGCATCGCGCTGGTCTGCGGCTTCCTCGCGATCGCCCTGATGCGCGTCGTGTTCGCGCGGCTGATCGACGCCGGGCCGTTCAAGCGGCGCGTGCTGGTGCTCGGCGCGGGGCGCAACGCCGCGTTGATCGCGCAGCGCATGCGCCGCCGCTCGGACCGGCGCAGCTTCGCCATCGTCGGCTTCCTGCGCATGGGAGCGGAAACAGTGGCGGTGCCGGAGGGGCACCTGCTCGAGGCGGAGGTTCCCCTGGCGGTGTTCGCGCAGCGGCTGCAAGTCGACGAGATCGTCGTTGGGCCGGACGACCGCCGCGGCGTGCTGCCGATGGAGGAACTGGTCGACTGCCGCCAGGCCGGCATCGCCGTGACCGACCTGCCGACGTTCTTCGAGCGCGAATCGGGCAAGGTCATGCTGTCGCTGGTCGAGCCGTCCTGGCTGGTGTTCTCGGAGGGCTTCGACACCTCGCGGCTGCGGTTCGCGGTCAAGCGCCTGTTCGACGTCGCCATCGCCCTCGTCGTGCTGGCCCTGACCTGGCCGTTCATGCTGCTGGTGGCGCTGGCCATCCGCATCGAATCCGGGGCCGGGCAGCCGATCCTGTACCGGCAGGAGCGCGTCGGCGAGCGCGGCGCGGTGTTCGCCCTGACCAAGTTTCGCAGCATGCGCACCGACGCCGAACGCGACGGCGTGGCACGATGGGCCACCAAGAACGACGATCGCGTGACGCGCGTGGGGCGCTTCATCCGCAAGACGCGGCTGGACGAGCTGCCGCAGCTGGCCAATGTGCTGCGCGGCGAAATGAGCCTGGTCGGACCGCGCCCGGAGCGGCCGCCGTTCGTGGCCGAGCTGGCCGGCAAGATCCGCTACTACAACCTGCGCCACGCCGTGAAGCCCGGCCTCGCCGGCTGGGCGCAACTGCGCTATTCGTATGGCGCCTCGGCGGAGGACGCCGAAGAAAAGCTCAAGTACGACCTGTACTACGTGAAGAACCAGAACCTGCTGTTCGATCTGATGATCCTGCTGCAGACGGTCGAGGTCGTGCTGTTCGGGCGTGGGGCGCGGTGAGGGGCGTGGCGTTTGAAAGTCTCGGCGTTTTCTACTGGGTGCCACGCGCCGCCCACGACGCATCAAACAGACGGACTACGCCGCGACTTCGATCCCCCGCGCAGCAGTTGCCTATGCAGCGACCGCGGTAGCATCGTGCGGCGATCCTTTCCATTCTTGCCGTCACGCATACAAATTAGGCTGCGCGCGAAATCCACAGGAAAGTAGTGTCGATAACGCTTGGTTCCGCGTGCTCGCCGACACTCCGTCTTGCGTTGCGAGACCGCTCAGGAGCCGCTCTACCCCGTCAGCCCTAGTTCGCACGGATGCCGCTTGCCATTGGCCAGGATGAGCCGCCGCACCCGAGCCGTACAACTCTGTTCGATGCGCAATCGGTAGTGTCCGAACCGAATCCTGCGCCGAACCTCGTCTATTCGGCGCAGAGCGTGCGACCTTGCTGCCCCGTCCATTACGCCCTAGCTTGTATACGTGTAGCCCATTGCGCCCTCGTCCACGGCTGATAGCGCGGCCATGTTCAGGCTTCGCAAGAGCATGCGAAATCGACAACTTTCTGATTCCGCGCAAGGAGGGCTTGATCCGTGATAGCCGCTACTGGACTATCCCCTGCTACGCCCCGGCTTCGGGGCTTGCTTGTAACTGGCTCACCTTGGAGAGGTCATCTTGTCTTTCTTCCAAAAGCTTCTCGCTCTACTGGGCATCACTTCAGCGGCGGTTGGATCTGCCATTGCTTCAGAAGCGGAATCGATGCCTGTTAGAAATGTCACCAGTCATAATGAGTGGGTGAATAAGGTTGCGGAGGATTACGCTGGGGTTTCTGCAGGGGTTGAGGTCAATCGGCGATGCTCCATCTTGTCACCAGCTGATACTAAAAAACTGGAGCGTGATCTGGAGGAGTTCACAAAAGTCTTGACTGGGCAGATAAATCCGGAATTCTTGGCAATGGCCCGAGAGGCTTCCAGAGCTATCGCCGCAGAGGAGCCTTACAACTCATGCGATACTGACGCTCGACAAGCAGTAGCCGATGCGCAGGAGTTCGTTGCTTGGTGGCTTAATGAGATAAAGGTCGGCAATCAGTGAGCTGGTAGTTCATCAGGCCGATGCCGCTTCGCGACGCGGCTCAATTCAGGCGTTAGATGTCATCTTTTGGACCGCCCAAGCTGCCTCTGCCTCCGGGCTATCCGCTCCGGCCGGTCGACGCTCATGGGCAGGAGATCGCTGAGGGAGACTTGGTTCTCATCCCGGAGATACCCCGTTGGCTGATTCGCCATCTTCCAGCGGAGGGCCGCATCGCGCGAGCGACGTTGGGGCGGGTGCCCGCTTCCACCCTCAATCGAACCCGTTCGCGAACACGGCGTCGCCGAGATTGCCGGGGTCGCCGAGGCCGTTGCGGTCGCGCCAGTACGTGAGCAGCGTGGTCAGCGCTTGCGGTGCGTTCTGCGCCGGCGGCCGGCCGGCCTGGTCGGCCTGATTGGCGGCATGGCAGCTCGGGCAGGAGCGGACTTCGCCGGGCTTGACCGAGATCCAGTAGCGCTCGCGCACGACCGGCGTGCCGTCGGGCGCGGTGCTCTGCCAGGCCATTGCGCGTTCGGCCGGCACGATGGCCGCGATCGAGCCGTCGGGGGCGATCGCGACGGATCCCGACGGCGCACCCGCCGGTTTGGGCGGCATGAGGGCGAGCGAGGCCTCGTCGTGCAGCGGTTGTGCGAGCACGCGCCGGCCCGGACGCGGCGTGGCGGCGCCGCCCCAGCCGCGTACCTGATCGCCCTGGAAGAACTGCATCCACGCGATGTCGTAGATGCTGCCGGCATCGCCGACGCTCTGTACGCCGCCCGGTACGCGCAGGTTGAACGGCTGCTGGTGATCGGCGGCGTCTCGCGTCGTCACGTTGCGGCTGACCAGCACGCCGAGACCGCGTGCGGCAAGGAAGGCCTGGAACTCGGCCGGATTCACGCCGGCGGCGGCAAAGGCCTGCGATTCCGGCGCCTCGAGCGCGGGCTGCGTCGTATCCGGCGGCACCGCGCGGGCGCGGACCTCGACCGGCGACAGTTCCCACAGCGGTCCGTTGTAGCTGACCCGCTGGTCCGGATCCCACCACGACACCGACTTGACGATGCCGTTGCCGGTCAAGGCACCGCCGGCCGCCGGCTTCATCGTGCTGCCGTCGGCGGTCAGCGAGTACAGGCGGAACCGGTAGCGCGGGATCGGATTCGTCGCTGTGCCGTCGTTGCCGGCCGGCTGCGCCTGGTCGGTCCAGGCCGCGATCATCTGGCCGTTCGAGAGCGGCAACGGGTTGCGGTAGTGGCCGCTGAAGTCGGCCGGGGCGCCGGCGGTGTAGAAAGCCTGCGTGCTGCGCGGCGTCAGGTAGGAGACGGTCGCGTCGGCGGCGTTCAGGCTCGGCGGTGCGTCGATCGCGACGATCTGGCCGGAAGCATGCGACGCGAATTCCGGTGCGTCGATGCCGACGTAACGGCCCGGCCGGGTCGGATCCTCGCGCAATTGCAGCCAGTTCTCGGTCACCTTGGTGTTCGGGCGCAGCGGCGACGGGGCGAAGTCCACCAGCGACGGATCGTTGAGGAAGCTCTTGGCGAAGTAGCCGAACAGCTCGTGCCGGCCGATGTGGTTGAGCGTTTCCTCGCCGCTGCCGTCCTGGTTCATCATCCACGGGAAGAAGTGGTTGAAGCGCAGGGCGTTTACCGTCGCGGTGTTGGCGGCGTGCGGCTCGGGAAACACGTCGACCGAGGCCGAGGTCGGCGCCGTGGCCGACTCGCTGGCCCAGTTGAAGGTGCCGAACGACGGTGATTCCGCTTGCTGGTCGCGCTGCAGGTGATCCCAGCGCGTGAAGATCACGCGGCCGAAGCTGTCGACGGTCGGATTGAACGAGCCCGACGGCGCATGTTGCAGCAGCACCGGCGCGGCGGCGCCGCGGCCGAGCTTCCAGATGCCGCTCGGCGTCGGCGTGGTCTCGTATTCGTCGAGTTGCGGATACAGGTGGCGCTGTCCGTCGCGCGGGCGATCGCTGACGAAGAGCAGGCCGCCGTCGGACGCGTAGGCCGGCTGCACGTTGTTGGCGTCGGCGGGCTGGCCGTCGACACGATGGATCGACACGGTTTCGCCGCGTCCGAGGCCGGTGATCTCGTACATCTGCCAGAACCAGGTGCCGTTCTGGTACTGCGCCGCCGGCGCGCCGACGAGCATGCTGAAGACGGCTTTCTTGCCGTCGAAATCGACCGCGGGATCGCGCACGGCGATCGCGTTCGCGCCCTGCGGGCCGTCGCTGCCGTAGCCGGCTTCGCGGGTCAGGTTGCGCAGGGTGCCGTCGGGGTAGCGGATCCAGAGGTCGCCGCCGCGGTAGGCCTTGCGGATGTCGCCCATATGGTTGGCGAACACCGAGCCGATCGTGGCGAAATCGTCGGGGACAGGGACCTGCGTCACGAACAGGATCGGGTTGGGCAGGTCGGCGGCGAGGCCGGGGGCCGACGCTCCGGCCAAGGCGAAGGCGACAGCGAGGTTGCGAAGGAGCGGGAACCGCCGGAGGGCGGCGGAACGGGGGAACGGAAACCGCATGGAGTCTTGCCTGTGAGAGATACAGCCGGCGCATCCTCCGTCGATGGGTGACGTCGGATTCGGGATCGACGTCACACTCGCTCTTGCCTGATCGTGATAAAAATGAGAAATTCATCACATATTTCGAGAGACGTGCTGCGTCGCAGCATCATTCCGGACCCTGCATTTCTCCGGTGCCGCGACGGATCGATCGCTGACCAAGCAGGACGCGCGAGCCCCGCGCGCCAACGAAAGGAAGCCTCGCGATGCTCGCCGCCCTGCGCCACTGGGCCGTCCGTTCGCCGCATCCCGCCGCGGCCGCGCTGCGCAGCGCACGCCGCGGCTTTTCGCGCTTCACGTTGCCGGCGCCGCGCCTCGTCGTGGTGCCGATGCTGTACGTCTTTCTCGCATTGCGTGCGGTGGTGTATTTCGTGCGGCAGAAGTTCATCGCCGAGCCGCTGCTGAAGGCCTATTGCACGCGCCACGGCCGTGGCGTCACTGCCGGCATCTACGTGCCCTGGGTCAAGGGGCGCGGCGAGCTGATCCTCGGCGACGGCGTGCGCCTCAACGGCAAGATCAGCCTGGCCTTCGCCTCCACGTTCACTGCGAGCCCGCGCCTTTCCATCGGCGCGGAGAGCGATATCGGGCACAACGTCCGCTTCGTCGTCGCGCGCGAGATCCGCATCGGCGACCACGTGCAGATCGCCAGCGACGTGTCCTTGCGCGATTCCAGCGGCCACGCCAGCGATCCCGCCCTGCGGCGTGCCGGCGCGCCGCCGGCGTTCGACGACGTGAAGCCGGTCGTCGTGCACGACAACGTCTGGATCGGTGCCGGTGCGCAGATCCTGCCCGGTACCGAGATCGGCGAGGGCAGCATCGTCGCCGCGGGCTCGGTCGTGTCGGGCACGGTCGCGCCGAACACCGTGGTGGCCGGCAATCCGGCGCGCCGCATCGGCACGCTGACGCCGGCCGGACCATGAGCGCGCTTCTGGCAGAATTCGGCACCCGGCCGCGGTCGTTCCGCGGCGTAGCGAAACACAACGGAACCGGCATGGACACGATCGAACACCGCGTGCGGGAATTCCTGCACGAGAACTTCCCCTCGCCCGAGGGCGCCGACGAGCTGAAGGACGACCAGAGCCTGTTCGAGGCGGGCATCCTCGACTCGATGGGCGTGCTCGCCCTGGTGACCTGGCTGGAGCCGGAATTCGGCATCGTCGTCGACGACGACGACGTGGTGCCGGAGAACATCGACGGCGTCGGCAATCTCGTGCGCTACGTGCGGCGCAAGCGCGCCGAAGCCGGCCTGGGAGCCTGATCATGAGCGGGTTCCTGC
Source organism: Rhodanobacteraceae bacterium UBA703 (assembly GCA_002297645.1). Lineage (GTDB taxonomy): Bacteria > Pseudomonadota > Gammaproteobacteria > Xanthomonadales > Rhodanobacteraceae > Dokdonella_A. Next base: position 11,822 of record DBMH01000370.1, on the reverse strand, counting down.
CGTGAACCGCTACGAGGAACACCTGCGTCGCGCCGCGGATCGCGCTCCGGCGCGCAACGCGATCGTCAACAACGGCGTACGCACCAGCTATGCCGAACTCGAGGCCGCCGCCGAGCGCTTCGCCGCCGCGCTGGTGCACGAGGCGAACTTCGCCAACGGCGAGCGCTGCGTCCTGTTCCTCGACAACCGGGTCGAAACCGCGGTGGGCCTCTTCGGCACGCTGCGCGCCGGTGGCGTGTTCAGCGTCATCAACCCGACGACCAAGCCCGACAAGCTCGCCTACGTGCTGAACAACTGCGAGGCGTCGGTGATCCTGACGCAATCGGCGCTGCTGCCGAATGCGCTGCGTGCCGCCGCGCAGGCGCCGAGCGTGCGCCGGATCGTCGTCGTCGGAGGCGGGGAGGGCGAGCGCGTCGCCGACTACGACGCCTTCCTCGCCGCGGCGCCGGCTCGCCTGCCGCCCGCACCGCGCGGCGTCGACATCGACCTCGCGATGCTGGTCTACACCTCCGGCTCCACCGGGCAGCCGAAGGGCGTCATGATGACGCACCGGAACGTGGAGTTCGCGGCGACGTCGATCACGACGTACCTGGAGGCGCGCGCCGACGACGTCGTGCTGAGCGTGCTGCCGCTCGCGTTCGACTACGGCCTGTACCAGCTCCTGATGTGCGTGAAGATGGGCGCGACGCTGGTGCTGGAGAAGTCCTTCGCGTTCCCGCAGAAGATCCTGCCGATGCTCGCCAGCGAGCGCGTCACCGGCTTCCCGCTGGTGCCGACGATGGCCGCGCTGGTGGTGCAGATGCGCAACTTCGACCCGGCCTGGGCCGCGAGCGTGCGCTACCTGACCAACACCGCCGCCGCGCTGCCGCCCGCGCACATCCTCCGGCTGCAGGAGCTGTTCCCGAACGCGCGCGTGTTCTCGATGTACGGCATGACCGAATCGAAGCGTTGCACGTACCTGCCGCCGGAGCAGTTGCCGCGCCGGCCCGACAGCGTCGGCATCGCCATTCCCGGCACCGAGGTCTGGGTCGCCGACGACGAGGGCCGGCGCGTCGCGCCGAACGTCGTCGGCGAGCTCGTCGTGCGCGGCGGCCACGTCATGCAGGGTTACTGGCGCAACGACGAGGCGACCGCGAAGACGCTCAAGCCCGGCCGCTACCCGTGGGAAAAGGTGCTGCACACCGGCGACCTGTTCCGCATCGACGAAGAGGGCTACTGCTACTTCGTCGGCCGCAAGGACGACATCATCAAGTCGCGCGGCGAGAAGGTCAGCCCGAAGGAAGTCGAGAACGTGCTCTACGCGCTGCCTGGCGTGCGCGAGGCAGCCGTCGTCGGCGTGCCGGACGAGGTCCTCGGCCGCGCGCTGAAGGCGCTGCTCGTGGTCGAGGAAGGCAGTGCCTTGCAGGCGCGCGACGTGATCGCGCACTGCATGGCGCGACTCGAGGACTTCATGGTGCCGCGCCTGATCGAGTTCCGCGACGCGTTGCCGAAGACGAACACCGGCAAGATCCGCCGCGCCGCGTTGCAGGCCGAGGCCGAAGGGCGCGAGATGCCGCCGGCGGACGAATAGGCATGGAGGCTCCGCTTTTGAACGATGTCGCTTCTCCTTGAGGGAACTTCGAGTAGCTCCGATTGGGCGGGGCCTTCCCTTGTCGCCGTCGTATTCAGATTCTCGAACGCATTGATTGCATGCGTGAGTTGCAGGCTCTCGCCGCAACCCGAAGAGCATGTTTGGCGCGCCGCGGTGCCACCGGCGCAACGGTCGATACGACTGGCACGACGGGGACGCCGCTCGGCGCCACAGCAACGGAAGTCCGGAGGTGCCGCGCACAGCCTCGCGGCTGTGCGCATGTCTGGGCCAGCCTCAACCCGGCGGGAAATCGCCACCCGGGCACTGCAGCGACGGCGGGAAGATGTAGCGCTCCGCGGCGGCGTCGATGGTCGCATGGAACGGGATCTGCTCCGGTCCTGATGCCAGCGTCGCGTCGACGACAGCGCGGATGCGGCCATCGGACAGGTCGCCGAAAGTGATGCTGGCGCTGCCGAGCACGTCGACGATGTAGCTGCCACCGATCGAGCCGAGGCGCGAGATCTGCTGCAACTCGCCGTTGCCGGCGGCGAAGTCGACCACGAGGTCGAAGCGGATGTACTCGAACTGGTCGCCATCGATCATCGAGGCGATCATGACCTGGCGGCGGCCGTCTTCGAGGTCCTGGTAAATCGCGTGGTTGTTGCCGGGGGCGTCGATGTCGAACTTGGTTTGGATCTTGCCGGTGATGGTTTCGATGATGCCGTCGCCGAGCCCCTGCGTGCTGTCCGGCAGGTCGCCGAGATAGCGCAGCGCGACGAAGTCACCGAGTTGGCTGCTGAACTGCTGGACGCCGCTGGCACTGATCTGGCAAGCCTCGATCAGGGTGTACTGCGCATCGTCCGGGAAGAAGTAGGCGAGGCCGCCGCGGCGACCGTCCGTGCGCGGTACGCGCACGCTGGCCTGCTGCCGCAGGCCGGGATTGAATGGCGTGAAGCGGAAGGCAGGGCCGGCGAATTCCATGTCGAATGGCGCGTGGCCCGGATCGTCGATGCGCTCGATGCCGAACAGCGTCGGTGTGGCGACGGCATCGGGCGGGATCGTGAGCTGCGCCCCGCACAGCCGCAACACGCCGCCCTCGGGACCGATCTCGCCTTGGGTCGATGCGCAGCCCTCGAAGCCGTCGAACATGACGATCGGGTCGAGGTCCGCGTGTGCCGGACGGGTCACGCCGAGCAGGGTGGTCGTCAGCAGGGCGGCGATGGCGCTGGTCGAGCAGCGGCGGGCGAGGGTCGGCTTCGGAACGGGCACGGGAATCTCCGGAAAGAATTTGGGCTGCCCGGTCGATGCGAGTACGAACGCCAAGGCCGCCCCAGTGTCGTCGCTGCACGACAGGCCGGCATTCGGCAGTGATTCGCCAACGATGCGTCGGCGATGCGCCAACGATGCGGCGCCGCTCTGCGACGGCCGGGCATCGGGGTTCGCGCCGGCTGGCGCAGGTGGGCGGGTGGCCGCGCCGGAACGAGCGTCGATGGATCGCCGAGGCGGTTGAGCCGCAATCGGCACCGGATCGACATGGGGCGGCGAACGGCGGACGCGCCATACGATGACGGCTCCGCCGGGATTCGCGCCGACGAGCTGCCGCGTCGGCGCAGGTGCGCGGGCCATCGCGTCATCGGGTCGGCGATGGTGCCCGGCCTGCGCCTGGCGATGGGACGGATTGCCGGCAAGCAGCGCTGGGCAGCCGGATGGCGAAGGCCGCCGGCACACGGACGTCGTCGGCGCCGGTCCTGCGTATCTCAGCGTGGTGCGCGCGCTTGCCGCGACGGCGCGCCCTGCGCGGCACGCACGAGCCTATCGGGGATGCCGGACGCGATGCCAGCGCCGGTGTCGGGTTCGCCGCCAGCCGGCCGCGCGAGGGCACCGATCGGCGTGGCCTCGCTCAGACCAGCGCCTCGACCACGTCGGGATGCCCGAGGAAGTCGCGCGGGCTCGCGCTGCGGCCGTAGGCACCGGACTGGAACACGACGACGAGATCGCCGGGTTCGGCCACGTCGAGTTCGGCGCGATCGGCGAGCAGATCGAGTGGCGTGCACAGCGGGCCGACGACGCTTGCGCTTTCGCTTTCGGCCGTTACGCGGTTCACCGCGACCGGATAGTTCTTGCGCATGACCTGGCCGAAGTTGCCGGACGCGGCGAGGTGCTGGTGCATGCCGCCGTCGACGACGAGGAAGACCTGTCCGCGCGACACCTTGCGGTCGATCACGCGCACGACGTAGAGGCCGGCTTCGCCGACGAGAAAGCGGCCGAGCTCGATCACCAGGTTGGCGCCGCCGACGTCGCCGCGCAGGCGCCCGGCGAGGATGGCGAGGTTCTCGAGGATCGGGTCGAGGTCGAGCGGCACGTCCTGCACGGTATACGGGATGCCGAAGCCGCCGCCGAGGTTGATCGTGCGCGGCGGCGACGGCACGCGATCGAGCCAGCTCGCGGCGAGGTCGTAGCACAGCGTCTGTGCCTCGACGATCGCCGCGGCGCGCAGGTTCTGCGAGCCGGCGAACAGGTGGAAGCCCTCGAAGGCGAGTCCGATCGCGCCGATCTCGCGCAGCATGTCGGGCACGCGGTCGGCGTCGATGCCGAACTGGCGCGCACCGCCGCTCATCTTCATGCCCGATGCCTTCAGCTCGAACGGCAGGTTCGCGCGTACCGCGACGCGGGCGGGCACGCCGCTGCGCTCGCTCGCCCGCGCGAGCACGCCGAGTTCGCGGAACGACTCGACGTTGACCAGGATGCCGGTCGCGTGCGCCTGCTCGAGTTCGGCGTCGCTCTTGCCGGGGCCGGCGAAGCTGATGTGGTGCGGATCCATGCCGCTGTCGAGCGCCGTGCGCAACTCGCCGCGCGAGGCGACGTCGAGGCCGTCGACGAGGCGCGCCATGTGGCAGACCAGCGCCGGCATCGGGTTCGCCTTCATCGCGTAGTGCAGCAGCACCTCGCGCGGCAGGCGCGATTTCAGGGCCGTCGCGCGCGCGGTGAGGCGCGCGCGGTCGTAGAGGTAGCACGGTGTCGAGCCGACCGCCGCGACGACCGTCGACAGCGGACGACCGCCGACGAGCCATTCGCCTCGGGAATCGCGCAGCCACGGCATCGCGCCGGACCAGGTCGGGGAACTGCTCGGGTCAGGGCTGTCCAAGAGGGCTTCCTGTGGCAAGCGCGCCGCAGCGGGCGCCGGGTCGAGCGCGGGCTGCATCATAGTTCATGCTCCCCGGCGCCCGATGGGTCGCCGGGCGCCGTGCCGCGCGGCCGTGGGGTGAGCAACGGACGCAGCATCTGGACCGGCGTCGTCCGCATCAGGTCGAGCAGCAAGGGGCCGAGTTCCTCGCCGCGATGGTTGAACCGATAGCGGGCCTCGCCGAGGTACAGCGGGAAATAGCGCTGCGGGATACCGCGATACGGCCGCAGCCAATCGCGTGCGTAATCCCAGAAGCGGCCGATGAGGTCGCTTTCGTCGCGCGGCGGCGAGGGCTTCTTCTTGCGCATCGCGATGCGCCCACCGTGCGTCTTCAGCACGATGCGCGCATGCCGGTCGCCCAGGCGCTGCAGTTCCCCGCGCGACGCCGGCATGGCCGGCAGCGGATCCTCGGCGGCGGAAATCTCGATGAGTCCGTCGCGTTCCGTCAGTTCGAAGGCGACGATGCGCTCCGCGGGACTCCCCGTGACGGCGGCGCCCGCGCGCTCGGTGGCCCATTCGCCGTCGCCGGCCACCGTGCAACAGGCGCGCACGAGCCGGTTGAAGCGTTCGCGCGAGGCCGGCGCCGCGGTGCGGAGCAGGCGCTGGCGGTACGCCGGCTCGCCCGTCACGAAGCGTTCGAGCAACTGCCGCTTCGCCTCCTCGGGAAGACGTACCGAATCCCAGGCCGAGGTTCCGCTGTAGCGGAGGCCGCAAGCCTTGCATTTCAGGCGGCCGTCGCCGAGCCGCCAGGCCCTTGTTTCGCCGCATCGTGGACAGCGTTGCACGACTGCATCCTCCGCTTGGGGTCCGCATTCCTGCCGAATTAATGGATGATCGGATCGTCCGGATTGCTTGGGTATTTACGCGGTAATTGGATTGAATATCGAAAGAGAGGTCCGCTCTCGTACTGACTTGATATTGGCTAAATCCTTTTTGCGTTTTTCCCGTCGATAATTGCGATGGGCATCACGACGAGCCGTCCCCGGCTCCCGTAGCGTTGCTCCAGGGAGGCGGCGTTTTTCCGCCCTCCGGTCCATTGCCACTCCCATCGATGGTCTTCTGGTCGAGTCAGACTGACTCCGGCCCGATGGGTTCATGTCATTGCGAAAAGGAAAACGCACAAGAGAGCGTTCGAGGTTGTTTATTCCATGTTCAAGCAATTCGTAATCGGGGTTCTTTCCATCGGGGCGATGCCGGCCATGGCGGCCGAATGGTTCGTTTCGCCTTCCGGCAACGACAGCAGCGGCACCGGTTCCGCGACCAGTCCGTTCCGCACCGTGCGCCGCGTTCTCGACACGAGCATCGGCGTCGCCAATGCGGGCGACACCATCACCTTGCGTGCAGGCACCTACAACGAGTGCGACGTGCGCCTGCGCAAACCGCTGACGCTGCGTTCGTACTCGGGCGAGCGGGCGCACATCCACTGCGACATCACCGTGCCCGACAGCGTGGTCGTGCAGATCGACCGGGCCGCCTCGGGCAGCCGTCTGGCCGGGCTCGAACTCAGCGGCGGCATGTACTACGGCGTCATGCTCCAAACCGACTGGTGGGGTGCCGGCGACACCGGCACCGGGCCGTCGAACATCGTGCTCGAGGACCTGTACGTCCACGACACCGGCCGTGACGGCATCAAGCTGACGCCGAGGACGAACCAGGTGACGATCCGGCGCAACGAGATCGGCCATACCGGCGCCGCGGAGGCGCCCGGCACTCCGCTCGACTACCGCAACGCCGACGGCATCGACATGGTCAACGTGCAGAACGTGACCATCGAGGACAACTACATCCACGACATCTCGACCACCGGCCTGTACTTCAAGGGCGGCTCCACCGACGTCGTCGTGCAGCGCAACCGCATCGAGAACACCGGCATGGCCGGCATCCTGGCCGGCTTCGACACCAGCGTGGAGTTCTTCGACCTGGCGGTGAATCCGCACTACTACGAGGCGATCCGCGGCAAGGTCATCAACAACTTCGTGCGCAATACGGACTACGAAGGCATCGGCATGTACTCGGCGCAGTCGCCGCTGATCGCCAACAACACGATCGTGGACACCGCCAAGGTCGGCCATTCGGCGATCTACTACGGCGTCCCCGCCCAGGACTGGGACCCGAACGCCGAGCGTCCGGCGACGACCGGCGCCATCGTGCGCAACAACCTCGTGATCCAGGACGGCGGTACCTGCGTCGAGATCCGCTGGTTCCGCGACCTGGACGCGTCCGGCCTCACCGGCTCGCCCGATCTCGACTACAACGCGTACTACGACCGGTCCGGCTCGTGCCGCTTCGTCGACAACCGCCCGGGCACGCCCGACGGCATCCGCAACGACAACGGCACGCGCGGCGGCAACTTCGCGCTGTGGCGCAGCCTCGAGAATGCCGACGCGCACAGCTTCGAGACGGTGCTCTCGGTCGATGCGGCCGGGCATCTGCCACCGGGCAGCCCGGCCATCAAGGCCGGCCAGGCGCTGTCGCAGTTCAGCGACGACATCGAGCGCCAGCCGCGTTCGGCGCCGTACGACATCGGTGCCCACGAGGCCTCGCCGCCGCCGGAGGCGGTGTTCCAGAACGGCTTCGACTGACGCTCCGGAGGGTGGACCGGGGCGCCTGCCGGCGTCCCGGTCCCCACGCGGGACGTTCACGTCCCGCGCGCTATGATCCGCCGCACCCTCGGCGACTACGCCATGGAGGCGCGGTCGCCGCCGCACAGGAGGCCGGTCATGGCGAGGCGATGGACGTTCCCGTTCCTGATTCAGGTCTTCCTGCTGCTGGCGGTCGGCGCACCGGCGAGCGCAAGGGAATGGCTGGTCTCCCCGGCCGGAGACGACGAGCACGGCGACGGCACGCCGGCGAAGCCGTACCGGACCCTGCAGCGCATCCTCAACACCTCGACCGGCGTCGTCGCCGACGGCGATACCGTCACGCTGCGTGCCGGCGTCTACGACGAATGCGACGTGCGGTTGCGCAAGCGGCTGACATTGCGCGGCTATCCCGGCGAGCGGCCGCACCTCCGTTGCGATCTCCGCAAGCCCGACAGCGTTGTCGTGCAGATCGACCCGACCGCCTCCGGCAGCCGCGTCGCCGGGCTCGAGATCAGCGGCTCGATGTACTACGGCGTCAAGCTGGAATCGTGGTGGTCGCGCGGCAGCGACGGCCACGGCGCTTCCGACGTCGTCCTCGAGGATCTGAAGATCCACGACACCGGGCGGGACGGCATCAAGCTCACCCCGCACTGCGACCGCGTGACGATCCGCCGTTCCGAGATCTGGAACACCGGTGCCGCCGATCCGCCCGGCACGCCGCTGGAGCAGCGCAACGCCGAAGGCATCGACAACGTCGGCGGCGCGAAGATGGTGGTCGAGGACAACCACATCCACGACATCGCCACCACCGGGCTGTACTTCAAGGGCGGCGCAACCGACGTCGTCGTGCAGCGCAACCGCATCGAAAACACCGGCATGGGCGGCATCCTGATCGGCTTCCACACCGACGCGGATCTGTTCGACACCGCCAACCCGGACTACTACGAGGCGATCCGCGGCATCGTGCGCAACAACCTGGTGCGCAACACCGGCTACGCCGGCATCGGCCTGTATTCGTCCCGCGACGCGATCGTCGCCAACAACACGATCGTCGACACTGCGCGCCTCGGTCACGCGGCGATCTTCTTCGGTATCCCGATGCAGGACGGATTCCCGAAGCCGCGCAAGCCCAGTGCCGGCACGCGGATCCGCAACAATCTCGTGATCCAGGGCCACGACGGAGGCGCCTGCGTGGCGATTCGCTGGCAGCCGGGAGAGCACACCGGTGGCCTTCGCGGGCGCGTCGCCGAACTCGCGCAGCGTCTCACGGCGGAGCAAGGCAGCGGCGTCGCCGCGCTCGAGGGGGCGCCGGACTCCGACTACAACGGCTACCACGCCGACGGCGGTTGCCGCTTCGTCGACGAGCGTCCGCCGCAACCGTTGCTCGGTGGCGAGGGATTCGAGACATGGCGCGAGCGCGAAGGCGCGGATGCGCACAGCTTCGTCGCCGAACTGCGCGTCGACGCCAGCGGTCGCCTGCCGGCGGGCAGCCCGGCGATCAAGCGCGGCATCGCGCTCGACGCCGTCACCGATGACATCGACGGCAAGCCGCGCCTCGCGCCGTTCGACGTCGGCGCCGAGGAGTGGACGCCGCTTTCTTCTCGTCGTCCCCGCGAACGCGGGGATCCATCGCCTTGATCCCTCGATAGGCGAAACGCCGATGGATTCCCGCATGCGCGGGAATGACGGCGGTTCCTGAGAGGGCTTCGGCTTACTCATCTTCGTCGGCCGACGTCAGGTGCAGCGTGCGGGACAGATCCGGTGCCGCGTCCGCGGCACACCAGAGGCCGTAGACCGGGCGACGGCCGCGCTCGACGAAGCCGGCATCCTTCCAGGCGGAGAGGCCGCGCTCCGGACCGGAGAACTCGAACGAGATCGCGGCGTGGCCGGTGCCGTAGGCGGCATGGAGCAGGGCTTCGATGTGGCCGCGGCCGATGCCGGCGCTGCCGGCGTCCGACCAGGCGTCGCCGACGTGCAGCACCTTGTCCTTCGTCTGGCATGCGAACCACGCCTGCAGCGTGTCGCCGTCGCGATCCGACACGCGCAGCAGGCGCGTTCCGGCGGCATGGCCGAAACGCCAGCGCAGGAAGCGGCGATCGCGGACCGCGACGCAGACGCCGTCGCGTGGTGCGCGTTCCCACAACGCGTCGATGCGCACGTCGTCGAATCCGCTCCAGTCGACGCGGATGCCGTCGAGCGTCCACGCGCGCCACGTTTCGGCGATCCGTCGCGTCGCGTCGATCGCCAGTCCGGCGAGCGGCGCCACCGCGCGCGGCAGCCGCCGGCCGACGTAGTGGCGATAGCGCAGTACACGGGCGTAGCGCACCATGTCGCCGACGGGTTCGTAGAGCCCGAGCCGGCGGATCAGCGGCACCGCCTTCGCGTTCGGAAAGCCGTAGAGCAGGTCGAAATGCTGCGCGCCGGCCGCCGCCAGTTCGCGCTGCAACATCAGCGCCGGGCCGAGCGAACGGTGTTCGGCGGCGACGGCCAGGTCGACCAGCACGCCGGCCGTCATCGTGCGGGCGCCGTACGCCATGCGCCGCGGCCCGGCGGCGGCGACGCCGACGAAGCCGCCGTCGGGTTCGTGCCGGAGCAAGGCCAGCAGCGGTGCGCCGTACGGGCAATGGCGATAGAACCAGTCGAACTTCGCGCGCATGTGCTCGTCCCGGCCGAGATTGCCGCGCCAGATGCGCAGCACGGCGTCGCGGTCGCGCTCGATGTCGCCGCGTTCGACGCGATAGCTCGGCATGGCCGCAACATCGTTCATGCGCCGCTCCGATTTGGCGTCGCCGTTTCGGCCGCTGGCGCGGCAGTCCTCGATGGCGTCATCCGCGCGAACGCGGGGTTCCATTTCCCCGCGACGGGAGCGAGGAGCCGAGACGCGATTCCCGCGTTCGCGGCAGTGGCGCGGTGCGAGGTTCGGCCGTTGCCGTTCATGTCGTCGCTCCATCGGATGTTCCGATCTCGGCGACCTCGCCGAGCAGTACCGGTGCGCGATGCTGGTAGCGCGTCGTGCGTCGCTTCGCGGCGATGTCGGCGTACACGGCGCGCGCCTGCGACGGTGCGATGTCCAGCGCCGCGCCCAGCTGGTCGGCGTCGATGCCGTGGTTCAGCGCCCACAGCGCGAGGTCCATGGCGTGGTACGGCAGCGCGAAGTAGAACTCGTCCTGTCCCTGGTCGAGGCTGTAGGTATCGGTCGTCGGCTGCGCGCGGCACAGGCGCTCCGGCAGGCCGAGATGGCGCGCCAGCGCGTAGACCTGGGTCTTGTACAGGTGCGCGATCGGCTTGACGTCGGCCGAGCCGTCGCCGTTCTTCACGAAGAAGCCCTGGTCGTACTCGAGCCGGTTCGGCGTGCCGACCACGGCGTAGTTCAGCCGGTCGGCGTGGAAGTACTCGATGGTCTTGCGCACGCGCTGCTTGAAGTTCGTCGCCGCGACGACGGTCAGGTACTCGTCGAGGCCCAGCTCGCGCTCGTGCATCGAACCGTCCGGCGCACGCGCGACGAGGCGGAAGCGATTCACGCGACCCTGCGCGCCGCCGGCGATCGCCAGCTTCATCTTCCAGTCGTCGCCGTACTCCGGAAGCACCCTGAGCACGGCGGCGTCGCGCGCGGCGTAGCAGCCGATCGCCTGCAGCGTCGGCGCGATGTCGAACGTCTCCGCACGCACGCCGAGATGGTCCGCGAGCAGGCCGGCGCGCGCGGCGCTGTCCGGGTCGGAATCGCGTTCGGGCAGGATCAGGCAGAACACACGCGCCGCACCGACCGCGCGGACCGCGAGCGCCGCGCTGACCGAGCTGTCGATGCCGCCGGAGATGGCGACGACGAGTCCGCGCCGGTGCAGCGTGCCGGCCAGGATCTCGCGCAGGCGCTGCGCGATGCGGTCGGCCTCGTGCTCGCAGTCGAGTTCGAGGACGTTGGCGTCGAGCCGGTTCATGGCGCCTCCACCGGAAGAGAGGCGGCGGGCCGGTAGCGTGCGCGCACCACGCGCACGACGTCGTGCGCGTCGCGGAGGCCCTCGACGTCGTCGTAGTGCGGAACGTGCGCCAGGCGGCGCAGGATCGACGGGCCCTGGCCGGCGCCGACCTCGAACACGAGCCAGCCGCCGTCGCGCAGCAGGCGTGGCGCCTCGTCGATCAGGCGCACCAGGACCGACACGCCGAGCGGGCCGCCGTCGAATGCGAGCGCGGGTTCGTGCGCGGAAATCTCCGTCGCCATCTGGCCGACCTTGGGACTGCTGATGTACGGCGGATTGCACGCGACGAGATCGACGCGCGAACCGAAGCGGGCGTCGTCGAACGGCGCGAACAGGTCGCCCTGCGCGAAATGCACGCGGTCGTGGAGGCCGACGTGGCGCGCGTTGAAGTGCGCCAGCGTGACGGCGTCGTCGTCGAGGTCGGCGCCGTGCACGCGGGCATCGGGCAGCGCGTGCGCGATCGCCAGCGCGACGTTGCCCGAGCCCGTGCAGGCGTCGACGACGAGCGCGCC
>DBMH01000193.1 GCA_002297645.1 Rhodanobacteraceae bacterium UBA703 | reverse complement strand
CGAGCCGCCGCGAGCGCCTACGCCGGCGTGCTTGGCGTACCCGCGCTGCTCCCGCGGACCTGGTTCGACGAACTCGCGCAGTTGCGGGGCGACGTCGGCGCGCGCGCGCTGCTGCGGGCACGTGCCTCGGGCGTCGTCGCCGTGGCGGCGCCGGCGCTGGCGCGGGATGTCGATGTCGAGGCCGACTTGGATTCCTGAATTCCGCGAGAAAGGCGGCCTATTCGGAATATTCCCGGCGCCGGTCGATGGCAATCTCTTGTCGAGCACTAGCTGCTTGAAACTCCGCAACCGCCTTGATGACCTGACTGCCGAGTTGCCGCGTGGTCAGCGGATTGCCATTGCCGTTGAGGATGCCAATGCCGAGCGCTTGAGCGAGTTCCCGCAATATCGGCTTCGCAGGGATGACCGCGGCACCGTCCTTCTCGACTTCGATGGTGCCGGTCTCCAGCTCCCTCACGGTGTACCCGAGGTGACTCACCTTCGTTACGGACCTGATTTCGTTCCTGGGGCGATTCTTGTGATGCAGTCGTCCCAGCGAAAGCATGCAACGGCCATTCGCTTCGGGCCCGAGCAAGGCGATGGTTTCGGGTGCCGGCGCGTCGTGCAGGATCTCGACTTGCATTTCCTCCGTGTTGATGCGGAGGACGATCACGCGGTCGACTTCCGACATCGAGCGGGGATTGAACGAGACGTGGCCACCAGAACCGGATGTCGCCGTCGTCTTGACGGATATGCGCTGTCCATCGGCGCCGACGACGTCATAGCCTCGCTGATTGACTTCCGTGGCCATCTGCCCGTTCGTGATCATCGCCGCGTAGAGTTCGCCGATGCGGCCGCACAGATGCCGAAGCTCCGTCGCCGGCACGCCCCATCCGAGTTCGCGCTCCAACCAGGCCATGGCTTCGCCCAAGGACTGGATGAGTTGCATCTGGGTCAATGCCATGGACGACTCCTTTTCTGGCGTTCGCTGTAGCGCTCAGCGGCACGCGGCCTTCCTCATGGCGACCGATGCCAAGACCGGGTTCCAATGAATTGTAGTGATTGGATTCGGTGTTCAGCCGGAAGTGCGCCGACACCGCGTGGGCAAACCCTTCTACCGCCGGAAGGAGGGAGTTGTTGAGCTTCAAGGCGAATCGGGTGAGAACTTGCACGACGATGTAATCCTTTCGTGAACCCGCTGGTGCACGAAAAACCTCGGGTGTAGGCTGCGGTGGTTTTCCCGGCGCACGGCCTTCGCGGTCGTCGCGTCATCCTTTCCAGCCAGCCCGGAGCCGACCATGAAACTCGTCGTCAACGGCCAGCCGCACGAAGTCGATGCGCCGGCCGACATGCCTTTGCTGTGGGTGCTGCGCGATCTCGTCGGCCTGACCGGCACGAAGTTCGGTTGCGGCATGGCCCAATGCGGCGCCTGCACCGTCCACCTCGACGGCGCGCCGATCCGTTCCTGCGTCACGCCGGCGGTCGCCGCCGAAGGCAAGTCGATCACGACGATCGAGGGGCTTTCGAAGGACGGCACGCATCCGGTGCAGCTCGCCTGGCGCGAAGCCGACGTCGTGCAATGTGGCTATTGCCAGTCCGGCCAGATCATGGCCGCCGCGGCGCTCCTGAAGTCGAATCCGAAGCCGAGCGACGCGGACATCGACACCGCTCTGTCAGGCAACCTGTGTCGCTGCGGCACCTACCAGCGCATCCGGCTCGCCGTGCATCGGGCGGCGGAGCTGACGAAGGAGGCCGGCCATGTGGCGTGATCCCGAAAACTCCCCGGCATCGGCCGGAAGCGAAACCGCCTCTCCGTCGCGCCGCGCGTTCCTGAAGACCGCGGCCGTCGCCTCGGGCGGACTGGTGATCGCGTTCTTCCTGCCCGCGTCGATGCGCAAGGCGCTGGCCGAGGGTGCGCCCGCCGCGAAGCCGCCGGTGTCGCCGAACGCGTTCATCCGCATCGCGCCGGACGACGGCGTGACCGTGCTGATCAAGCATTCGGAAATGGGCCAGGGCGTGTGGACCTCGATCCCGATGGTCGTCGCCGAAGAACTCGGCTGCGACTGGAGCAAGGTGCACGTCGAACACGCACCGGCCGCGCCGGAGTATGCGCATACCGCGTTCGGCATCCAGATGACCGGCGGCTCGACCAGCACCTGGGAATCGTTCGACCAGTTGCGTACGGCGGGCGCGATGGCGCGCGAGATGCTCGTCGCCGCAGCGGCGAAGAAGCTCGGTGCGAAGCCGGCCGATTGCCGCGTCGAGAACGGCACCATCGTGGCTGGCACGAAGAAGGTCCGCTTCGGCGAGGTTGCCGTGGCGGCGGCGGCCTTGCCGGCACCCAAGGACGTGAAGCTCAAGGACGCCAAGGGCTGGACGATCATCGGCAAGCCGACGAAGCGCCTGGACAGCTTCGCGAAGACCACCGGACAGGCCGAGTTCGGCCTCGACGTGAAGCGCCCCGGCATGGCCGTCGCCCTGGTCGCGCGGCCGCCGTCGTTCGGTGCGAAGCTGAAGACGTTCGACGCGACGAAGGCGAAGGCCGTTGCCGGCGTGATCGACGTGGTCGAGATCCCGAACGGCATCGCCGTGCTGGGCCGGCACTTCTGGGCCGCGAAGCAGGGTCGCGATGCGCTCGTCGCCGAGTGGGACGAGAGCGCCAGTGCGAACGTCACCACGTCCGTCCTGCGCGAGTCGTACAAGAAACTCGCGGCAACACGGGGGGCGGTCGCCAAGACCGCCGGCGACGTCGATGCCGCCTTCCAAGGAGCGACGAACGCGATCGAAGCCGACTACGAGGTGCCGTTCCTCGCGCATGCGGCGATGGAGCCGCTGAACTGCACCGTGGAGGTCGGGAAGGACGGCTGCGACATCTGGACCGGCACGCAGTTCCAGACCAACGACCAGGCGGTCGCGGCGAAGATCCTCGGCCTGAAGCCCGGCCAGGTCCGCATCCATACGACCTTCCTCGGCGGCGGCTTCGGCCGGCGCGCGAACCCGCAGTCCGACTTCGTCGCGGAAGCGGTACAGGTCGCGAAGGCGTCCAAGCGTACGGTCAAGGTGGTGTGGACCCGCGAGGACGACATGCACGGCGGCTACTACCGCCCGATGTGGCTGTCGCGTTTCCGTAGCGCGCTCGGCGAGGACGGCAAGCCGAAGGCATGGGCGCACACGATCGTCGGCCAGTCGATCATCGCCGGCACACCGTTCGAGGCGGCCATGGTCAAGGACGGCATCGACGGGACGTCGGTCGAAGGGGCGGCCGATTCGCCCTATCTCGCCTCGATTCCGGCGCATCGCGTGGACCTGCATTCGCCGAAAAGCCCCGTCACGGTGCTGTGGTGGCGCTCGGTCGGCCATTCGCATACCGCGTTTGCGGTGGAGTCCTTCCTCGACGAACTCGCCCATGCGGCCAAACAGGACCCGCTCGAGTATCGCCGCGCGCTGCTGCCGAAAGACTCTCGCGAGCGCCGCGCGCTCGATCTCGCCGCCGAGAAGTTCGGCTGGGGCACTCCGTTACCCAAGGGGCACGGCGCGGGCATTGCCGTGCACCAGTCGTTCGGCAGCTATGTCGCGCAGATCGCCGAGGTGTCCGTCGAGGACGGCAAGCCGCGCGTGCATCGCGTCGTCTGCGCGATCGACTGCGGCCCGGTCGTGAACCCGCTGACGGTCGAAGCGCAGATGCAGTCCGGCATCGTGTTCGGCCTGTCCGCGGCACTGCACGGCGAGATCACGCTGAAGGACGGCCAGGTCGAGCAAGGCAACTTCCACCAGTACACGCCGCTGCGCCTGTCGGAAATGCCCAGGATCGACGTGCACATCGTGCCCAGCACCGACAAGATGGGCGGCTGCGGCGAGCCCGGCACACCGCCGATCGCGCCAGCCGTCGGCAACGCGCTGTTCGCCGCGACCGGCAAGCGCCTGCGCAGCCTGCCGTTCAAACTGGCGTAACGAAGAAAGCCGTGTGGCCGGACGCTATTCCGGCCACACGACATGCAGCGGATCGAACTCGACTTCCCTGCGTTCGGCGGCGCGGTAGCCGAAGCCGCAGACCGCGAGCGGTCCTTCCTCCAGCGGATCGAGGCCGAACGCTTCCTCGATGTCGACCTCGTTGATGGCGGCCGTGATGAACGCGGCCAGCCCGAGTTCGGTCGCCGAGAGATAGATCGTGTGCGACAGGTAGCCGACGTCGAGGGTCAGTGCCCGATACGCCTTCGCGTGGTTTCGGTACTTCCAGAAGTTGCGGCGGAACCGGCTGGTCGGAATCACCATTACGTGCGCGTCGGCGAAATAGTCCTGCGCAGCGACGAAGCGATGAGCGAGTTCCACCGCTTCGCTCGATGATAGTATCCGGATCGGTTCCAATGCATGGTCGATCGGGTGATAGTGATACAGCCCCGGCTCGACTCCCTCGACGCGCTGGACCAGCAAGTAGGCTTCCGTTGGATGCAGGCCACCAGCGGATGGAACGCCCTTTTTCAGAAGGCGCACTCCCGGTGCCATATCGACGACGGCGCGTGCACCGAAAGTCCGATACAGCACTGCTGAAAACTCGGCCAGTGCGAGGCGGCGCGAACGATCGTAGTTACGGCAGGTCACGCGGCGCAGCAACAGCTGATCGAAGGCACTCGTCTCCGTCTGAGGTAGAACCTGACGCCGATCCGCTGGCACGTGCTCCCGTACAACCGGCGGGGGTGGTCCCAGATGATCGAGCACATTTCCCTCGACCTGCGCGTCGAAATCGCGCGCGACCTTCGCCGTATCCACGCCATGCCAGCGCGAGGCGGAATGCATGATCGCGGATGCCGCGCGCCAGTGCGTTCCGCGCAGACGACCATCACGCGCTTCGGCTTCATCCCCTTCGGCGACGAGCAGTTGCTTCTCCAGCAGCGACTCGAGCACATCGCGCGGACAGGTCACGGCGAGCTCGTCGAGCGCGACCAGGCGTGATGGGGACTGCTCGCCCAGTACACGCGCCTCCTCGGCGGACAGCAGGATTTCAGTGCAGACGTGAGGCGCTATCGCGATCCACTCGACGACCGAGTAGAGGCCGCTTCCGCCCTCCGCCAGCAGAGCCAGGTCGAAAGCAAGCCGCTCTCGCGGTTCGAGCATGACAATGGAACATCGACGAACACGCACGGCAACTCTTCCAAGAAAAAGGCAAACCTGCGAAAGAGCGCTTTCGTGGTCGAAAATCGTCGGAGAGCCTTCCGCGAATCCCCCGAGCCCATGCCCAGATTGGCTTGGCGCCCTGGCCGAGACTACACTCTATTCAATTCTTTAACCTACATTGTAGTCCGAACAGGGGGATATGATGAGCAGCGACGCCGTACTAACGATCGACCAGTGCCGTAAGCTGATGCACGAACTCGCGACCAACGACGGCTTCCGACAGCGCTTCCAGGACAAGCCTGCAGCGGCGCTGGTGGAGCTCGGCGTGCCTTTCCACGTCGTCGTCAACCTGAAAGCCAGCTGCCTGGTTCCGAATGACCACCTTTCGAGCAAAGAGGTCTTTCAGGACGCACACCAGCGGCTCAACGATGAAGCGGCCCAGCGTTACGCCTCGATGATGATTCCCAATGCAAAAATAGGGACTACGAAGTAATTGCTCTTTCTACAAAACTATACTTGTGCTCGCTGGGAATCTTACTTTTCACCCCGTCCGACCGTCGAGTTGCTTCTGAAGACTTTCAACACGGCCCGACACGAAACTCACTTGTTTCGAGTCGGGCCACTGGCGGCGGAACGAATCCAGTGACGAGATCGCCCCCTTCGTATCACCGAGACTGAGTGAAAGCTCGGCTTCACGCAGGACCGCGAGATTGGACTGCGCGACATTGAACGGCCTCGCAACCCAGTCCGCGTTGTACTCCATGTAGGCCCTGCCGCGATGCGTGGCCAGCCAGCGTGCCTGTGCCAATGCAGCCGGGTTGTCGCCCTTGGCTGCGTAGGCATCCATCAATGCGACGTGCGTGAGGTAGAGCTCACTGCCGTCGAGCGGCAATTGCTGCAGTATGCGAATTGCGTCTTCGGGCCTGCCGTCCGAACGGGCGACCTCGGCCTGCACCACAGCCAGCATCCTGCTCAGAATCGGGTAGTCGCCATTGCCTGCTTCGGAGCCCAGCTGAGCCAGCACCGTCTGCGCGACCTTCGTATCGCCGTTCTTCGCTGCGACGTAACTCGCAAACAGAACCCTAAACATCGCCTCGAATCTGTCGATACTCTTCTCACTGACGAGAGCGGCCTGCTCGCTCTTGATGAAATCGGGAATTTCCGGGGTATTTGCACCGGATTCCGATCGCAATGCCAGCAGGCTCACCTCTATGGCTTCGAGCTTGCGATAGCCTTTCTGCTTCTTCGCGGAAATATCCGACTTGCTCTTTTCCAGATATTTCCATGCGTCATCCCACCGACCTTGATCCACCATGAAACTCACTCGGGCATTCTGGGATGAAACATCCTGCCCTCGATTGTCCTCGATTTTCTTGTCCGCCAGCATTACCTTGAGTTTGTCGAAAGCTCGCTGGGCCGCATATACCGAGGCATGGGAGTCCGGAAAGAGAAGACCGAGTTTTTTGGCCTTCAGAAAATGTTGATCGGCTTGCTGATATTGCTCGTTTCCGAGGTAAAGAACACCTGAGAATGCTTCGATCCACGCCAGTTCCGGCGTTCGCGCCAATGCGGCATCCTCCGTTGCCTTTATGGCATCGTCGAATCGATTTGCATCTTGCCAAAGTATGTAGGCGAGCGTGCTGCTCGCGAACGAGAAATCGGGATACAGCTTGGCGAGGGTTTTCCATTTCTCGAGGGCGCGAGCCGGAGCGTCGAATCTCGCACGAAGAGCTTCCACGTAGAGGGAATCTCGTGCGGACAACCGGTCGCGCGTTGCCATTGCGCGATCCAGCTCTTTCAGCGCCAAGTCGGTTTCACCGCTGTTCGTGTAGATGTTCGCGATGAACGTTCGCCCCAGCGCGAAATCGTCGTCAAGTTTCATCGCTTGCTGCAGTAGCGCGAGGGCTTCCTTGAAGTTTCCCGAGTTGTAGGCGCGCCGTCCCAGCGAGTACGCACGCAATGCTTCCAGATTCTTCGTGGCCGCTTTTTCGAGCGGCTTCGACTCGCTCGACACCGTAGCCAGCGCTTCTCCGAGACGCAGGCGAAGCTGCTGGTTCACCTTGTCCAGCGAAGGCAGAACGGACTGCTCGCCGATGCCGTCCGCGGATTCGGAATAGACCGTCGTCTGCGTGGTCGGGTCGACGACTTCGGCGGTGACGCGTACGCGGCCGCCGATCTCGGCGATGGTCGGCAGGATCAGCGCCCGCGCGCCGTCGCGGATCGCGATCTCGGACCCGACTTCCCGGTCGATCAGCGTTTTTTCCGGATCGCGCTGCATCAGCTTGATCGTCTCGCGCGTCTTCAGATCCGACAGCACGTTGACGTGGCGCGACTGCTCCAGTCCGATGCGGAACGCGGCCTGCAGCGATTCGTCGAACTTCGTTTCGCCGGTCAGGTTCTTGAGGTCGCCGACGATGACCCAGTCGCGGTTCGCGAACGCGATCGCCGGCGCCGGCTTGAACAGGTACCAGGCCGGGATCGCCGCGGCGGCGAGCAGCAGGACGGACTCGATCGCCAGCGCGGCCGGGCGTCGCCAGAACGGCACTTCGCGGTGCGCCTTGCCCGACCACGGCGGCGCCCGCAGCGGAGCGAGTCCTTCTTCGCCGACCTCGAAGACCGGAATCAGGTCCGGGACGCCCTTGAAACGGTAGCGGCCGTGCGCGCGCCAGCGCACCGTGGCGAGTCGCTCGCCGAGCTCGCCCTGGGCACGATGCGCGAGCGAGTAGGTGACGCTCGAAAGCAGGATCTGTCCCGGCAGCGCGAGCTGCATCAGGCGCGACGCGATCGGCTTGACCAGGCCTTCGACCTCGGTCGCCTTGGCGCCGTTGGCGATGTCTTCCTGCGCGTTGTCCCAGACCAGGACGTCGCCGATGTGGATTCCGACGCGCGCCACCAGCGCGCATTGCTCCTCGCTGCTGAGCTGCCTGAGTTGCCGCTGGTAGTCGAGCGCGAACGCCACCGCCTGGATCGGCCGCTCGAACATCGCGAGGAAGCCGTCGGTCTTGTCGATTTCGCGACCGGTGTGGGCATTCAGGAGCGTGCGCACGACGCGATCGTGCTTGCGGAACAGTTCCGCCGCGTGCTGGTCGCCGAGACGGCCCACCAGCGCCGTGGAATCGGCGAGATCACACAGCACCAGCGTGCGCAGGACCGGCGCGATCTGCCGATGCGCGACGACTGGTTCGGATTGTGTGATCGCATTCATGGATCCGACAGCCACTCCGTGGCTTTCCCCGCCCGAAACGTCGCGATCTTGCGCGCATCCGGGCGCGAATGCCAGTTGCGGGGCAGCGCTCCTTCCGGCGGCCGGTGCGGGCTCGACCCGGGACAGGATGCCCGGTCTAGGGGGCGGCGCCCCGGCCGTTTCCTACCTCGTAGCCGTCGCCGCCACGACCCTTGGTCCGATACAGCGCGGAATCCGCGTCGCTGTACCAGACGGCCCAGTCCACGCCGTCCTCGCATACGCTTCCGCCGATGCTGACGGTGACCTCCAGCCCGCTCCCGAACCCGGGGAAGCGCAGCGCGTTCACGCCCGCGATGATCTGGGTCGCCCGGGCGCGCAACTCCTCTTCGCCGGTGACCTGCATCAGCAGGGCGAATTCGTCCCCGCCGAGCCGGCACGGCACGTCGATCGAACTCGCGGCCCCCTGCACTTCCTCGGCGATGGCGCGCAGGACCTGATCGCCGACGACGTGGCCGCAGCGGTCGTTGATCTGCTTGAAACGATCCAGGTCGACCAGCAGCAGGCCGAGCACGGTATCCGGCAGCCGCTGTTCGTGCAGCCGTTCGAGATACGTGTAGAGGCCGCGCCGATTGCACAATCCGGTCAGTTCGTCGGTCTGGACCAGGCGCTCGGCCGTGGTCAGCCGCGTCCGCGTCTGGCGCAGCGAATCGAGCGTGACCATCAGGTCCTCGTTGCGGCGCCGAAGTCCCTGGATCAGCTGTTGCTCGCTGGCGACGAGATACGCGAACGAGCGGCGCATGAAGCGCGCGACGACGCGCGGCTCGGCCTCGAGCATGCGTTCGAAAGCGTCGTGCTCGACGATGCGCAGACCGGTCGGCGTCAGCGCGACGGCATTGGCGACACGCGTATGGCTGCCGACGAACAGCACGAGTTCGCCGAAGAATTCGCGCGGACCGATCAGCTTGTCCGGCAGGCCGTCACCGAACTCCAGCCGCACCTGGCCGGATTCGACGATGAACATGCTGCGTCCGAGTTCGCCGCGGCGGAACAGGACTTCTCCTGGCGCGACTTCGCGGAAACGGGCGGCCTG
The DNA here is from genome assembly GCA_002297645.1 of Rhodanobacteraceae bacterium UBA703. Classification (GTDB taxonomy): domain Bacteria; phylum Pseudomonadota; class Gammaproteobacteria; order Xanthomonadales; family Rhodanobacteraceae; genus Dokdonella_A. The sequence goes on along the minus strand of DBMH01000193.1, from coordinate 6,101 downwards.
CGCGAAGAGCGCCAGCTCTTCGCTGGAAAGCTGGCGTGGTGACGCGCCCGACGTCATCTTCGCCCCGCTGTCGGAGAACACTTCCCTACGCTGGCCACTGAACCCCCGCTCGCGGCGCCTAGACCGCTTATTTTACTCGATCTTCGGCTAACCGGTAGCGAAGCAGGGGCCGCTTTCCCTTTTGCGACGTTTTCCCCCGCCGCTACGTCCGTGAACGGGACCGCCGCCAGCCGGCGGTCCGCAGCGCCGGCATCGGAACGGCCGGTCCGGACGTCCTCCCCAGCGTCCAGGACCCACTCCCCAGCGTTCCGGTGCCGGCCCTGCCCTTCCCCGGGCAGGCACCGTCGTACGTGTCAGGCCGCCTGCGACTTGCCGTGGAACTGCTCTTCCTCAGTCGACCCCTTCAGCGCCGTGGTCGACGACTGGCCCTGCTGGATCGTCTGCGTCACCGCGTCGAAGTAGCCGGTGCCGACTTCGCGCTGGTGCTTCACGGCGGTGAAGCCACGCTCAGCGGCGGCGAATTCCGCTTCCTGCAATTCGACGAAGGCGCTCATCTGTCGGCGCGCGTAGCCGTGCGCGAGGTGGAACATCGAGTAGTTCAGCGCATGGAAGCCGGCCAGCGTGATGAACTGGAACCTGTAGCCGTATCCCGCGATTTCCTTCTGGAACCTGGCGATCGTCGCGTCGTCGAGGTTCTTCTTCCAGTTGAACGACGGCGAGCAGTTGTAGGCAAGCAGCTTGCCCGGGAACTTCGCGTGGATCGCTTCGGCGAACGCCTTCGCGAAAGCGAGGTCCGGCTTGCCGGTCTCGCACCAGACGAGGTCCGCGTACGGCGCATAGGCAAGACCACGCGAGATCGCCTGGTCGAGGCCGTTCTTCGTCTTGTAGAACCCCTCGACGGTCCGCTCGCCGGTCGTGAACGGCCGGTCGTTCTCGTCGACGTCCGACGTGAGCAGGTCCGCCGCCTCGGCATCGGTGCGCGCGACGAGGATCGTCGGCACGCCGAGGACGTCCGCGGCGAGACGCGCCGCATTGAGTTTTTCGACCGCCTCGCGCGTCGGCACCAGTACCTTGCCGCCCATGTGGCCGCACTTCTTCACGCTGGCGAGCTGGTCCTCGAAGTGCACGCCGGCGGCGCCGGCCTCGATCATCGCCTTCATCAGTTCGAACGCATTCAGCACGCCGCCGAATCCGGCTTCGGCGTCCGCGACGATCGGTTGCAGGAAGTCGACCGAGTCGTCGCCCTCGGCATGATGCAACTGGTCCGCGCGCAGCAGCGCATTGTTGATGCGGCGCACGACCGCCGGCACCGAGTCGGCCGGATACAGCGACTGGTCCGGATACATCTGGCCGGCGAGGTTCGCGTCGGCGGCGACCTGCCAGCCCGAGAGATAGATCGCCTTGAGTCCGGCCTTGACCTGCTGCATGGCCTGGTTGCCGGTCAACGCGCCGAGGGCATTGACGAAGGGTTCGGCGTGCAACGACTTCCACAGCTTCTCGGCGCCGAGGCGAGCAAGCGAGTGCTCCACGTGCACCGTGCCGCGCAGGCGCACGACGTCCTCGGCCGTGTAGTTGCGCCGGATACCGGCCCAGCGCGGATTGTTGGTCCAGTCCAGGGTGATCTGTTCGGCAGTGGGCAACGTCGCTTTCATGGCATGCCTCGATGTCGGCGGAGGGAAGTACGGCATTGATGGAACCGGTGGAGAGCGGCAAGCGCGATCGCGGACGGCCGCTGTCGGCTTCGAGATCAGGAACGATCGCTGGGCGAATCCCGGTCGCAGAAGTCGAGTGCGGCGAGGGTCAGGAAGTCCGCCAGCGTGTCGGCGCGTGTCAGCGCGTCGAGGAGGCCGGCGGCTTCGTCGACGCGCCCCTGCCCCGGCATCGCCGTCGCGGCGAGGCGCGTGCGCGCTTCGGCAAGATCCGCGGCGAACGCGTCGAAGCCGATCCGCGAGCCGTCGTCGAAGCGCAGGCCGGGCTGGTGCAGCCACTGCCACACCTGCGCGCGCGAAATCTCGGCCGTCGCGGCGTCTTCCATCAGGTGATGGATCGGCACGCAGCCCTGGCCATCGATCCACGCCGCGAGATAGCGCAGGCAGATCTCGATGTTCGCGGCGAAGCCGGCGCGCGTGATCGTGCCGCTGCTCGGCGCGATCAGCGTGTCGCGGTCGGCGACGACGTCGGCGCGCATCACGTCGAGCTGGTTCGGTGCCGGCATGTGCTGGTCGAATACCGCTTTCGCGACCGGCACCAGCGCCGGGTGCGCGACCCAGGTGCCGTCGTGGCCGGCGCCGACTTCGCGCAGCTTGTCGGCGCGCACCTTCGCCAGCGCGGCCTCGTTCGCTGCCGCGTCGTGGTTGATCGGGATCTGCGCGGCCATGCCGCCCATCGCGAACGCGCCGCGGCGGTGGCAGGTCTTGATGAGCAGCTCGGAGTACGCCTTCAGGAACGGCACCGTCATCGCGACCTGGCCGCGCTCGGGCAGCACGCGGTCGGCGTGCGCGCGCAATGTCTTGATGTAGGAAAAGATGTAGTCCCAGCGGCCGCAGTTGAGGCCGGTGATGCGCGAGCGCAGCGCGTGCAGGATCTCGTCCATCTCGAATACCGCCGGCAGCGTCTCGATCAGCACGGTGGCCTTCATCGCGCCGCGCGGCAGGCCGAGCACGTCTTCGGCGCGGTCCATCACGTCGTTCCACAGCGCCGCCTCGCGATGGCTTTCCATCTTCGGCAGGTAGAAATACGGGCCGCGATCGGCCGCGTGCAGCGCCTTCGCGTTGTGGAACGCGAACAGGCCGAAGTCGAACAGCGATCCCGACATCGCTTCGCCGTCGACCGTGACGTGGCGCTCCGGCAAGTGCCAGCCGCGCGGACGCACCATCAGCACCGCCGGATTCGGCTTCACCGCGTAGTGCTTGCCTTCGGGCGAGGTGAATTCGATCCGGCCGGCCACCGCGTCGCGCAGGTTGAACTGGCCGTCCAGCAGGTTGGCGAAGGTCGGCGCGGTCGAATCCTCGAAGTCGGCCATGAACACCTTCGCGCCGGAATTCAGCGCATTGATGATCATCTTGCGGTCGACGGGGCCGGTGATCTCGACGCGGCGGTCGAGCAACACGGCGGGAATCGGTGCGATCTTCCAGTCGCCGTCGCGGATCGCCTTCGTCGCGGCCAGGAAATCCGGCAGTTCGCCGGCATCGAAACGTGCCTGACGCTGCCGGCGCGCGACGAGCAGCTCGCGGCGGCGCGCGTCGAAACGGCGATGCAGGTCGGCGAGGAAGGCCAGCGCGTCGGCACCGAGCACCGTCGCCTGGATCGTCGACGTCGACGGGGAAGACACGACGGCGGGTGGCGCTTCGGACGACGCGTCCGGTATCGCTGCTTGCGGAACCGACATGGGCAGGCCCTGCGATTGATGCTGTGCAGCAAGGCTAGGCCCATCTTGTTTGCTTTGACAAAACATATGTTTCAAAGAAATGCATTATCTTTGTCAAAGACATTGCAACCCACTGTTCCGGAATGGCGAATAACCCACGCAGCGGTACCGGAAGACGGCGAAGGACGGCGGCGAGGGGCGGCTCCGCCGGCGAGTCCGCGACACCCGCGCGCTTCTACTACAAGGGCAGCCGGCTCAAGCAGCTGCGCGCGTTCTGCACGATCGCCAAGCTCGGCACGCTGTCCCGCGCGGCCGAGGCCCTGTTCCTGTCGCAACCGGCCGTCAGCCTCCAGTTGCGCGCGCTGGAACAGGAACTCGGCGCGCGCCTGATCGAGCGCCGCCGCCGCCGCGTCGTGCTCACGCGCGAGGGCGAAGCGCTGTACGAACTCGCGCAGCCGCTGGTCGACGGCCTCGAGGCGATCGACGAGGCGTTCCACGCGCGCACGCGCGGCCTCGGCCACACCGCACTCGACATCGCCTGCGGCAACGCCACGATCCAGTACCTGCTGCCGGACATGGTCGCGGCGTTCCGCGAGCGCCATCCGGATATTCCATTGAACCTGCGCAACGTGACCGGCACCGACGGTCTCGCCCTGCTGCGCTCGGACCAGGTCGATTTCGCGGTCGGCTCGATGCTCGACGTGCCGCACGACCTGTCCTACGAACCGCTGTACCACTTCGACCCGATGCTGATCGCGCCGCTCGGTCATCCGCTGGCGCGGAAGGCGGAGATATCGCTGGAGGACATCTCGCCGTACGGACTGATCCTGCCGCCCAAGCGCCTGACCACGTACCGCCTGGTCGACCTGATCTTCCAGAAGCAGAAGGTGCCGTACCAGGTCGCGATCGAAGTCGGCGGCTGGGAGGTCATCAAGCAGTACGTCGCGATGGGCCTCGGCATCTCGATCGTGACCGGCATCTGCATCGGTGCGGACGATCACGCGCGGCTGGCCGTCCGCAATCTCAGCGCGTACTTCCCGCAACGCAGCTACGGCGTCGTCGTGCGCAAGGGCAAGTACCTGAGCGCCGAGGCGCACGCGTTCATCGACCTGATCCGTCCCGGCCTGTTCACGCGGCGGGACTACTGGGAAGCCGGGCCTTCGGAGCGGTGACGCCAGCCGCGGTGCAACCGGCTCGGGGAGGATGACAGGTCCTAACGCAAGGCCGCGAAGTACTGCGCCGGCGGCAGGCCCAGCGCCTTCTTGAACATCGTGATGAAGGCGGTCACCGAGTCGTAGCCGAGATGGCCCGCCACCTGCTGCACGCTGGCGCCCGCGGCGAGCTGGCGCAAGGCCACGATCAGGTGCAACTGCCGGCGCCAGCGGCCGAAGGTCAGGCCGGTCTCCTTCGCCACCAGCCGCGCCAGCGTGCGTTCGCTCATGGCGAGCCGCGGCGCCCATTGGGCGAGCGTGGTGCGATCGGCCGGATCCGCCGTCAGGGCATCGACGATGCGGCGGATATTCGGATGGCGCGACACCGGCAGGTGCAACTGCTCGACCGGGGCGGCGGCCAGCTGTTCGAGCAGCACCGCCACCAGCCGCGCCGTCGCTCCTTCGCCGGGGTAGACCGGCGGCTGGTCGGCCAGGTGCTGGATGAGTTCGCGCAGCAACGGGCTGATGGCCAGCGTGCAGCACTCGTCGGGCATCGGCGCTGCGCCCGGCTCCACGAACAGGAAACCGATGCGCGCGTTGTCGGTGGCGCGATTGCTGTGCGGCATGCCGCCCGGAATCCACACGGCATGCTGCGGCGGCACCATCCAGATCGCCTTGGGCACTTCGCAGGTCACGCCGCCGCGCAGTGCCAGCACCAGTTGCCCCTTGCGGTGCCGGTGCACCGGCTGCTCCGCGTCGTTTTGCTCGACGTCCAGCCGCAAGGCCACCGCGGGCTGCTCGTACGCGTCCGGATCGAAACGGCAGTACTCGAGCGCGAGCGCGCCTCGACGTGGCTGAATTTCGCGATTGATTGTCATTCCTTCTCTATTTGATCATGGAAGGCACTGCGTAGAGTGCCGGCATCGCTTCGACGAGAGCTTCCGGTGAACACCACGACGCTTCGACCCGCTGCCGGCCATGCGGCCCTCGTGACCGGCGTGCTGCTGATCGCCGCCAACCTGCGCGCGCCGTTCACCGGACTGCCGCCGCTGCTCGGTCCGATCAGCGACGACCTCGGCCTGGGCACGACGGCCGTCGGCGCACTGACCACGCTGCCGCTGATCGTCTTCGCCCTGCTGTCGCCGTTCAGCGCGCTGCTGGCGCGCGAATACGGCCTGGAGCGGGCCCTGTTCGGCGCGCTGGCCGCCGTCGCGACCGGCATCGTCCTGCGTTCGGCCGGCACGTCCTGGGGCTTGTACCTCGGCACCGGAGTCATCGGCCTGGGCATCGCGATCGGCAACGTGCTGCTGCCGAGCCTGGTCAAGCGCGACTTTCCGCATCGCGTCGCGAGCCTGACCGGCGCCTATGCGCTGACCATGGGCATCGTCGCCGCGCTGGGTTCGGCGGTGGTCATTCCGCTCGCGCACGCCTGGGGCTGGCGCTGGGCACTGGCGGCGTTCCTGGTCCTGCCGCTTGCCGCACTGGCCGTCTGGACGACGCAGCTCGGCCGGTACTCGGCGCCTGCCGCCGGGACGGCGGAGCCGCCGCACGGCGGCGCGGTCTGGCGGTCGGCGCTGGCCTGG
>DBMH01000317.1 GCA_002297645.1 Rhodanobacteraceae bacterium UBA703 | reverse complement strand
GTCGGCGTCGGGCCGCCGTTGTCGCGCAGGGGCTCCAGCATCGGATCGGCCTGCCAGAGGTTCTCGGCATCGACGCCGTTGACGGCACCGACGTCCGGCACCGCCTGGACCAGGCTGCGACGCACGGAAACGATGCTGGGTGGCGTCACCAGCGGATCGAGATCGCGCACGAGGTCGCGCGGCGTCGCGGACGGCCCCTGCGTGTTGCCTGCGATGATCGTGCTGCCGACGTCGAGCCGGCTTTCGCTGCCGCCGACGAAGACGCCTCCGCCACTCGTGAACGTATCGCCGGCCGGCCCCGTCGCGTTGGCGACGACGGTGCTGTTGCGCAGGGCCAGCTTGCCGTCGGCGACGTAGATGCCGCTGCCGCCGGCCGATTCGGACGGCGCGGCATTGGCGGTGATCGTGCTGTTCTCGACGACCGAGGCGTCGCCGTCTACCGGACCGGCCAGCCAGATCCCGCCGCCGTCCGAGAACTCGGCGGTGTTGCCGACGACAGCGCTGCGGTACACGCGCAGGCGCTCCGCGCTGAAGCGCACGCCGCCGCCTCCGTGCAGTGCCGTGTTGTCCTGGATCAGGCTGTCCTTGATGTCCAGCCGCGACGTGGTGCCGCCGCCCGCGAGGCCGCCGCCGACGTCCGCGTGGTTGCCGGTGAAGCGGCTGCGCTCGACGACGAGATCGCTGGCGGAGACCATCACGGCACCGCCGCTGTCGCCCGCGTCATTGCCTTCGAACACGCTGTCCAGGATCGTCGCGTCGACGTCGTCCGTGTAGATCGCGCCGCCATCGTGCGTCGCCTCGTTGCCGCTGAAGCGGCAGGATTCCACCCGCAGGCGCACGGCGCTCGCATGGATCGCGCCGCCGTCGCCTGCGTCTGCCCGGCCGTTGCGCAGATGCAGCCGGCGCAGCGAAACGGACATCGCGCGCGGCGCGTTGCGATCCCCCAGCAGGTCGAAAATCCTCTCCGCCGCGGCCTGCACGATCTCGCTCGCCGCCGCCGGATGCGTACCGACGATCTCGACCGGATCGGTGACGGGAATCCCGCTGTTCAGCACGATCGGACCCGCAACGCGGATCAGCACGCGATCGACACCGGGATGATCGTTCGCCGCCGCGATCGCGGCGCGCAGCGTGTTGGAGCCGGAATCGCCGGCCTGGGTGACTTCGTAGTCGGCGGCGAAGGCGGAATGGACCAGAAAGGCTCCGCCCAGCACGAGCCGGGCCAGAGTGCGGAAGAAAGACATGAAAACGGTTCCTTGTTCGATGGATGAGGAGCGGGAGCGGTCGGTGCGACGCGCGACAGGCCGCTGGATGCGGCATCGCGCGCCTCGCGTGTCCTGCAGCAGAGGTCGTCGAAAGGCGGCAGGCTACGCACTCGGGCCTCTGCGTAGTCCTATCCCCCCGGGATGGGGTGGAGCGCCGGGCCGCCTTGACATAATCGCGCCCACACCCGAGGGAGGGGGACGATCCGTTCCATGCCACGCCGCCGCGCCCAGCAGCAGGCCATCGCGCGCCTGCACCAGATGGCCTGCCTGGACTTCAGCGGCCCGCAACTCGTCGCATCCGTGCTGCACGAATTGCGTCGCGTCGTCGCGTTCGACTCGGGCGGCTACTTCCACCCCGGCGACGGCGGCCTGCTCGATGCCTACCTGGAGAGCACGGCGGTACAGGCGGTGATGCCGGACTACTTCGACCCGCGGATACTGCAAAGCGAGAGCCGGATCCTGTGCCGCAGCCTGCTGAGCTTCACCGACATCGCCCGCTACCAGCGCGGGCCGTGGGCGCTGGAGCCCGGCCAGATCCTGACCGTGCCACGCGCGACGCTGTACCGCAGCGACTACTACGNNTACTACGAAGCCATCATGCGCCCCGCCGACCTGTCCACGTGGGTGGCCATGGTGCTGTGCACGCCGCAGGGCAGAGGCCTGGGCCTGCTGACGCTGTATCGCAACACGGGAGCGCCGCCTTTCGCCCGGGAAGAAGTGGACACGCTCGCCCGGCTCGAGGCATGCCTAGCGCGCGCGTTGCAGCCGGGCGAACTGGATGCCGACGACAGCGAAGTGCAATCGAGCGGGCTGCTCGTCGTCACCCGTGAAGGCCGCCTCTTGTGGATCTCGCCCGAGGCCGAGCACCTGCTGCCCCTGGCTTTCGGCTGGCGCTGGCGTGCCGTGGGTGCGGCAGCCGCGAGCGCGGGCGGACCGCTGCCCCAGGTGCTGCAACGACTGCTGCACCACCTGCGCTGGGTCCGGCGGGGCAAGACGGACGCTTCCCTGCCGCAGATGGAATGGCACAACGCCAGCGGATGGTTCTCGCTGCGTGCCACGCAACTGACCGCCGCCGGCGGCGAGCCCCTGGAGGACGCCGTGGCCCTTCACATCACGCGGCGCGTCGCGCGTGGCACGCGCCTGCTGGCGGCGCTCCAGCCCTTGGCGCTGTCCGGGCGCCAGCACGAAATGGCCTACTGGATGGCGCGCGGTTGCGCCGAATCGCAGATCGCCATGCGCATGGGCATCAGCGCCCCGACCGTGGTCTACCACCGCCGCGCGCTCTACGAGCGGCTGCAGGTGCAGGACCGGCAAGGGCTGCTGACGAGGTTGCACGCCATGACTCCCGCTCGGGCCTGAAAGCGCTCATGTCCGCCGCGCATCGCGCCCGGCAGCACGCCATCGCCCGCCTGCACGAGATGGCCTGCCTGGATATCAGCGGGCCGCAGCTCGTCGTACCCGTGCTGCGCGAGTTGCGCCACATCGTCGCCTTCGATTCGTGTGGCTACTTCCATCCCGGCGACGACGGAGTACCCGACGGATACGTCGAGAACCCCGCCCTGCTGGCCGTGATGCCCGACTATTTCGATGCGCACGTGCAGCGCAGCGAGGGCCTGGTGCTGTCCCGCCGCCTGGACAATTTCTCCGAAACGGTGGCGCGCTACCAGCGCCGGCCCTGGGTGCTGGAGCCGGGACAGTTGCTGAAGGTGTCGCGTGCCGAGCTGTACCGCAGCGACTACTACGAAGCCATCATGCGCCCTGCCGACCTGTCCACGTGGGCGGTCCTCGCGCTGTGCACGCCGCAAGGCCGCGGGCTCGGCAAGCTGATGCTGTTCCGCCACACGGGCGCACCGCCGTTCACGCCGGACGAGCTGGCCACGCTCGCCTCGCTCGACGCCTGCCTCGCGCGTGTGCTGCAGCCGGGCGAACCCGATGCCGGCGACGACGGGATCCAGGCCAGCGGCCTGCTCGTCGTCACTCCCGAAGGGCGCCTGTTGTGGACGTCGCCCGAGGCCGAACGCCTCCTGCCCCTGGCCTTCGGTTGGCGCTGGCGCGGGGCGGGGACGCGCGGGCCGCTGCCCCACGCCGTGCAATGGGTGCTGCAGCGTCTGCAATGGACGCGGCAGCACACCCAGCCGGGAGCCCGGCGCGGGGAATCGGGTACGGCCCTGCCACAGATGCAGTGGCACAACACGAACGGCACCTTCTCGTTGCGCGCCACGCGCCTGTTGGCCGCCGGCGGCCAAGGGGAGGCCGTGGCGCTGCACCTTACCCAGCGCGTCCCCCTCGGCACGCGCCTGCTGGCCGCCTTGCAGCCCCTGCCGCTATCCCGGCGCCAGCGCGAGCTGGCGTACTGGATCGCGCGCGGCTGCTCCGAATCGCAGATCGTCGCGCGCATGGGCATCAGCACGCCCACCCTGGTCTATCACCGCCGCGCGCTGTACGAGCGGCTGCAGGTGCAGGATCGGCGAGGGTTGCTGGCACGACTGTCGCCGCCAACCCAGCGGGGGTGATCCGGTCGCTGCGCGCGGGTACGGTGGTGCCGGCTCAGGCCACCGCGTCCAGGACGGACGATCGCGATCTCACGTCAACCATTCCCGGACTCCCTCCGCGGCGGCTCCAGCCATCACCTCGCCTCACCGGCTTGCCGCTCGAGGAAGGAAGCGCGCCACTGACGGGCTCCTGCCGCGCAGGACTCGGCATGGCCTGGGACGCGATGCGAATCACCCCCAGGAAACTGCCGTGCCACGAGGTCGCGCTGTCGCGCATCGTCAAAGCCGGTCCTCGCGGCCGCCGCGCGCAGCCGAACT
>DBMH01000094.1 GCA_002297645.1 Rhodanobacteraceae bacterium UBA703 | reverse complement strand
TCGACGTCGCCGGCCGCCTCGACCGCGCGGCCGGAGGTGGCGATGACGTTGGCCTGCATCATGCGGCTCATGCCGGCGACACCGATGGCCGACAGCAAACCGCCGATCGTGGTCGGGATCAGGCACACCAGCAGCGCGATGAGGATGGTCATGCCGACGGCCGCGCCGGACCCGGCCATGCCGGCGGCGAACGCGGAGAACGCCCACAATGTCGCGACGACCAGCACGAACACGAGCGAGAGGCCGACCAGTAGGATCGTCAGCGCGATCTCGTTCGGTGTCTTGCGTCGTTCGGCGCCTTCGACCATCGCGATCATGCGGTCCAGGAACGATTCGCCCGGATTGGCCGAGATGCGCACGACCAGCCAGTCCGACAGCACGCGCGTCCCGCCGGTGACCGAGGCGAAGTCGCCGCCGGCCTCGCGGATCACCGGCGCCGACTCGCCGGTGATCGCGCTTTCGTCGACCGAGGCGACGCCTTCGACGATCTCGCCGTCGAGCGGAACGATGTCGCCCGCCTCGACGAGCACCACCATGTCCTTGCGCAGCTCCTCCACGTCGACCGGAATCCACGCGCCTCCGTAGCGGGTGCCATCGACGAGTTTCTTGCCGATGGTCTTGCGGCGCATGCTGCGCAGCGAGGCGGCCTGCGCCTTGCTGCGCCCTTCGGCCAGCGCTTCGGCGAAGTTGGCGAACAGCACCGTGAACCACAGCGTCAGCGACACCGCGAAGATGAAGCCGGCCGGCGCCTCGCCCTGGCCGAACAGTGCCTGCAGCCACAGCACCGTGGTCAGGAGGCTGCCGAGGTAGACGATGAACATGACCGGGTTGCGCCATTGCACGCGCGGGTCCAGCTTGCGCCAGGCGTCGAGCAATGCGGGCCGGATCAGGGTCGGGTCGAAGAGGGCGAGGGATTTGCGTGAAGCGCTCATGGGAGTTCCCGGGAGGAAAGTGCGGTCACTGCGCCGGCAGGGCGTCGAGCGCCGCGTTGAGCTGCAGGACATTGACGCGCGGCTCGCCGAGCACGCCGAACTGGTGCGATGCCGCCGAACGGCCGACCAGTTCGCGCACGCGCGCTTCGGGCAGGTGGCGGCTCCTCGCCACGCGCGCGGCTTGCAGATAGGCGTTGGCGAGCGAGATGTCGGGGTCTAGTCCGGACGCCGATGCGGTCACCGCGTCCACCGGTACCTGGACGTCGTCGGCGAGGCCGTTCTCGCGACGGTAGGCCGCCACGCGCTCGGTGACCGCCTCGATCAGCTTGCGGTTCGTCGGGCCGAGGTTGCTGGCGCCGCTGGCGGCCGCGTTGTAGGGCGCGTCCGCGGTCAGGCTGGGACGCGGATGGAAGTACGCCGGTGCGGTGAACGCCTGTCCGAGCACCTCCGAACCGACCACGGCGCCGCCGCGCTCGACGAGGCTGCCGTGCGCCTGGTGCGGGAACAGCAGGTGGGCGATACCGGTCACGGCCAGCGGATAGGCCAGACCGGTCAGGCCCATGAAGAACGCGGCCGACACGAGTACCGGCCTCACCAGGCCGCGCAACGGGGATTTCTGTTCGTTCATTGTCCTTGTCCTCTTGCGGATGCCGATGGCACACACCGGCACCCGGGCTACGCGCGATGCCGCGAAGGGAGCCGCTCGTCCTAGAGCAGGCGCCCCGCCAGCATGTCCAGGTGTTCGACGATCGGCCCCAGCGCCAGCGCGGGCAGGAAGGTCAGGCCGCCGACGATCAGCACGACGAACAGCAGCAGCACCGCGAAGGTCGGCGTCGCCGTATCCAGCGTTCCCTCGTGCGCGGCCTGCGTCCGCTTCGCGGCGAGCGAGCCCGCCACGGCCAGCATCGGCAGCAGCGTGAGGTAGCGTCCGGCCAGCATCGCCAGCCCGATCGTGGTGTTGAAGAACGGCGTGTTCGCGTTCAGTCCGGCGAAGGCCGATCCGTTGTTCGCGGTGCCGGAGGTGTAGGCGTAGAGGATCTCGCTGAAGCCGTGCGGACCGGCGTTGTTGAGGCTGGCGGCGGTCCCCGGCCACAGCACCGCCAGCGCGGTGAAGCCGAGGATCGAGAACGGGTGGGCGAGCACCGCGAGCATGGTCAGCTTGACCTCGCGCGCCTCGATCTTCTTGCCGAGGAATTCCGGGCTGCGCCCGATCATCATCCCGACCAGGAAGACGGAGAGGATGGCGTACTGGATCAGGTTGATGAACCCGACGCCTTTGCCGCCGAACACGCAGTTGAGCATCATTTCCGACAGCGGCACGGCACCGCCGAGCGGGACCAGCGAGTCGTGCATGGCATCGACCGATCCGGTCGTCGCCGCCGTGGTGGTGGCGACGAACAGGCTCGTTCCGGCGATGCCGAAGCGCACTTCCTTGCCTTCCATGTTGCCGCCGGACTGCGTCGCCAGCAGGCTCTGGTCGGCACCGGCCCTGGCCAGCGCCGGGTTGCCCGCCTGCTCCGCCGTGTAGACCACCGACAGGAAGCCCACGAACATGACCAGGAACGCGGCGAAGAAGACCCATCCCTGGCGCCGGCGCAGCAGCATGCTGCCGAACGCGTACGTCAGCGCCGACGGAACCAGCAGCATGCACAGGATGTGCAGCGCATTGGTCAGCGGCGTCGGATTCTCGAACGGATGCGCGGCATTCATGCCGAAGAAACCGCCGCCATTGGTGCCGATGTGCTTGATCGATTCCAGGCTGGCGACGGGACCCAGCAGGATCTGCTGGCGTGCGCCTTCGAGCGTGGTCGCGATCGCCTCGGTGTCGAGCGTCTGCGGAATGCCCTGCCAGACGTAGATCAGGGCCACGAGCACGCACGAAGGCAGCAGCACGCGGTAGAGCGCACGGGTCAGGTCGACCCAGAAGTTGCCCACCGAGCGCGCCGAAGCGCGCGCGAGTCCGCGGATGAACGCCGCCACGCCGGCGAGGCCGGTCGCCGCGCTGACCATCATCAGGAACGTGATCGCGGCCATCTGGTTGAAGTTGGACAGGCTGGACTCGCCCGAGTAGGCCTGCCAGTTCGTGTTGGTCACGAACGACGCCGCGGTGTTGAACGCGAGATCGGGAGCCTGCGCAGGGATTCCGAGCGGATTGAGCGGCAGCACGCCCTGCAGGCGCAGCAGCAGGTAGCCGAGCAGCATCATCGCGGCGTTGGAGAGCAGCAGCGCCATTGCATAGCGCGCCCAGCCCATCTCCTCGTCCGGGTCGATGCCCAGCAGGCGATAGGTCCAGCGCTCCGGCAGCCCGTGCGGCACGCCGGTGAAGACCCGCGCCAGCCACCATCCCATCGGGACGACCAGCGCGGTCATGCACGCGATCAGCACGCCGAACTGCATCAGGTTCATCATCATCGCAGTTCCCTCCTCACACCTTGTCGAGCAGGATCACGTAGCCGGCGGCTGCGGCGAAGCAGACGAGGGTCAGGAACACGAACACGGCATCCATGGTGGATTTCCTCACGGGGGACTCAGAACGCGTCCGGACGGATCAGCGCGTAGAACAGGTAGGCGATCACCAGCAGGGTGACCACGACGACGACGGCCTGGATGAACGACATGGCAGCCTCCTTCAGAAATTCGCCTGCAATGCCCCTTCGACGCGGCTGCCGGCGAGGTCCTCGCCGAACAGGCGGTCGGCACGGCCGTCGGTGACGTGCGCGGTCACGCGCAGTTCGAACGGCGCGTGGAAGGTCCAGATCGCGCTGAGCTGGCCGTGCAGATAGGCGTTGTCGCGATCGCGGTCGAGGCGGTATCCGCCCAGGACGGCTTCCAGCCGGAAGCGCGGACCGAGCGGGAAGCGCGCTCCGATCTGGGTGTAGAGGCCACGATGGCCGCTGCCCAGTGCCGAGGACGAATAGCCGGCCGACAGCCAGCGATCGTTCTTCCACGTGAGCGCGGCGCCGATCTCGGTCCAGTCGGCGCTCGACGCCGCACCGGGATAGACGTAGCGCAGCACGCTGGCATCGATCGCCCAGTCGTCCGCGAGCGCGCCGGACCAGCCGGCGGAAAGGTCGAATTCGCTGTGCAGGTCCGGATCGGCGGTCGAGCGCACGTTCGAGCCCCAGGCGGAAACGTAGAAACCGGAATGGCCGGTCAGCCGGAGACCCGCCTGCGCGGCGGGATCCCCGGCGGTCTGGCTGATGCCGCGCCAGACGTAGTCGCTCGTCAGGGTCGCGCTGCCGCTCACGGTCGGTGCCGGCACGATCTCCGCGCGGGAGGGCGGACAGGAAAGCCCTGCGCCGACGGCGATGCACGGCAGGACTCGCAGTAACGGGGATGAAGCGGACATGGTGGACGGAGACCCGGAACGCGGCCCCTTCGGCCGCGACGCCAGTGTCGATCCGTCGCGCGTAAAGCCTCCATTCGCGGCACGGCGCGCCTGCATAAAACCCGCGTAAACCGAGCCCATTCCGCCTTCGCATCACCGGCACGGACGACAGCAGGCACGGCACGACGCGTGCGTCGCCGGTCGGAACACGAATGTCCGGCGCCCCCCCCCGATTCGGGTGTCGCCGCGAAGCAGTGGCTGCGCCGGCCCGGCGCCGGAGGCAGGTCGAGCGGGAAGCCCGTGCGACGCCGCGTGGCGTGTCAGCCGGCGGCTGGTGACCGGCGCTTGCCGCCGGAGGGCTTGCGCGGACTCCGGCGCAGGTCGCGCATGAACGTCGACGCCCCGTCGCCGGTCTTGCGCTTCTCGATCTCGAACAAGCCGCTGGCGGCGATCAGCTCGCTGAGCTTGCGGTAGCCGTAGTTGCGCGCGTCGAAGTCCGGCGCCTGCTTCGCGATCGTGCTGCCGACCGACCCCAGGTTCGCCCAGCCCGAGTCGTCCGACGACGCCTCCGCCGCGCCGCGCAGTAGGGCCACGAGGCGGGCGTCCTGCTTCAGCTGTTGCGGGCTGCGCGCCGGCGGGGCTTCCTCCTCGTCATCCTTGGCGACCAGGATCTCGGTGTAGATGAAGCGGTCGCAGGCGGCGACGAAGGCGGACGGCGTCTTCTTCTCGCCGAAGCCGTAGACGACCAGGCCCGCCTCGCGCGCCCGCGCCGCCAGGCGCGTGAAGTCGCTGTCGCTGGAGACGATGCAGAAGCCACCGAGCTTGCCGCTGTAGAGCAGGTCCATCGCGTCGATGATCAGCGCGGAATCGGTGGCGTTCTTGCCGGTCGTGTAGCGGAACTGCTGGATCGGCTGGATCGCGTGCGTGAGCAGCGCCTCCTTCCATCCCTTGAGTTGCGGACCGGTCCAGTCGCCGTAGATGCGCTTGACCGTCGCCGTGCCGTATTTGGCGACCTCGGCGAGCAGCCCCTCGATCACCGCCGGCTGCGCGTTGTCCGCATCGATGAGCACCGCAAGTTTCGTGGATTGCGTCGCCATGTCGGCTCCCGTGCGGATCGTGCGTCGTGGCGGACATTATCCGCCGGATCGGGCTGCCGCGACGCAGCCGGGCGCGTCACGCCTTGGTGCCGAAGTACCGGTCGCCCGCATCGCCGAGGCCCGGCACGATGTAGCCGCGTTCGTTCAGGCGCTCGTCGATCGCCGCGGTGAAGATCGGCACGTCGGGATGATGCTCCTGCAGGTTCGCCACGCCCTCCGGGCAGCCGACGAGGCAGACGAAGCGCAGCGAGCGCGGGCGCACCGCCTTCACGCGCTCCAGCGCGGCGACCGCGGAGTTGCCCGTCGCGAGCATCGGATCCACGACGATGGCGTCGCGATCGCGCATGTCGCGCGGCAGGCGCAGGTAGTACTCAACCGGGCGCAGCGTTTCTTCGTCCCGATAGAGGCCGACGTGGCCGACGCGAGCGCTCGGCACCACGCCGAGCATGCCGTCGAGCAGCCCGATGCCGGCTCGCAGCACGGCGATGAAAGCGACCTTCTTGCCGTCGATGAGGTGTCCGCGGGCGGTTCCGACCGGCGTCTCGATGGCCACCTCGCGCAGCGGCAGGTCGCGCGTGACCTCGTAGGCCATCAGCGCGGACAGCTCGCCGAGCAGGCGCCGGAAGTCGGCCGTGCCGGTCGTCTTCCGACGCAGCAGGGTCAGCTTGTGCTGCACCAGCGGATGCTCGATGACGTGCACGGCGCGGCTCATTCGTTGGCTTCCTCGCAACTCGCGTGGACGGCAGTGTCGCATTGCCATCCGAGGCGGTCGAGGCCAAGCTGTAGAGTCCCTTCCTCCACCGTCGACGACACCATGCAGCGCGCGCAGCTTCCTCCACCGTCCCCGTCACGCCACCTGGCCGCCCGCGGGCTCGGCCTGGCCGCGGCCTTCGCCGTCGTGCTGCCGCTCCCCGCAGCGGCCGCGGAAAAGAAACCCGATGCGACGCCAACCACCGCCGCCGTGCTCGCCGCCACCCGGCCCGGCGACTGGCGGATGCTCGACGCGCAGGACACGCTCTACCTCGAGCTGCCGCAAGGCCGCGTCGTGATCGAACTCGCGCCGGCGTTCGCGCCGAACCACGTCGCCAACATCCGCGCGCTGGCGCGCGAGCACTACTACGACGACGTCGCGATCGTGCGCGCGCAGGACAACTATCTCGTGCAGATCAGCGACCCGGACGCGAAGGACGAGGCGAAGCGCCGGCCGGTCAAGACGGCCAAGGCCTCGCTGCCGCCGGAGTTCACCACGCCGTGGAACGCGAGGATCGCGTTCACGGCCCTGCCCGACCGCGACGGCTACGCGCCGGAAGTCGGCTTCTCCGGCGGTTTCCCCGCCGCGCGCGACCGCAAGGCCGGTCGTGCCTGGCTGCCGAACTGCTACGGCACGGTCGGCGTCGGCCGCCTCAATGCACCGGACTCGGGCAGCGGCGCGGAACTCTACGTCACGATCGGTACGCCGCCGCGCCAGCTCGACCGCAACACCACCGTGGTCGGGCGCGTCGTGCAGGGCATGGACCTGCTTTCCGCCCTGCCGCGCGGCAGCGGACGCATGGGCGGCTACGACCGGCCCGAGAAGCGGCCGCCGGTGCAGCGCATCCGCGTCGCGGCGGACGTCCCCGGGAACGAACGCTCCGCACTGGAAGTGCTGCGCACCGACACACCCGCGTTCCGGGCCTGGGTCGAGTCGCAGCGCAATCGCCGCGAGCCGTTCTACGTCGCACAGGCGGGACACGTCGACGTCTGCAACCTCCCGCTGCCGGTGCGCGCGGTCCAGCCATCGCCCTGACCACCGGGGAATGCCCTGGACGAGCGTCCGACATCACAGCCGCAAGCACCGGAATCCAAGAGAAACAGCCACTTGGATCCGAAACCCCACGGAAGTGACGACTCGTTCCGAGGTTCCTTTAAAATGCCCGTTCCCCTTTCTTTCTGAAGCGCCCACGCCGTCCGCGCGGGCCGGACCCCTGCCGTCATGGAAAAGAGTTTCGAACCCCGCCAGATCGAGTCGAAGTGGTACGCCGAGTGGGAGGCCGCCGGCGACTTCCGGCCGCGCGGCGACGGCGAGCCGTACTGCATCCTGCTGCCGCCCCCGAACGTGACCGGCACGCTGCACATGGGCCACGCATTCCAGCAGACGATCATGGACGCGCTGACGCGCTACCACCGCATGCGCGGCTTCCGCACGCTCTGGCAGGGCGGCACCGACCATGCCGGCATCGCGACGCAGAAGATCGTCGAGAACCAGCTGGCGGTCGACGGCCAGTCGCGCCACGACCTCGGCCGGGCGGCTTTCGTCGAGCGCGTGTGGGAGTGGAAGCAGCACTCCGGTTCGACGATCACCAACCAGATGCGCCGCCTTGGCGCCTCGGTCGACTGGTCGCGCGAGCGTTTCACGATGGACCCCGGTCTGTCCGCGGCGGTCAAGCGCGTATTCGTGCAGTGGTATCGCGACGGCCTGCTCTATCGCGGCCGCCGGCTCGTCAACTGGGATCCGGTGCTGATGACGGCCGTGTCCGACCTCGAAGTCGACAACCAGGAGAAGGAAGGTTCGCTGTGGTCGATCCGCTATCCGGCAAGCGACGGCGGTGAAGGCCTGGTCGTCGCGACGACGCGCCCGGAGACGATGCTCGGCGACGTCGCCGTGGCCGTGCACCCGGAAGACGAGCGCTACCAGGCGCTGATCGGCAAGACGCTGACGCTGCCGCTGACCGGTCGCGAGATCCCGGTCATCGCCGACGACTACGTCGACCGCGAGTTCGGCACCGGCTGCGTGAAGATCACGCCCGCGCACGACTTCAACGACTGGCAGATCGGCGCGCGCCACAAGCTGGCGCCGATCACCATCCTCACGCTCGACGCGAAGATCAACGAGAACGCACCGGAGAAATACCGCGGCCTCGACCGCTTCGCCGCACGCAAGGCGGTGCTCGCCGACCTCGAGGAAGCCGGGCTGCTCGTCGAGACGAAGAAACACAAGCTGCAGGTGCCGGTCAGCCAGCGCACCGACGCGATCATCGAGCCGATGCTGACCGACCAGTGGTTCCTCGACCTCACCAGCGAGACGCGCGTCGACGGCAGGCCCGGTCCCGGCGGCCGCAAGGCGATCACCGAACCCGCGCTCGCCGCGGTGCGCGACGGCGCCATCAAGTTCGTCCCCGAGAACTGGTCGACGACCTACAACCAATGGCTCGAGAACATCCAGGACTGGTGCGTCAGCCGCCAGCTCTGGTGGGGCCACCAGATTCCAGCGTGGTACGACGAGGCCGGCAACCTCTTCGTCGGCGAGGACGAGGCCGACGCGCGCGCGCACTCCGACGTGACGCCGGTCGGTACGCTGAAGCAGGACGAGGACGTGCTCGACACGTGGTTCTCGTCCGCACTGTGGCCGTTCTCGACGATGGGCTGGCCCGGCGAGGCGCCCGTCACGGATGAGAACGGCCGCGTCGTCGCGGACTGGCCGCAGGACCAGGCCTTCCTGCCGAGCGCGGTGCTCGTCACCGGCTTCGACATCATCTTCTTCTGGGTCGCGCGGATGGTCATGGCGACGCAGTACTTCACCGGCAAGGTGCCGTTCCGCGAGGTCTACATCAACGCCATCGTGCGCGACGCCGACGGCCAGAAGATGTCGAAGTCGAAGGGCAACACGATCGACCCGCTCGACCTCATCGACGGCATCGACCTCGAGGCGCTGGTGAAGAAGTCGACTGCCTCGCTGTTGATCCCGCAGGTGCGCGAGAAGGTCGAGAAGCGCATCCGCAAGGACTATCCGCAGGGCATCGCGGCGGTCGGCACCGACGCCCTGCGCTTCACCTTCGCCGCGCTGGCGACCTACGGCCGCACGATCAACTTCGATCTCAAGCGCGCCGAAGGCTACAAGGCGTTCTGCAACAAGCTGTGGAACGCCGCGCGCTTCGTGCTGATGAACATCGACGCCGCACCGCAGCCGGTGGCGCAGCCGGTGACGGAAGCCGAGCAGTGGATCTACGCCCGCCTGCGCGCGACGCTGGCCGAAGTCGAGGCGCAGATGACGCTGTATCGCTTCGACCTGGTCGCGCAGGCGCTGTACGAGTTCGTCTGGAACGAATACTGCGACTGGTTCGTCGAACTGGCCAAGCCCGCGCTCGGCGGCGACGACAAGGCCGCGGCGGACTCGACGCGCCACACGCTGCTGGCCGTGCTCGAGGCCGCGCTGCGCGCGCTGCACCCGGTCACGCCGTTCATCACCGAGGAAATCTTCCAGTCCGTCGCGCCGCTGCTCGGCCTGCAGGAAGCCAGCATCACGCGGCGCGCCTACCCGCGAGCGGAGGATTTCCCGGCCGACGACACGGCGGCAGGCGCCGGCATCGAGTGGCTGCGAACGGTGCTGACGCAGGTCCGCCGCATCCGCAGCGAGATGAACATCGCACCCGGCAAGGCGATCCCGTTGCTGTACGCCGGAGGCGGCGCGAGCGATCGTGCCCGCGTGGAGAAGTTCGCCGCGCAGATCGCATTCCTCGCGCGAACCGAATCGCAGCGCTGGCTCGACGCCGGCGAAGCCGAGCCCGCGGCCGCCGCCGCGGTCGTCGGCGAGATGAGGCTGCTGATCCCGCTCGCGGGCCTGATCGACCTCGACGCCGAGAAGGCGCGCCTGGACAAGGAGATCAAGCGACTCGACGGCGAGCTGGCGAAATCGAGCGCGAAGCTGGCGAACTTCGGTGAGAAGACGCCGCCGGCCGTGGTGGAGCAGGAGAGGCAGCGCGTGGCCGACTTCACCGCCACGCTGGCCGCGCTGCGCGGGCAGCTCGAAAAACTCGGCGGGATGTAGCCACGATCCACAGGAGGCCGTCATGACGCTCGCCACCCTGGTCAACATCGGCAGCCTGGTCAGCAGCCTCGCCGTGCTCGTCTCGCTGGCCTATCTCGCCCTGCAGGTGCGCCAGGGCGCGCGGATCCAGCGCTCGAAGATGGATCGCGGTCGCGCCGACCAGGTCGGCGCGTGGCTGCAGTACATCGCGCAGGCGGATACCGCGCCCCTGATCCTGCGCGGCCACGCCGGCGACCCGACCCTGGACGCGGCGGAATGCCATCGCTACCTGTGGAGCATGTACCCGCTGTTCCTGCATTTCGAGGACAGCTACTACCAGCATCGCGACGGCATGCTCGGCGACGCACAGTACGCCTCGATCCTCGGCCACCTGCGCTCGCAAAGCTCGACGCCCGGCTTCCGCGCGCTGTGGCAGCACATCCGCAGCCGCTTTCCCGAGGGATTCGCCGGCTTCGTCGATTCGGTCATGCGGGAGGTCCCCGTCACGGGGGCCGAGGTCGCAGGCTGGACCGAAACGTGGAAGTCGGCGGCACGACAATTCGGCGCCGCCGATGCGGCGTCGAACGCGACCGTCACCGTGCCGACACCGCTCAGCCGGCCGGAGGCTCCGACGGCAGCAGCTCCATCGCCATGACCAGGGCGTCCTCGCGCCCGCGCTTCGCCGGGTAGTAGTTCGGGCGCCGCCCGAATTCGTTGAAACCGACGGATTCGTAGAGGGCGATCGCGTGCGGGTTCGACGGCCGCACCTCGAGATAGATGCGCTCGCTGCGATGCCAGCGCGCCAGATCCATCAGACGCCCGAGGATGCGGCGACCGTACCCGTGGCTCTGCGCCGCCGGAGCGACGCAGACGTTGAGGACGTGCGATTCGCCGGCGCCGCTCGACAGCACGCCGTAGCCGACGATACCGGCCTCGCCGACCAGCACGATGCACTCGTAGCCCGCGCGCAGGCAGTCGGCGAAGATCGCGCGGCTCCACGGGAATTCGTAGGCTGCCGCCTCGATCTCGGCGACGCGGTCGAGATCGTCCGCACGCATGCGGCGGAGCTCGGGGTGAGGCGGTTTCGGGATCGCCACCATGGTCCGTTCACCTCACCGGAACGACCGAGGCATGCTCATCGCGCGCTCCCGAGGAGACGCACGACACGGCGCAGTTCGCTCCACAAGGCGCGCCGCGCCTGCGCGTCGCCGGCCAGGACGCCCGGCTCGCCGGTCGCGATCCAGCCGATCTCGCGCTGCCTCTGCGCCGGCAGGCGGGCACCGATCGACCGCACCTGCCGCTCGCCGAACAACACCAATGCGCCGGCCTCGAGCAGCACCGACTCGTCGGCATCGGCGCTCCGGCGGCATTCCACCCGCGCGAAACGCAGCGCTCGCTCGACGTCGTCGAGCATGGCGTCCTGCTTCGGGGTCTCGGACTGCGCGATCAGCACCACGGCGACCGACGACGCGGATATCGGCGATCGCGGCGCGCTGTGGACGGGATCCACGGCGACGGACGCTTGCGGAACCGGCGGCGCCGGAATGCCCGCCATCTCGACGGGAGCGGGGCGCGCCGCCGCCCTCTCCTGCGCCAGCGGCACGTAGACGTCGATGCCCATCTCGGCGAGACGAGCGAGGCTGGATTCATCCAGCATGCGCATGACCGGGATCGCCGAAACAGGAAAGGTCGCTCATTCGTCGCTCCGTCCGGCCTCGCGCGCGGCGCGACGGCTGCTGCGCTTCCGGCGCAACCCCCACAGGGTCAGCACCGGTCCCGACAGCACGTACAGCACGCCGATCGTGAACAGGACGCGCGGCGTGTCGACCGCGAGCGCGACGAGAATCAGCATCGCGACCGGTATCCAGATGAACGGCACGCGATCGGACTTCGGCCCGGCCTTGAAGCTGAAGTAGCGGAAGCGGCTGACCATCAGCAGGCCAGCGACGATGGCGACGACCGGCGTGACGAAGTCCACGTCGTTGACGGTCAGGCCGAACAATCCCTTGTCCTCGATCGACCAGACGAAGGACATGCACAGACCGGCAGCGGCAGGACTCGCCAGCCCCTGGAAATAGCGCTTGTCGGCGACGCCAACCTGGGTATTGAAGCGTGCCAGCCGCAGGGCGGCGCACGCGGCGTAGATGAAGGCGGCCGCCCAGCCGACCTTGCCCCAGCCTGGGCCATAGGCCTTCAGCGAAGACAGCGACCACGTATAGAGGACCAGCGACGGCGCGAGCCCGAAGCTGACAAGGTCGGACAGCGAGTCGTACTGGACGCCGAATTCGCTCTGCGTGTTGGTCAGGCGCGCGACCCGCCCGTCGAGGCCATCCAGCACCGCCGCGACGAAGACAGCGATCGCGGCTTCCGCATGACGCCCTCCGATCGCGGCGATGATCGCGTAGAAGCCGGCGAACATCGCCGCAGTCGTGAACAGGTTGGGCAACAGGTAGATGCCGCGCGGCGGCTTGCGTGCGCCATGGGTGGGGTCGGCGGTGTCGGTCTGCGCCATGAGTGCGGAATGCTCGCGAAAGTCGTCGCCGGTGGGTTGCGGGAAGTGTACCTTGATCCTCATTTCACGGCGCCCCGACTTGTGCCGTGCGGCGTCTGGTGCTATCCAATCGCCGGCTTGGCGCTGCCCCCGGGCGCCCGTGAAGAGGTCGCTCATGAACTACCGCTGGTTGCTGCTCGCCCTGCTCGCCGCATCCGTGCCCGCCGCGGCGCGCGAGATGTATTCCTGGACCGACGCGAACGGCGTCAAGCATTTCTCCGATTCGCCACCAGCGGACATCTCCAAGGCCAGGAAACTGAAGGTTGCGGGCGGCGTCACGACGGAGGCCGCCGAAGCGCAGCCGAAGGCCGCCAACGCGGAATCCGGCCCTGCATTGGCCGCCGCGGCCGGTTATTCGCCGGAAGACATCAAGCGCAATTGCCAGACCGCGCGCGGCAATCTCGCGACGCTCGAAACGCAGAAGCCGGCCAATGACGCCGAAGGCAATCCCGTGGACGCGGAAGCCGCCGCGCGACATCAGACACAGGTCGACAGGGCGAACCAGCAGATCAAGCTGTTCTGCGACACGCACTGAATCCGGCCGCCGACGGAATCGCGCTCTCCGTCGGCTGTCTCTCCATTGGACGTGGAAAAACACGCCATTCGTCCACGGCGCTGGAATCCCCCGCATCCGCGCTTTCCGTCAACGGCCTGAAACGCCGCTCGACGGTCACCCCGTCGCCATACCGGGCAGTCGATCGACGTTCGGCGCCGGTCGATCGTCTGGGCGAATGACCGGACGGCGAAGATAAAGCGGCCCGCCGACATCCTGCTAGAATCGCGGGTTCCATTTTCCGCCCCGTGATCCCATGCGTCTTTCCCGCTTCCATCTCACGACCGTCAAGGAAGTTCCTGCCGACGCGGAAATCGCCAGCCATCGGCTGATGCTGCGCACCGGCATGATCCGCAAGCTCGCGGCCGGCATCTACACCTGGTCGCCGCTCGGCCTGCGCGTATTGAGCAAGGTCGAGAGCGTCGTGCGCGATGAAATGAATCGCGCCGGCGCGATCGAAGTGCTGATGCCGTCGATCCAGCCGAAGGAACTCTGGGAGGAAACCGGGCGCTGGGAGAAATTCGGCGGCCAGCTGCTGAAAATCAAGGATCGCAAGGATGCGTCCTATTGCTACGGCCCGACCCACGAAGAAGTCATTACCGACTACGCGCGCAACGAACTGAAAAGCTACAAGCAGCTGCCGGTCAATTTCTATCAGATCCAGACCAAGTTCCGCGACGAGATCCGCCCGCGCTTCGGCGTGATGCGTGCACGCGAATTCCTGATGAAGGACGCGTATTCGTTCCACCTGACCGCCGACTGCCTCGCGACCGAATACCGCAACATGTACGACACCTATGGCCGCATCTTCACGCGCCTCGGGCTGACGTTCCGTGCGGTACAGGCCGACACCGGTGCGATCGGCGGCAATGCCAGCCACGAATTCCAGGTGCTCGCGGACTCGGGCGAGGACGCGATCGCGTTTTCGACGGGATCGGATTACGCCGCCAACGTCGAGATGGCCGAGGCGCTCGCGCCGACCATGGAACGCCCGGCCCCCGCTCAGGCGATCGAGCGCGTCGCCACGCCGACGCAGAAGACCATCGACGAGGTCAGCGCCTTCCTCGGCGTGAAGCCGGAACAGTGCGTCAAGACGATCCTCGTCCGCGGCACCGACGGTCTCGTCGCGCTCTGCGTGCGCGGGGACCACGAGGTCAACGAGGTCAAGGCCGCCAAACTGGCGGAACTGCCGGGCGAAGCGGCGCTGGCCGACGAGGCGGCGATCCTCGCCGCGACCGGCACCCGCCCCGGCTTCATCGGTCCCGCCGGGCTGCCCGATTCGATTCCCGTCATCGTGGACCGCAGCGCCGCGGTGCTGGCGGACTTCGTCTGTGGCGGCAACCAGGACGGCACGCACTACCGCGGCGCCAACTGGGAGCGCGATGCGCGCATCACGCGTGTCGCCGACCTCCGCAAGGTCGTCGACGGCGATCTCTCGCCGGACGGCCTGGGCACGCTCAAGATCGCCCGCGGCATCGAGGTCGGCCACGTGTTCCAGCTCGGCTCCCGTTACGCCGAGGCGATGGGTGCGACGGTGCTCGACGACGCCGGGAAGGCGCAGGTCATGCAGATGGGCTGCTACGGCATCGGCGTCAGCCGCATCGTGGCCGCCGCGATCGAGCAGAACCACGACGACAACGGCATCGTCTGGCCAGAACCGATGGCGCCCTGGCGCGTCGCGATCTGTCCCATCGGCGCCGCGCAGAACGCCCAGGTGCGCGAGGAGGCCGAGCGGCTGTACCAGGAACTGGGCGAGCGCGGCATCGAGGTCCTGCTCGACGACCGCGGCCTGCGGCCGGGACCGATGTTCGCCGACATGGAACTGATCGGCATTCCGCACCGGGTCGTCGTCAGCGAGCGCGGCCTCGCGGCCGGCACGTTCGAGTACCGCCGGCGTGGCGAAACCGAAAACCAGGCGCTCGATCGCGAGGAGCTGCTGCGGCGCCTCGCCTGAGGAGCCGGACGGAGCCGCTTCCTCGGGAAAATCCCAGCTTGCCGCCTGCCGGGCCTCCCGGCCTCGTAGGCGCGGGTGCCAGCGCGGGAAATGGGGCTCCGGAACCAGCAGTACCCGATGCGACAGGCGCTGACTGGGCATCCGTGCGGCATGGCGGGCCAAGCGCACCAGGAATGGGATGCCGGCGCGATGTAGCCTCGTGGAGCGATCGCACCGGCATCCCGTCACGTCGCGGAACGGCTTCCCGCCGCCTGGCCCATGCAAAAATGTGAATAACGGACGGTTTTCATTCAGCGCCGACATCGACGCATGTACGAAAACTTAGGTAAAGTAATGCCATATGCCGTTAGGCATGGCAGAAATCCCATTACGGAAATGCGAGAATTCCATCGTTCGGAAGGAATCTCGAATGCCCGATCCGGAAGGATGCCGGCGCTTCCTCCCCTTATAATCAGAAAGGCAATCCCAACATGGCAATCGACCTCAAATCCCTGAATTACAATCAGCTGTCCGACCTCATTGCGCGCGCCCAGGCCCGCCAGGAAGAACTGGCCAAGGAAAAGGCGGCAAAGCTGCGCGAGAAGATCAATGCGCTGGTGAAGGCCGAAGGCCTCGGACTGGAAGAAGTGTTCGGCGGACGCACCGCCGGCGCCCGCGGCAAGGCCCGCAGCAAGGTCAAGCCGAAGTACCGCAACCCGGCCGACCACAACCAGACCTGGAGCGGTCGCGGCAAGCGCCCGCGCTGGTTCAATGCCGCGCTCAGCGCCGGCAAGAAGGAGAAGGATCTCCTGATCGGCTGATCGCCCTGCCTCGCAGCGCTTCGGGAACGCCGGCCTCGTGCCGGCGTTCTCGTTTCGGCGGCGCAAACTGGCATGCCCGCGGCGCATGCTCGATAATCCGGCGTCCCGCATGGGAGGCTCCCGCACTCCTCGCTGCGCATGCGAACTCGCCGTGCGGGCGCGGAATCCGCCCATGCGATTGGATTCCATCGACTCTCACGACCCGACACATGAACAAACCGATCTGGGAACCCGGCGCGGAACGCGTCGAACGCGCCAATCTGAGTCGTTTCATGCGCTTCGTGCGCGAAAGCACGGGTGACGAGGACATCCAGCGCAATGCGTCGCTGTACGATTTCTCCATCCGGCATCCCGAGAAGTTCTGGTCGTTGGTTTGGGAGTTCTGCGGCATCCGCGCGCAAGGCGAGCACGAGCCCGTGCTGGTCGACCGTGACCGCATGCCCGGCGCCCGCTGGTACCCGCACGTGCGCCTGAACTTCGCGCAGAACCTGCTGCGCCACAAGGACGACCGCATCGCGATCACGTTCCGCAACGAATGGGGCCACAAGCGCGAACTGACCTACGCGCAACTCCACGTCGAGGTTGGTCGCGTCGCGCACGCGCTGCGCGAAGCCGGCGTCGGCATCGGCGATCGCGTCGCCGGCTTCATGCCGAACATCCCGGAAACGATCATCGCCATGCTCGCCACGACGTCGATCGGCGCGGTGTGGTCCTCCTGCTCCCCCGATTTCGGCATCAACGGCGTGGTCGACCGCTTCGGCCAGATCGAGCCGAAGGTGCTCTTCACGGCCGACATGTACGGTTACGGCGGCAAGCGCTTCGACTGCCTCGAGAAGATCCGCGGCGTGATGGACCGCATGCCGAGCGTCGAGCGCGTCGTCGTCGTGCCCTACAGCGGCGAGCCGCTGCAGCTCGACGGGTTGCGCAACGCGACCTCCCTGGCCGACTTCGCGGGCGACGGCGACCACCCGCTGAAGTTCGAGATGCTGCCGTTCGACCATCCGGTCTACGTGATGTATTCGTCTGGCACCACCGGCGTGCCGAAATGCATCGTGCACGGTGCCGGCGGCACGCTGATCCAGCATCTGAAGGAACTCGTGCTGCACACCGACCTGAAGCGCGAGGACCGCTTCTTCTACTACACGACCTGCGGCTGGATGATGTGGAACTGGTTCGCCTCCGGCCTCGCCGTCGGCGCGACCCTCGTCGTCTACGACGGCTCGCCGTCCCATCCTGACGGCCACGCGCTTTGGAACCTCGCCGACGAGGTCGGCATCAGCGTGTTCGGCACCAGCGCGAAGTGGCTCAGCGCGATCGAGAAGGCCGGTGTGAGACCGCGCGAGACGCACAAGCTGATCCATCTCAAGACGATCCTCTCGACCGGTTCGCCGCTGGCGCCGGAGAGCTACGACTACGTGTACCGGGACATCAAGGATCGCGTGCTGCTCGCCTCGATCTCCGGCGGCACCGACATCATCTCCTGCTTCGCGCTCGGCAATCCGCTGCTGCCGGTGTACCGCGGCGAGCTGCAATGCCGCGGCCTCGGCATGAAGGTCGAGATCCTCGACGATTCCGGCAAGCCGGTGCGCGGCGAGAAGGGCGAACTCGCCTGTACTGCGCCGTTCCCGTCGATGCCGGTGTTCTTCTGGAACGATGCGAGCGGCGAGAAGTATCGCAACGCCTATTTTTCGCGCATCCCCGGCGTGTGGTGCCACGGCGATCACGCGCTGTTGACGGAGCACGACGGCATCGTCATCTACGGCCGCTCCGACGCCACGCTCAATCCCGGCGGCGTGCGCATCGGCACGGCGGAGATCTATCGCCAGGTCGAGCAGGTTCCCGAAGTGCTCGAGTCGGTTGCCGTCGGCCAGCACTGGCAGGACGACGAGCGCGTGATCCTGTTCGTGCGCCTGCGCGAAGGCGTCACTCTCGACGACGAACTGCGCGCACGCATCGCCCGGCAGATCCGCGCGAACACTACGCCGCGGCACGTGCCGGCGAAGATCCTCCAGGTGGCCGACATCCCGCGCACGATTTCCGGCAAGATCACGGAGATCGCCGTGCGCGACACCATCCACGGCCTGGCGGTGAAGAACACCGACGCCTTGGCGAACCCGCAGGCGCTGGAATGCTTCCGCGACCTGCCGGAACTCGCGTTACCATGACGCCGATGCAGAGCAGCAAAGGCGACAGGGCCCCGGCGTGCTGAAGGCGGTCTACGTCCGGACGGTGCGGGCCCTGGCGATTCCGCTGCGTGTGACGGGAGTGCTGGATCGGCTCCAGCAGGCGCCCAGAGGCTCCCTCCGCTTCTGGCTCGGCAGCCAATTCGCCATCTACGATGCCGTCCAGCTCGCGCGCATGGATGTGCCCTGGTGGACGTTCCCGGCGATCGTGCAGGTCGAACGATGGATTGCCGATCGAGGCGGCGACGTACGCGTATTCGAATACGGCGCCGGAGCCAGCACGGCATGGCTCGCGCGCCGGTGCCGCCATGTGGTGTCGGTCGAGCACGATGCCGACTTCTTCCGCGCGGCAGTCCCGCTGCTCGCACGCGACAACGTCGAGCTGCGCCTGGTCGAACCGCAGCGCGGCGTTGCCGTACCGGCGGCTCCTTCCGGACGCCGCGGCTACGAGGACTGTGATTTCTCCGCCTATGTCGACGCGATCGGCGACGACCGCTACGACCTGATCGTCGTCGACGGGCGTGCGCGCACGGCCTGCTTCGAACGGGCGAGGGAACGGCTCGCGCCGGGCGGACTCATCGTGTTCGACAACTCCGAGCGATCGCGATACGCGCCGGCGCTACGGGATCCGCGCAACCGTACGCAGCGGTACCACGGCTGGGCACCGGCGCTCCCGTTTCGCTCCGAGACTTCCCTGATCCACCTGCCGCAGGAGAGCCGCGAATGAGCGCCTCGACGACACCCCGCGTCTCCATCATCGTGCCGGTTATGAACGAGGAGAACACCATCGCCCGCCTGGCCAGCGACGTGGCGGCGGTGGCCGATGCGCAGGACGCCTTCCGGCTCACCGACCTGCATTTCATCGACGACGGCAGCAGCGACGCCACCTGGGACTGCATCCTCGCCGCCGCGAGCGCGGACCCGCGCGTGCACGGCCTGCGGCTGCGGCGCAATTTCGGCAAGGCGACCGCCCTGCAGATCGGCGTCGAAGAGGCGCAGGGCGACATCATCGTGACGATGGACGGCGACCTGCAGGACGATCCGCAGGAGCTGCCCCGCTTCGTCGCGGCGATACAGGCCGGCGACGACGTCGTATCGGGCTGGAAGCGCACGCGCCACGACCCGCTCGGCAAGACGCTGCCGTCGAGGGTGTTCAATGCGATCACGTCGCGCGCCTCGGGCATTCCGCTGCACGACTTCAATTGCGGCTTCAAGGCCTATCGCCGCGAGGTGTTCGAGGCGGTGCATCTGTACGGTGAGCTGCATCGCTTCGTGCCGGTGCTCGCGCATGCCTACGGCTTTCGCATCGGCGAGATCGAGGTCACCCATCATCCTCGCCGTTTCGGCCATTCGAAGTACGGCGCGCGCCGGTTCCTGCGCGGCGTGCTGGACCTGTTCACCGTGCTGACCGTGACGCGCTATGGCCGCAAGCCGGGGCACCTCTTCGGGGCCGGCGGGCTGCTGCTCGGAACGCTCGGCATCGGCATCCTCGCCGGCTTGAGCCTCTGGTGGCTGCTCGGCCATTCGATCGGCGAACGCCCGCTGCTGCAGCTCGGCGTGCTGCTGGTGCTGGTCGGTGTCCAGTTCCTGATGTTCGGCCTGCTGGCCGAGCTCATGATCAGCCGCGACCGCGACACCACACGACCCGCGCTGGTGCGCGAGCGCAGCAGTTCGGAACCGGCCGCTGCACTCCGCGTCACGGCCGAGAAGACCTGAGATGGCCACGCACGCGCGCACGCGCAGTTGGCCGGCCCTGCTCGCCCTCTGGGTGCTGACGAGCATCCTGCTCGTCATTGCCGTGCGTCTTCCGATGTCGCGGCTGGACGTGCCGTACTCGTTCCAGGGCGACACGATCGACAAGCTGACGCAGATCGAAACCGTCGCCGAGACCGGATGGCTGTTCCACAACCCGCGCCTCGGTTATCCGTTCGGCTACGACCGCCTCGATTTCCCGCGCTTCGATTCGCTGAACTACGCGATCATGGGGCCGGTCGCCGCCATGAGCGGACAGCCGGGGCTCGCGATGAACCTGTACTTCATCGCGAGTTTCTACCTGATCGGTGCCGCCGCGCTGTTCGCGTTCCGCCGCCTCGGGTTGTCCACGGCACCGGCGCTGCTGTGCTCGCTCGTCTACGCCTTCCTGCCGTATCACATGAATCGCGGCGTCGGCCACCTCACCAACGGCACGTATTTCCTGGTGCCGTTGGCCGTCCTCGCGTTGATCTGGATCGCTCGCGGGAAACTCGATCCGGCCGCATCCGGTGCGCGACGCCGCTGGTGGCTCGCCCTGGGCACGGCGTTGCTGCTGCCCCTCCAGACACCGTACAACGGCGTGTTCTTCGCCGCGCTGTGCATGGTCGCCGGTGCGCTGGCCGTGGCACGCCTGCCACGCTGGCGCAGCACCTGGCCAGCGCTCGTGCTGGCCGCCGCAACAGCTGGCGCATTCGTCGCGGAGCAGATTCCCAGCCTGCTGCACAAGGCCGAAGCCGGCGCCAACCTCAATGTGGCGACACGCGCATCGCAGGAAGCGGAAATGTATGCGATGCGCCTGAACCAGGTACTGCTCCCCCCCAGCAATCACCGCATCACAGCGGTGGCGCAGGCCAAGCAGGACTTCGACCAGGCGCTGGACGTTCCGCCGGACGAGTTCCGCGACCAGTACATCGGCGTCCTCGGCGTTCTCGGTCTGCTCGCGCTCCTGTGGTCCCTCGGCCGCGCCGTCGCGTCGAACGCACCGGCTCGGGAAATCACAGCGATCGAGCGGAATGTCCGCGTCGCGGCGGTACTCGCCATCGCGATCCTGCTGATGGCGCTCTCGAGCGGATTGTTCACGCTGCTCGCACACTGGGTCAGCTCGAAGATCCGCGCCGGCAACCGCATCCTGCCGTTCCTCGCTTTCACCTGCCTGCTCGGCGGCGGCTGGCTGCTGCAATCCCTGCTGTTGCGCTTCCGCCGTACTGCATCCCGCCACGTCGCGATGGTCTGCATCGGCGCGATCGTGCTGGCCGACGTCACCGCGCCGATCAAGATCGACGATCGTGACGCGTTCGTGGCCGGGTTCGATCGCGCACGAGCGTATTTCGACCAGGTCGAGGCGCACCTCGGCGAGAAGGCCGCCCTGTTCCAGCTGCCGGCCGTCTGGTATCCGGAGCACCCTCCAATCAACGAGATGGGCGACTACGAGGAGTTCAAGCCGTACCTGCTCACGCAGACGCTGAAGTTCTCCTACGGCGTCGCACACGGACGCCCGGGGTATGCGTGGGGCAGCACGGTAGCGACGCTGCCCCCTGCGGAGATGATCGGGCAAGTCCACGAGATGGGTTTCGCCGCGATCCTGGTCGACGGCCGCGCCTATGCGGGCGAACAGTTGACCACGCTCACGAGCGCACTCTCGAACGCACTGCCGGAACCCGCGCTGGTCAGTCCCGATGGCCGCTGGCACCTGTTCCCGCTGAAAGGCTGTTGCGAGCAGGTATCCGACGTCCTGGCGCACGGCGCGGAAACCGCGTTCCCCTACGCGGCGGATGGAACGCCTCTCACGTTCGGCATCGGTGGGCGCGGCGGGTTCTATCGCGCCGGCGGCTGGGATGCGCTGGAGGACTGGGGCGTATGGTCGCTGGGCAGCGTCGCGCAGTTGCGGATGCGCCTGGACCCGAAGCCGGTCGCCCCGCTGGTCCTGTCGATGGAAGCGAACGTGCTTCTCGGACCCAATTCACCGTCGCGCCAGCTCGTGCTCGAAGCCAACGGTCGCGTGATCGGCGAGCTGCGCTTCGAACTCGACGGGCCGAAACCGGAGCTGCGTTTCCTGCTACCGGACGATCTGCTCGGTCCGGAGGGCGTGCTCGACCTGCGGTTCCGGATATCGCCGGTGACCAGCCCACGGGCTGCCGGCGTGAGCATCGACGGTCGTCCTCTCGGTGTCGGCCTGATATCCCTCGCCATAGGACCGGCCGCCACGCCGGCAGATCCGCCTCGATGACAATGGCCCCCCTCGCCACGATAATCGGCGCATGAATCCGCGCCGCGCCCTGCGGGGACTCGGCCTGCTGCTAGGCTTCGCCGCCGTGGCCTGGATCGGCGTGCGCTTCGTCCGCAGTGATGCCATCTCCGTGCTGCAGCGCGTCCCCGCCGAACCCTGGCAGCTCTGCATTGCGCTGGCTCTGGCGGCCTGCGGTTATGCCCTGGCGCTCGGGCCGCTCGCCTACGCGTGGTGGCGCCTGCTGGCCGGCCTGTCCATGCTCCCGCTTCCCGCGCGGACGACGATGGCGACGTGGAGCGTGAGTCAATACGGCAAGTACCTGCCGGGCAACGTGGCGCACTACGCACTGCGCCACGTCTGGAGTCGACGCCAGTCGATTCCGCATGCGTCGCTGGGACTCGCCGCCGTGATCGAAGCCGCGCTGCTTCTGGCCGTCGCCCTCGTACTGGCTTTCGCTGTCGGCGAAGGCACGCTGCCCCTGCCCGAAGTCAATGCCCGCCTCCTCGTCGCCGCACTGCTCGCGGCGCTCTTCGCAGGGCTCTTCCTGCTGCACCTATGGCGCCGCGCGCGCCTCGACGCCCCGGCGCTGCCATCCGTGCCCATTGCTCCGTTGGCTTGCGCGCTCGGGTGCTACGTCGTTTTCTTTGTCGCCAGCGCCACGATCCTCTGGACTCTCGCACGACTCGTCGGCGTCGACGCCGGCTGGCCGCTCATGCTGGCTGCGGGAACCGCCAGCTGGGCGGCAGGCTTCATTGTGATCGGCGCACCGGCCGGGCTCGGCGTGCGGGAGGCGGCGTTCGTGGCGATGACCGGCACGGCCTTCGGCGAGGATCGCGCCCTGTTGCTGATCGGGCTGTACCGCCTGGTCACGTTCTTCGGTGATACCTTGACTTTCGCGGCCGGCACCGCCGCGATGCGCCGCGAACGCGCCACTCCCGACCGGCCGGAGTGACGCGTCGCCTCGTGGCTCAAGGTGTTGCCGCGTCTTCCGAGCATGTCAGGCTCATCGAGCGCAGTCCGAGTGCCTGCTGGCGTTCGTCCACTGCGTGCATCCGCTGCGCCTCCGGAAGCCACAGCGTCAGAACGTTGACGTCGGTCCCCACCGAGCCGACATCGCGCAGAACGTAGGTTCCCTCCGTGGCGACGTCGATCGGCCCGACGAGCGGCGCGTCGTCGATCTTTGCGTAGACCGGCTGCGATCGCTGGCCCATCGCGAGCCGCGGCGACACCGTGATGCTGAGGTCGCAGGCCTTGGCCGGACGCGCCCAACGGAACAAGACGTCCGGACTCCGGCTCGTGCTCAGGCGAATGCCTTCCCGGTCCACGCTCCACCACCCCGACCATACGACGAGACGCTGGTCGGCAGCCTGCAATATCTGACCTTGACGAAGGGGCTCCTTGATCCAGGCGCGGGCATAGTCCATCACGTTCTTGCGCCCGCCATGAAGGAAGGCCGCCATCCACGCCAGCAGGCACGCCCATCCGATCACCGCGAGCAGGTATTTCAGGTAGCGCATCGCTCAGGACACCCACTGGCCGTCAAAGTAGCGAACGGAAAACAGGGCTTGCACGACGAGCCCCGAGCAGAACAGCACCCCAACGAGGGCGACCCGCCACCTTCCGATCTTTCCGGTGGAGATCGCCGCGCGCACCGGCCACGCGAGCGCGAGAACAGCCAACGGCAACGCGATGTTCGTCGCCAAGTGCCGTCCCAGGTCGATGCCCGTCATCGTCACCCCGATGCAGAACAGTACCAATCCGCAGCCGTAGAGCGCGATCTCGACCGGCAAACGCCGCACGACCAGAGGCAGCGCCAGAACGAACGACCAGAGCATCAACCGGGCGAAGTTCGGGGGGAACGACAACAGCGAGTGCAACTCGACGTGGAACGCTCCCTGCAGCCGCTCGAAGAACAGCGCCAGCGGCTGCGGCCCCATGCCGTCGACCAGATCGCGCGACCATCCCATCATCACGTTGCGATAGAGAGCCAGGTCCCCGAACTTGACGTAGTAGAACAACGATACGAGCAGCAGTCCGCACGCCGTCAGCGGAAGATAGATTGCGGTGGTAAGCACGGCACTCCGCCACGACAGCCACCCTCGATACGCGTGCCATCCGAGGGCGCACAGCCACACGACCGCCAGCACCAGCCCGAAAGGCCGCACCGCACCGGCCAGCCCCGCGCAAAGCGCGGCCAGCGCGAAATCCTGGCGCCGCAGCAACGCCCACCAGAATGCGCCGAAGAACAGCAGGTAGAGGGATTCGGAGTAGCCGTTGAGGAAATAGATCGAGAATGGACTCGCCATCACGAGCGCGCAGGCCATCGCGCTCCATACCGGCGGGAAGCGGGACGAAAGCGCGCTGTGAAGCAGCGAAAAACCGCCCGCCGTCGAGAGGAAGGCCACGCTCAGGACGGCCGCCTGCAACGGGACGCCGAGTGCGAGGACGCCGCGCACCAGCAGCGGGAACAGCGGCAGGAAAGCGACCGGATGCTGCCGCATTAGGTCACCGTCGAAACTGTATCCCGTCGTCGCAATCTTCGCGTACCAGGACGAATCCCACGGCAGGGTATGCCCGCCATGGGCCAGCAGCCACATCCGCACGATGAAGAATCCGATCGCCCAGCAGGTGAAAGCCGCGGCGAGGATCACCCATGCCCTGCGCTGCTCGTCCAATCCTGCCTCAACGCCCACCAGAGGCGCTTCCCTGCTCGAGAACCTCATGAATCCCCTGCTTCTGATCGGCTGCCTCCAGCCGACGGCTTCTATGCGAGCGCGCGTTCCAGTTCCGCACGCAGATCGGCGACGTCCTCGACTCCCACGGACAGCCGGATCAGGCCGTCGCTGATACCGAGGCGCTTGCGATTCGCCGGCGGGATCGAGGCGTGCGTCATGATCGCCGGATGCTCGATCAGGCTCTCGACACCGCCGAGCGACTCGGCCAGCGCGAACAGTTCGCAGCGCTCGAGCATCCTGCGCGCCTTGCGCAGCCCTCCCTTGACCTCGATCGAGACGATGCCGCCGAAGCCATCCATCTGCTTCCTCGCCAGTGCGTGCTGGGGATGCGACTTCAGTCCCGGATAGATCACGCGCTCGACGGCGGGATGCTTCTCGAGCCACTGCGCGAGTTCCAGCGCGCCGGCGCAATGCGCGCGCATGCGCAGATGCAACGTCTTGAGGCCGCGCATCGCCAGGAAGGAATCGAACGGCCCCGCGACTGATCCGACGGAGTTGTGCAGGAAAGCCATCTGCTCGGCGAGATCCGCGCTGCCTCCGACCACGGCGATGCCGCCCACCATGTCCGAATGGCCATTGAGGTACTTGGTGGCCGAATGCACGACGATGTCGGCGCCGTGCTCGATCGGCCGCTGCAGCATCGGCGAGCAGAACGTGTTGTCGACGACGAAGAGCAGTCCGTGCTTCCGTGCGAACGCCCCGACCTTCGCGAGGTCGACGAGCTTCAGCATCGGATTCGTCGGCGTCTCCGCCCAGATCATGCGCGTGTTCGGTTTCAAGGCCGCCTTCAGCGCACCCGCATCGTTGAGATCGACGAAGGTGAAGTCGAGGCCGGCGCTACGGCGGCGCACGCGTTCGAACAAGCGATAGCTTCCGCCGTACAGGTCGTCCATCGCGATGACATGGCTACCCGAGTCCAGCAACTCGAGCACAGTGCCCGCCGCAGCGAGACCTGACGCGAACGCGTACCCCTGGCGACCGCCCTCGAGGTTGGCAACGCAGCGCTCGTAGGCCATCCGCGTCGGATTCTGCGTCCGCGAGTATTCGTAGCCCTGGTGCACGCCGGGACTCGACTGGACGTAGGTCGAGGTCGCGTAGATCGGCGTCATGATCGCGCCGGTCGAGGGGTCGGGATGCTGTCCGGCGTGGATGGCGCGGGTGCCGAGGCCATGGGATACGGATGTCTTCTTCACGGAGGGAGCCTCATCTTGGAATTGGGTTAGCGCGGTTCTGCTTCGAAGGCGAAGATGTAGCAGGCGTCCACGTCGTCAGACAGCAGCGCCCCTTCGGCGAACTCGCGCGGATCGTACTGGCCGGACACGGCCTGCTTGGGCAGATGCACCATGCCCGTCTTTTTCGTGACGCGGAAGCCTGCCGCGGTCATCACCTGTTCCATTTCGTCTGGCGTGTATTCGCGCTTGTGGTCCGGATCGATCAGCGAACCCGGGCACTGGATCTTCGTCAGCAAGCGGTTGGGCGTGTCGAACACCAGCCTGCCCCCCGGAGCGAGATGCGCTCGAATCCAGTCGAGCATGTCCGGCAGGGCCTCCGGATAGATGTGCTCGATCGCCTGCCCCATGAACACGCAGTCGTAGCGTCGGTCCTGCAGCGCAACGACATCGGCGACGCGCTCGCCACTGCCGTGGAAATAGCTGACCTCGCCCCAATCGAACTGTACCGGAACGCTCTGGTCGTACTGTGGCTTGCCCCAGTACTGCTGGTCCGGCGGCCGGTCGAGAATGTCGAGCCGGCTAGGTCGATGCGGATAGCCGAGCTCGATCAGCGAACCTTCGCGCAAGGTCGGGCTGCTGCCGCCTATGTCCAGGATCCGGTCAAAATGCGGAACCGTCCTGATCCATTCCTGGCGCGAACGGTGCTGGATCGACAACAGGTCGATTCCGAAGCGCGACAGGTATTCATCCGAAACCAGGATCGTGTTGATGACGTTCTGCTGGTTGAAGCGTCCGGCAGCGATCACGTCCCGCCATGCCCGCAGTCCGACGGAATCGATTTTCCGCCTCAACAGGACGAGGTACGCCATGCGCACATAATCTTCATCGGACACGAGACGACCGGATTTCACCTGCCCCAACAGACGAAGCATCTTCAACACATCAGCTACTCCACGAAAATCACGCATCCGAGAGAACCGACCTCCACGCGCCTCCGGGGATGAACGGGAGCGCCCGAAGGAAGACTAGAACAGCCCCGGACTGGGGCCGATTAGATTCGTCGCAACGTTCCCTCGGCTGAACGGCGCACCATGGCCGTTGCCGTAGAACGTATTGCTGACCTGTGCCCGGGAATTGGGGCCATTGAAGACCTCCACGGCGGGAAAGGTCTGGCCGCTGTTGTTCCAGTCCCTGAAGAGGGAGTCGCTCACGAGGACGTAATTGTAGTCCCCGTCGACCCTGACCACGTTCACAGCGCTATGCGTGGCATCGAGCTTCGATATCGAGGCCGATACGTTATTGGCCTCGATTTGAATGGCCGCGTACGTGTTCGGACCGTGTGCGTTGAACTGCATCTTGTCGATCAATACACCGTTCGTGTAGTCCGCATGGATGTGAACGCCGCGAAGGCAGCTGTCGCAGTCGAAACCGTCGATGCGCGGACGACTCGTTATCCCGGTCACCGGCGGATGCGAGCCGCCCGGGCTGGCGCCGAACTCGATGCCAGTCTGGTACCCGAAGGTGAATATCTGGGAGAAGAACGGATTGTCGTTCCTGTAGCTTCGGATTCCATAGGCGGACTGATGCATGTAGTCGGCTACCTTCTGGTCGTACGACCAGAACGGCCAGAAGTGCACGTCGTTGATTCGAATGATGTCCAAAGCGCCGTCTATCACGATACCCGTCGAAAGCGGCTGCCCACGTATGTTCTTCAGGTAGATCTGGCCGACGGAAGCAAGGCTCGCCGGAAAATTGTCGCTTCGGATGCTGATTCCGTTGGTCGGGCTCAAGAGCATGACGTCTTCGACGATGACCCGATCCTGGGTCACGGCGATCTGGAAGTCGTAGTCCGGGTACGGTGCCCATCCCTGCGCCAGCGCGGGCTGCTCCTGGGTAAATTTGATCCGGCGAAGGCTGGACGCCTTTCTCAGCTTGACCATCGTTCCCGTGAAGCTGTGCTTCTGGGCGATGACCGACCCTTCTCCGACGCCCTCCAATCCGACGGATTGGGGAATCACCACCGTGCCGCCGAAATAGTAAGTACCGGCAGGAACGTGGACCACACCACCCCCCGCAGCGGAGACGTAGTTCGCGTGACACTGGAACGCGGTGGAATCATCCGAGACACCGTTGCCGACGGCAGCCACACACCCGGGTAGCGCCACCTTCACATCCACGACGGATCCGAGACCGGTCGTCTGCGCCAGAACGAAGCTTGGAACAAGAGCAATGATCGCCCCGATCACGTACTTCATGGATCCTCCCGTTTTTCCCGAATGGGTGCGGAAACGCCGCGGCCACCGCCCCCGTTGATCGCCATCGATGCCCATTCGCTGGACACGCAGCCGTCACAGCTGCCGTTTCTCACGCACCCGCTGAATCGACGACGAGGTCGAGATGGCAGGTATCCTTCGTACCCGCGCGACGATTGACCTCGCGCCAGCGATCCATCACGTCTCCCACGGATTTGCAGGCGATCCGGACACCGTCGAATTCGATGGTGCCGATCTCGGGCGTGTGTGCGAATAGTTGCTCCAGGTAGACCTCGGGATCCACGCGGGAATGATTCCGTATCGCGACGGGATTGAATTCCGTGAACACGACGGGCTTGTGACGCCGAACGAGCACATCGATGCTCGGCCAAGCCAGCGGCTCGTGCCCTTCGATGTCGATCTTGATCACGTCGAGGCGATCGATGCCCTGCAGCAACTGATGCACCGGCTGAGTCGGCGCGAAGGCATCCGCCATCAGCGGCGAAACATGCGTATCGACGATGCCGTTCGATGAATTGGCGTTGCGCAGCATCGGCACGACGCCGGCCGAGGCGGATGCCGCGACGGGAAACACGCCGACATTGGTGAATCCGTTGCCGTAGATGCCGGCGCACAGCGACTGCACGTTGCGGGCGATCGGTTCGATCGCGAACACACGACCGTGCGGGCCTGCCTTGCGCGCAGCGGACAGCGTGAAGATCCCGATGTTCGCCCCGATGTCGAGGACGGTGCCGCCGACGGGTATGCGGTCGACGAAGGCCGGTAGCACGTGCGGCTCGTACGAGCCGCTTTCCCGCACGACTCCGCCGATCAGGCTGTCGCCGCGCCATGGATAGAGCTTCATGCCGTCGAAGTCGATCTCGATCAAAACCGGCTCGTCTGCATGGCGTGCCTTGTATTCCTCCGACGCCTGAAGGATCGCCGCCACGTCGGCAGCGGCGACGCCGCGCTCCGCGATCAGGTTGCAATACGTTTGGAAGCCACCCTCGTCCGGCTCGCGCCCCAGCAGCAGGCGGTAAGCGTGACGCACGTCTTCGGGTGTGGCCTTGAGTCCGCTCATGGATTTCCTTGGATTGTTCGCGCCGTCCGGCACGCGATCCCGCGTGCAGCCAGCGTCAGCCCGCGCGCCGCCGCAGATAGTTGAGCAGGTCGATCCGCGTGATCAACCCGACGAACTTCGCGCCGTCCACGACGATCGCGACGTGGCCGGCGTCGAACACCGGCATCAGCACCTCGATCGGCGACTTCACGTCGAGCACCTGCAGCTTGCTCACCATCGCGGTCGAGACCGGATCGCGGAACTTCTGCTCGTCGGTGTGGACGTGCAGGAGCAGGTCGGATTCGTCGAGGATGCCGACGATGCGGTCGCCGTCCATGACCGGAAGCTGCGAGACGTCGTACAGCTTCATGCGGTTGTAGGCGGTGACGAGCAGTTCATTGGGACCGACGACGACCGTGTCGCGCTGGGCGTAGGGGCGCAGGATCAGGTCGCGCAGGTCGCCGGTCGGCTGACGGTCGAGGAAGCCGTTGTCGAGCATCCAGTAGTCGTTGTACATCTTCGACAGGTACTTGTTGCCCGTGTCGCAGACCAACGTGACGACGCGCTTCGGCGTCGCCTGTCCGCGGCAGTAGCGCAGAGCGGCAGCGAGCAGCGTACCGGTCGAGGAGCCGCCGAACACGCCCTCCCTGGCGAGCAGTTCGCGGGCGGCGAGGAAGCTCTCCTTGTCGCTGATCGCGTAGGCCTTCTTCACGCGCGAGAAGTCGCTGATGCTCGGCAGGAAATCCTCGCCTATGCCTTCGACCATCCAGCTCGCGGACTTCGTCGACAGCGTGCCTTCGTTGATGTACTGGGCGAGGATCGAGCCGACCGGATCGGCGAGGATGAATTCCGTCTGCGGCGAGACGCGCGCGAAGTAGCGCGAAAGGCCCGTCATGGTGCCGGACGAGCCACAGCCGAACACGATCGCGTCGACCCTGCCGTCCATCTGCTCGAAGATCTCCGGCCCGGTGCTGGTTTCGTGCGCGAGCGGGTTGTCCGGATTGCCGAACTGGTTGATGAAGTACGCGCCGGGTGTCTCGCGCGCGATGCGCTCGGCGAGGTCCTGGTAGTACTCCGGATGCCCCTTGGCGACGTCCGAGCGCGTGAGGACGACTTCGGCCCCCATCGCCTTCAGGTTGAAGATCTTCTCTCGGCTCATCTTGTCCGGCACGACGAGGATGAGGCGATACCCCTTGGCCTGCGCGACCAGTGCGAGACCGAGCCCGGTGTTGCCGGCCGTGCCCTCGACGATGGTGCCGCCGGGGCGCAGCTCACCCCGCGCGATGGCGTCGCGGACGATCCACAGGGCGGCGCGGTCCTTGACCGACTGGCCGGGGTTCATGAATTCGGCCTTGCCGAGAATCTCGCAGCCGGTGGCGGCGGAGGCGCGGGCGAGGCGGATGAGGGGGGTGTTGCCGATGGNNGTGTTGCCGGCCGTGCCCTCGACCAGGGTCGCGCCGGGCCGGATCCTGCCGGCCTTTTCGGCGCCTTCGATCATCGACAGGCCGATGCGGTCCTTTATCGAACCGCCGGGGTTCGCGCTTTCGAGCTTGAGGAACAGTTCGCAGGCGCCGGTGTCGAGGCGCTGCGTCTTGAGCATCGGTGTTCGGCCGATCAGCTCGAGGACGCTGTTGTGGATCGTCATGCGGACTCCGCGGTCGTGGCGCCGCGCAGCGGGAGGCGCGGCGATGGCGACGCCTCCGGATTGGGGCGTCGCCGGATGATAACCGACGGAAACGATCGAATCGGTCCGACCGCGCGACCGGGAGCGAGGGCACCGCGGCGAAGGAGCGGCGGTGCCTGGCGATGCGGGGGCTTCCTGCGTCAGGGCGCGGCTTGCGCGCTTTCCCACATCTGCGTGAGTTTTTCCTTCGCGTGAAGCTTCTCGAACTTCATGCTGCGCAAGGTCACGTCGTCGATCGGCAGGACGCCGAGTTCCGCATCTCGCACCTTGCTGTCGAGCTCCCTGTGCCGGTAATACAGGCTGCGGAACTCAGCATCCCTCTGCATCAGTTCAGCAACCTCGGACTGGTGATCTTCGAACATCGCTACCTCCTCCTCTGCAAAGGAC
This sequence comes from Rhodanobacteraceae bacterium UBA703, assembly GCA_002297645.1. Classification (GTDB taxonomy): domain Bacteria; phylum Pseudomonadota; class Gammaproteobacteria; order Xanthomonadales; family Rhodanobacteraceae; genus Dokdonella_A. The sequence goes on along the minus strand of DBMH01000094.1, from coordinate 25 downwards.
CGCCGGCGCAACGGCGCGGGGACAC
>DBMH01000306.1:3181-3447 GCA_002297645.1 Rhodanobacteraceae bacterium UBA703 | reverse complement strand
CGGGCCCGCAAGGCAAAAAAAGAGCGCGGATCGCTCCGCGCTCAGTTGGAGAGTTCCTTGGTGGCCCGCTCCGGACGCGCCGGAGCGGGCCGGGTCGATCAGCATCCGGTTACTGGACGCTGAAATCCTTGGTCGCGACGGAGGTGCCGTTGAGCAGGATCTCGACCTTGTAGTTGCCGGCCGGCCAGCCGTCGGGCTTGGAGATGTGGAACGTGGTCAGCTCCGCGCCGTTCGGCGCGAGGGTCTGTTCGGACTCGCTGACCAGC
>DBMH01000306.1:0-3170 GCA_002297645.1 Rhodanobacteraceae bacterium UBA703 | reverse complement strand
AGTCGCGGTCGGCGCGCTGCCGGTCGTCGACACGGCGGCGTAGATCGTGTCCTTGGTCGAGAATGTGGTGGTCGCGTTGGAGATCTTCTTGCCGTCCGCGTCGACGGCGTTGCCGAGGTCCACCGAGGCGACAGCGACCGGCGCGGGCGCCGGGGCAGCCGGAGCGGTCGGCGCCGGTGCAGGCGTCGCGGCCGGCGGCGGCGGCGCGGGTTCTTCCTTCTTGCCGCAGGCGGAGAGCGCGAGCGCGCCGGCCAGTGCGACGACCAGGGTAGCGGTTTGGCTGCGTTGGATCTTCATCGTCGGGTCTCCGTTCTCAGGCCGTGGGATCGGCGTCAGCGGGAAGCTTCAGAACCTGACCCGGCTGGATCAGGTCGGGGTTGGCGATCTGGTCGCGGTTGGCGTCGAAGATTTCGCGCCAGCGGTTGGCGTTGCCGAGCACCTTCTTGGCGATCTTCGAAAGGCTGTCGCCCTTCGCCACCGTATACGTGGCCGGGGCTGCCGGCTCCACCGTGGCCGCCGTGGTGGCGACACCGGACTGGACGTTGCTGAAATCGGCCTTCGGCGGCGCCGGAGCCGTGGTCTCCACGCCGCTTTGCACATTGGAAAAGTTCGGTTTGTTCGGATCGCTGCCCATCGTGGGTCTCCTCCGTTGCGAACCTGAACATTAGAACCCATTCCGATTAACGGCGGGTGAGCATCGGCGGTCGGAAGCATTACAAATCGCAACGCTCCCCCTACTGGCGCGCCCCTCGCGCGTTCGGCGGGCGGCCCGGGCGGTTCGAGCGCCACGGGTTGATGTCGAGCCCGCCCCGGCGCGTGTAGCGCGCGTAGACCTCCAGCCAGTCCGGCGCGCAGCGGCGCATCAGGTCGACGTGGATGCGCTCGACGCACTGCTCATGGAAGCCCGCGTGCTCGCGGAACGAGACGAGATAGCGCAACAGGCCGGCACGGTCGATGCGCCGGCCGCCGTAACGGATGCGCACGCTGGCCCAGTCGGGCTGGCCGGTGACCGGGCAGTTCGACTTCAACAGGTCCGACACCAGCGCCTCCTCGACGGCGGACCCGGCAGCGTCGACGCGCAGGTGATCCGGGTTCGGCGGGCCGTAGTCGTCGATGGCGACGTCGAGAGCGTCGATCGATTCGCCGTCCAGCTCGGCGACGGCGATCTGAGCGAAGCGATCAGGGCGCGTGACCGCGACCTCCACCGCCGCGCCGGCGGCCGCCGACAGGTCGCGCTCGAGCACGGCGCGCAGGGCATCGGCGTCGCCGACGCGCTCCTGGTTGAAGCTGTTGAGATAGAGCTTGAACGACTTCGACTCGACGATCGCCGGCGACGACGCCGGTACGCGGAACTCGGCCAGCGCGACCTGCGGCTTGCCGCGCGCGTCGAGCCAGGACAGCTCGTAGGCGTTCCAGATGTCGACGCCGTCGAACGGCAGCGCCTCGCCGAGCCCCAGCTCGCGGCGCCCTTGCGCGCGCGGGATCGGAAACAGTAGGCCGGCGTCGTAGCGGCTGGCGTAGGCGACGGGTTGCCCGAGAGGGCTGAGGTTCGGCGTATTCATGGACGATCGGGTTCCGGGGAAGACGGGGACGTTCCCGGCGCGTGCGCCGCGTCCGCCGTCCAGGCGCAATCGTCGCTGATCTCGCCGAGCAACGCATAGCCGTTCGCGTCGCGCAGGCGCTTCCAGCCGATGCGCTGGGCCACGAGCGCGCCCTCGAGCTCCGCGCGACGCGATTCCTCCACCATGAAAAGGCGGCAGCCTTCGCGCTCGGCCAGTTCGCTGGCGAGATTCTGCGATTGCGTCATCGAGGCCTCGTCCGACAGTTCCAGCCGTTCGATGCGGCTGCCGAGGTAGAAGCGCAGGCCGAAGCGCGGCGCGGTTTCGACGAAGGCGATCTCGTCCGGCCAGGGCGACAGCTGGGAGGTGATGCCGTCGGCGAGCCGCCGGTCGTCGCCCTCCATGCCGAACCGCGCCGGCAGCGCGCGCGCCAGCACCAGCGCGACGCACCAGAGGCCGATCGCCGCCGCGCGCCAGGGCGGACGCAGGCGCAGCGGCGCGAGCTGCCGTGCCGCCAGGATCGCCAGCGGTGCGAACAGCGGCAGCACGTACAACGGCAGGCGCGAACGCGCCAGCATGAACACCGCCAGCGGCAGCAGCAGCCAGCAGGCGAGCAGCTTCAGGTCGTCGTCCGCGCGCAGGCGCGCGACCACGCCGCGGCGATGCCGCCAGGCCCCGGCCAGCAGCACCGGCAGCCACGGCAAGGTGCCGAGCAGCAGGGTCGGCAGGTAGACCTTGAACGCGCCATACCATTCCGCGTTGCGGTGCATCTTGTCGCTGGCGACGCGATTGACGACTTCCTCGACGAGGAAATACCGCAGCACGCCGGGCTCCTGCCAGGCGACGACGGCGTACCAGGTGCCGCCGACGACGAGGAACACCAGCAGCGCGTCCCAGCCGAACACCCGGCGCAGGCCGCTCCAGCCGGCGCTCCAGAACGCGAAGAGGAGGCAGGCGGCGAACGCGAGCAGGCCGGGCGGTCCCTTGGTCAGGAACGCGAGCCCCATGGCGAGGCCGAGCAGCAGCCGTGCGTGGCGCGCGGCGCGTGGCGTCGCCGCATGCCACAGTTCGACGAAGGCGACGACCTGCAATGCTTCCCACAGGGCGAGCAGCGTGTCGGTCGTGACGAGGTTCGAGGCGAGGGACGGGAACGCGAAGCTCGCGTAGATCAAGGCCGGCAGCCACGGCTGCACCGGCACGAGGCGCCGGCCGAGCCGGTACAGCAGCAGGATCGTGCAGCCGAACGCCAGCGCCGAAGGCAGGCGCGCGGCCATTTCGTGGCGCCCGAAGGTGACGATGCTCGCCCCGATCGCCCAGTAGGTCAGCGGCGGCTTCGACCAGTGCCGTACCTCCGGATGCAGGTGCGGGCGCAGCCAGTCGCCGCTGTCGATCATGCCGAGCGCCACGTTCGTATAGCGCCCCTCGTCCGGCGAATAGAGCGGTCTCACGCCCTGCAACAGGCAGGCGTAGAGCAGCACGAGGAAGACCAGCAGCCACGCGCGGCGGCGGGAAAGGGGAAAGGGGTCGGCGGCGACGTCCATGATCGCGGCGAGTCTACGCGCTCTTCCGTGCCCGGCAAGCGGGCCGCAAGAAAGGAAAAACGCGCGGCCG
>DBMH01000089.1:1697-2550 GCA_002297645.1 Rhodanobacteraceae bacterium UBA703 | reverse complement strand
CAGGGAATGTGGGCGCGCAGTTCGTGGCTGCCGGTGGCAAGACGCAGCATCGGGCCGTCGCGATCGACGACGGGAACCGCCTGGCCGTCGACCGTGACCTGCTGCGGCCAATGCTCGGGGTCCCCCGGCAACGGGATCCAGGTGTCGGCGTCGACCCGCCAGCGCTGCGACACGCTGGCGCCGCTCGCGTCGACGACGAGGTTCATCACGCCGGGCCACGCGCAGAGGAAATCCTCGGCCGCCGCGCCGGCCTTGCCGGCGATCAGCGGGCAGGCGCGAAACGCCTGCTCCTGCAGCACCCAGCCGCGCCACGGCTCCAGCGGGGTCGGCACGGCCGGCTCGGCCTGCGCCAGGGTGATCGCCGCCAACAGCGCGAAGGGTGCGAAGCGGAACGAATGACGCATGGACTCTCCTTGAGTGCGCGAGGCGGGCTGGTGCAACGCGAGGAAGTCCGCTGCGGGGTCGACGCCGTCGCATCGCTCCCACGCCCTGCGGCGTCTTCGGCGGGGCCCTCCCATCGCACCGCATCTTAACCGGCGCGTCGGCGCCCGCTCGCCGTGCGAGGCGACTCCCGGATCACCGGGGGGCGCCTGCGCTTCCGAGCGCGTCTTTTCGGTGGTCGTCGAGCGCGGCGCGGAAACATCGAGCCCCGTCCGGCCCTTGCGCCGGATCGCCGCGCCGCCTGCGAAAAAGGCTCCGCCATCCATCTTCCGCGTCGATCATTGATCTCGAATCCATCGGGTGCTTCAATGACGAAATGAATCTTCGCGATCTCCAGTACCTGGTCGCCCTGGCGGAACACAAGCACTTCGGCCGCGCCGCCGAAGCCAGCTTCGTGAGCCAGCCGACGCTG
>DBMH01000089.1:0-1634 GCA_002297645.1 Rhodanobacteraceae bacterium UBA703 | reverse complement strand
TGAGCGAGATCGAGCAGATCCGCGCGGTCGCACGCCGCACCGCCGATCCGGAATCGGGCACGGTACGCCTCGGCATCTTCCCGACGCTCGGCCCTTACCTGCTGCCGCACGTGATTCCCGCGCTGCGCGAACGCTTCCCTCGCCTCGAACTGCTGCTGACCGAAGAAAAGACCGAAGTCGTGCTGAACCTGCTGCGCGAAGGTCGCCTGGACGCCGGCGTGCTCGCCCAACCCGTCCACGACGACCAGTTGCACCAGGAATTCCTGTTCGAGGAAGACTTCGTCCTGGCCGTGCCGGACGGGCATGCGCTGGCGACGCGGGACTCGCTGAAGCTCGGCGACCTCGCCGACCAGGACCTGCTCCTGCTCGAGGACGGGCACTGCCTGCGCGACCAGGCGCTCGAGGTCTGCCATCTCGCCGGCGCCGGCGAACGCAGCGGATTCCGTGCCACGAGCCTCGAGACCCTGCGCCAGATGGTCGCCGCGGGTGTCGGCATCACGCTCCTGCCGGCCCTGGCGGTGAAGCCGCCGGTCGCCCCGTCGGCCAACATCCACCTGGCCGGATTCCGCGGAAACCCGCCGCATCGCCGCATCGCGATGATGTGGCGGCGCAGCTCCGCCATCGCGCCGTTGTTGCAGCGCATCGCCGACGTGTTCCGCGCCTTGCCGCAGGAACTGTTCAAGGCCGACGGCGCGACCCGCGCGACGCCTCCCGGCGTTTGAGAAAGCCCCCGCGATCGGCTACGGTCGCGACATTTCCTTCCCCCTCCAAGAATCGTCCGCATGGAGCATCCATGAAAACCGCAACACCCCCCATCGTCGTTTCCAGCCTCGACCTCGAGCGCATCGAAGCGCTGCTCGAATCGCCGGCCTATCGCCAGTTTCCCGGCGCCGAGGCCCTGCGCGCCGAGATCATGCGCGCCTCGATCCTCGATCCGAAGGACATGCCGGCCGACGTTGTCACGATGAACTCGACCGTCAAGGTCATCGACGAAGGCACCCACGAAGAGCACCAGCTGACCCTGGTCTACCCGCGCGACGCCGACGGCGATCCCGGCAAGGTGTCCGTGCTCGCCCCGGTCGGCAGCGCGATCCTCGGCCTGCGGGTCGGCGAAACGATCCGCTGGCCGATGCCGGGCGGACGCCAGGTCGCGCTGCGCATCGCCGCGATCAGCTACCAGCCGGAAGCCGCCGGCCACCTGCACCGCTGAAGCACGCGCCGGCGCCCGCGCGGCGAGCGCGGGAAGCAGCTCCGGCACTCCCCGCTCGTAACGTTCCGCCGCCTCGCGATTGACGCGATACTGGCGAGATGCCTCACCTCTACCGTTTCGGCGACTTCCGGCTCGATGCGGCGACGCGCGAGCTGCGTCGCAACGGCGTGCCGGTACCGGTACCGCCGCGCGCGTTCGACTGCATCGTCTACCTGATCGAGCATCGCGACCGCGCGGTCNNGTCGGCCGCGACGAGCTGATCGCGGCCGTGTGGGGCCGCGCCGACATCACCGACGGCCTGCTCGGCCAGACGGTGCTGTCGGCGCGCCGCGTGCTCGACGACACCGGCAAGGAACAGCAGTGCATCCGTACCGTGTTCCGTTTCGGCTACCACTGGGTCGCCGCGATGGACGCGGTCGAGGAA